>NZ_JBEPEH010000005.1:0-341140 GCF_040300725.1 Dactylosporangium sp. NPDC000244
CGCCCGCGGCCCCGCCGGGGGGGGCCTCGCCGCGGGCGCCCGGGGGGCGCCTGGGTCTGGGCCCCCCGGCCCGCCGCGATCCGGGCCAGGCCGGTGACCAGGTGGGCGACGGGGTTGTCCGGGTTGGGGCGTGACCCGTGGCCCTCCGTGCCGGTCGCGCGGACGCGCATGTGGAGGGAGCCACGCTCGGCGACGGCGATGGGGTAGAACCGCCGTACCGTCCCGTCGGGCGCCCGCACCGGCACGGCCCGCCCGCCCGACTCGCCGACGGCGGTGGTGACCCCGGCGAAGAGCTCGGGCCGGTTGCGTACCAGCCACTCGGCGCCGAGGGCACCGTCCTCCTCCTCGTCCGCGACGAAGGCGAAGACCACGTCGCGTCGTGGGACGGTCGCGCCGGCCGCCCACCGCAGCAGGGTGGCGAGCATCATCGCGACGGTGTCCTTCATGTCGGTCGCGCCGCGGCCCCACACGTATCCGTCCACCACCCGGCCCTCGAACGGCGCCACCGTCCACCGCTCCGGCTCGGCGGGGACGACGTCGAGATGCCCGTGGACGAGCAGGCCGGGCAGCGACCGGTCGGCGCCTGGGACCCGCAGGACGACGTTGGCCCGGGTCGGCTCGGACTCGATGATCTCGGGGTCGTACCCCGCCCCGCGCAGGAGGCCGGCGACGTACTCGGCCGCGGCCAGCTCGCCCTTGCTGCCCGCCCTGCCGTAGTTGCTGGTGTCGATCGCGATGAGATCGGAGCAGATCGTCACGACGTCCGGGTGGTCTGTCATCGTTCTCCTGCCTTGGGTGGGTAGGTGATCAGGTAGCCGTGCCGCCGGTCGAAGGCGGCGATCTCGGCGCCGCGGGCCAGGGCCCCGGCCAGCACGTCGCGCACGTGGGCACGCCAGGCCCGTGCGAGGCCCGGGTTCTCGACCCGGACCCGCTCGATGTCCTCGGGAACCGGGACGAAGGCGGGCCCGCCGGTCCACGGCGCCGCCGCCAGCGCGTCGCCGCGAACCGTGATCAGCGGCGGATGGTCGCCCCCGGGCGGCTCGACGGCGGCGGGGGAGAGCAGGTCCCACTCGACGAACAGCCGGTCGCTGGCCTCGCCGCGGTTGAGCCCGTCGTGCATCGGGCCGTAGAAGTCGGGCAGGTAAGCCGTCGCCCGGGCGCCGAGTTTGACCAGGTTGAAGTACGCGTTGCGGCGGACCAGGGGGTCGAACGTCCAGGTGATCGAGCCGATGTCGTGGCGCAGTGCCCAGTCGCGCTGGTGGCGCTTGAGCAGGTAGCCGACCTGCTGGGCGCGGTACTTCGCCTCGACCCCGGTGATGTGGCTGTGCAGGGATCCGTTGTGCGGCGCGAGGAACCCGACCGCGGCGCCGGCCAGGTGCTCCCCGACGAACGCGACGGCGACGTAGTTGCCGGTCATGCTGAAGGCGCGCAGCAACGCGACGGTGATCTGGCTGGAGCCGGGCGCGTCGTCCCAGACCCGGTTGAAGAGGGCGGCGATCGCCTCGAAGTCGGCGAGCCCGGCCGCCTCGCGGACCGACACCCCGTGCTCCGGCGTCATCGCGGGGCCTCGGCGAGCACGTCGTCGAGCAGCGCGGTCAGCAGGGCGAGGCGGTCGCCGAGCCGGGCCACGTCGACCCACTCGTGGCGGGCGTGCGCCCCGCCGCCCACCGCGCCCAGGCCGTCCAGGGTCGGCACCCCGGCGGCGGCCGTGAGGTTGCCGTCCGATCCGCCGCCGACCGCGACACCGGTGAGCGGGCCGATGCCCAGCCGATCCGCCACGGCGCGGGCCCGCTCGAACAGCCCGGCCGTCATCGTGGCCTCGAGCGGTGGGCGGTCGATGCCACCCGCCACCTCGACGGTGACGTCACCGTTCGCCGGCGTCAGGCCGCGGATCGCGGTGTCGACCCGCCGCAGCTCCTCGGCGGTCCGGGCGCGGACGTCGATCGTCAGCGTGGCCCGGTCCGGCACGGTGTTGACGGCCGTACCGGCGCGAGCCATCGTCGGCGTCACGCTGGTCCCCGCCGCGTCGTCGGCCAGCGCGGCGACGGCGCCGACGGCGGCGCCCAGCCCGACCAGCGCGTTCGCGCCCAGGTGCGGTTCCAGGCCGGCGTGGGCCGCGCGCCCGGAGAAGGTCAGCTCGTAGTGGGCGCGGCCCTTGCGCTCGGTCTTCAGGGCGCCGGAGTCGTCGCCGGACTCCAGCACCAGGACCGCGGCGCAGCCCCTGGCCTCGTCCTCGATCAGCTCGCGGGAGGTCGGAGAGCCGAGCTCCTCGTCGCCGGTGACCAGCAACGTGACCCCGGACGGGTCGTCGAGCGCGGCGATGGCGTGGAAGGCCAGGGCGAGGCCCACCTTCATGTCCAGGCACCCCGGCCCGCGGATGCGGTCGCCGGCCGTGAAGGGGATCGTGTCGATCGTGCCCAGGGGCCAGACGGTGTCGTGGTGGCCCAGCACGAGCACGCGGGGTGGTTCCGTTCCCCACCGCCAGCGCAGGTGGGTGCGGCCGGCGGTGACGATCGGCTCGGCGGGGCGGCCCAGGATCTCCTCGCCGACCCGCGCGACGCGCTCGGCGCTGCGGGCGACCGCGGCGAGGTCGGTGGACGGTGACTCGCAGCGGATCATCCGGGCCGACGCCGCGACGACGTCGGCGACCCGGGAGCGGGAGCCGGCGGACGGTGCGTTCATGGGGTGTTTTCCTCCGGCGCGTTGGACGGCGCCGACAAGGTTTCATCCGGCGCGGTGGCGACTCTTGTGGCCCGACATGAAAGGCGGCCCCGAGGTTGGGTGTCCGACACCGACGGCGGCCGTCTGCGCCGGTTTAGCCTGCTCAACGGCACGGGTCGCGGCGGGCGGCCCGCGTGTTCAGGAGGACCAGGTGACGGAGCGGGTGACGGACGTGGTCGTCGTGCCGGTCGGGACCGGTGGGGCGGTGCCGGCCCCGGTCACCGGCTTCCTCGTGGAGGCCGGCGTCGATGTCGACGTGCGCGCGATCGGGGCTCGCCTCGGCCCGGCCGAGCCCGGCGACGTCGCCCGGGTCCCCGTCCTCGATGGCCCCGACCTCGTGTGCGTGAGCGTCGGCGATCCCCGGCCGGGTCTGGCGTTCGACCACGTGCGGGCGGCCGCGATGGCGGCGGCCCGGCGCTGCGGATCCGCGCCGGGGGTGCTCGACGCGATCGGGTGCTGGGACGCCGACCCGCGCTGCGCGGTCGCCGCGGCGGAGGGCTGGACCCTCGGTACGTATCGGTACCGCCCCGACTGGACCGTCGCCGACCTGCTCGCCCGGCTCGACCCCGGCCCGCATCGGCACGGGGGACCGGAGCGGGCCGTGCGGGAGGGGATTGCGCTCGGCGCGGCCGCCAACCTCGCCCGGGACCTGATCAACACGCCGCCCGGCCAGCTCGTCCCGGCGCGGCTGGCGACCGTGTGCCAGGAGCTCGGCGAGGCGCTCGGGTTCGAGGTACGCGTACACGACGCCGCGACGCTTGCGCGCGAGCGATTCGGCGGCATCGCCGGCGTGGGCCGCGGGAGCGTGCATCCGCCGTGCCTGATCGAGCTGCGGCGCGGAGGCGACGGCCCGCACACGGCGCTCGTCGGCAAGGGCATCACCTTCGACGCGGGCGGCCTGTCGCTCAAGTCCAACCGGGGCATGCTCACCATGAAAGCGGACATGGCCGGCGCCGCCGCCGTTCTCGGCGCCCTCGTTGCGCTGGCCCGCCTGGGCTGCGACGCGCCGGTGCGGGCCTACCTGCCGTGCGCCGAGAACATGCCGGGCCCGGACGCGGTCCGGATCGGGGACGTCCTGCGTCATCGCGGTGGCCGGACCGTCGAGGTGACCAACGCCGACTGCGAGGGACGGCTCGTGGTCGCGGACGCCATGGCGTACGCCGCGGAGGCCGGCCCGGCCGCGATCGTCGACCTGGCGACGCTGACCTCGGTCACCGGCCTCGGCCCCGACATGTGGGCCGGCTTCGGCACCGATGACGCCCTGCTGGCGCGGGTGCTGGCGGCCGGCGCCGCGGCCGGGGAGCCCGGGTGGGCGATGCCGATGTGGGAGCCTTACCGGGCCACCCTCGCCTCCGACGTGGCGGATACGCGCAACTTCGACCCGGACGCGCCCCAGCCGTACGGCGCCATCACCGCGGCGCTGTACCTCGAGCCGTTCGCGTCCGGCGTGCCGTGGGCGCACCTCGACCTCGGGCTCACGGTGATGCGCCCGGCCGCCGACGCCCGGTGGGCCGCGGGCGCCAACGGCCGCGGGGTGCGCCTGCTGACCCGGTACCTGACCGCCGGTACGCCGGAACCGCAGGAGGAAGCATGAGCATCGTGGACGGTCCCTGGTTCGACGACCTCGCCGTCGGTGACACCTTCACCGCGCCGGCCGTCACGCTGGATGCCGGGCTCCAGGCCCAGCACCGGGCGATCCTCGGCGACCGGCTCCGGCTCTGCCTCGACGAGACGCTCGCCGAGCGGGTCACCGGGCGCGCCGGCCTCGCGCATCCCGGCGTGGTCTGGGACGTGGCCGTCGGCCAGTCGAGCGTCGTGACCCGCCAGGTGGTGGCGAACCTCTTCTACCGGGGGCTGCGGCCGCGGGCGACGCCGTACCTCGGCGACACCCTCGCCACCTCGACCGAGGTCGTCGCGCTGCGCCGGGTCCGGTCCCGGCCCGACCGGCCCGAGCGCGGCAAGGCGGTGCTGAGCATCGTGACCCGCGACCAGACCGGACGCGTCATCCTCGCGTTCGACCGGTGCGCCCTGCTGCCCTGCCGCGACGGGACCGGCCCGGCCCCGGAGGCGGGCCCCGACGTGCACGGCCTCTTCATCGCACCGTCCGTGCCGGACGTGGCAGCGGCCCCCGACTGGCTCGAGCCGTGGTCGCTCGAGCCGCTGGCGCCCGCGTCCGGCGGTCCGCTCGCGGCCGGCGACACCTTCGAGCTGGCGGCCGGCGACGTCGTCTCGAGCGCGCCGGAGCTGGCGCGGCTCACCGTCAACGTCGCGGCGGTGCACCATGATGCGGAGGCCGCCGGCGGCCGTCGGCTCGTCTACGGCGGCCACACGATCGGGCTCGCGCTCGGCCAGACCTGCCGGATGGTCCCGGGCCTGGTGACCGTGACCGAGTGGTTCGCCTGCGACCACGTCGCGCCCGTCTTCGAAGGCGACACGGTGCGCAGCCGCGTCACGGTGCGGGGCGTCACGCCCTACCGGGACGGCACCGCGATCGCCGTGCTCAACACCCAGGCGTCGGTGGCCGGCCGCGGAGCCGTCCTCGACTGGACCTTCGCGGCGCTGATCGCATGAGTATCGCGCCGGGCCCGGCCTGGCTTTTCGTCCCGGGCGACCGCCCGGAGCGTTTCGCGAAGGCCGCGAGCGCCGCCGACCAGGTCATCTGCGATCTGGAGGACGCCGTGGCGCCGAACGCCAAGCCGGCGGCCCGGGACCACGTCGCGGGCTGGCTCGCCGCCGGCGGATCGGCCTGGGTCCGGGTGAACCCGGCAGGGTCACCGTGGCATGCGGACGACCTGCGCGCGCTGGTGGGCCGCGCGGGCCTGCGGGGCGTGGTTGTGCCCAAGGCCGAGTCGGCAGCGGACCTGCAAGGCGTGTGCGACCTGCTCCAGGTGCCGGTGGCGGCCCTCGTCGAGTCCGCGGCCGGCGTCGAGCGAGTCGCCGGGATGCTCGCCGTCGAAGGGGTGGAGCGGCTCATGCTGGGCACTGTCGACCTCGCCCTCGATCTCGGCTGCGAGCAGGAGTCCGACGTCGTCCGGCAGGTCCGCGGCCGGCTGGCGCTGGCGTCGCGCGCGGCCGGGCGGCCCGCGCCGGTGGACGGGGTGAGCATGGCGCTGCGGGACTACGACGCAACGTTCGCAGACGCCGGGCGGGCGCGCCGCGAGGGCTACGCGGGCAAGCTCGCGGTCCACCCGGTCCAGGCCGGCGCGATCCGGGCCGCCTTCGCGCCGTCGCCGCAGGAGGTGTCCTGGGCGCGCGAAGTGATCGCGGCGGCCGGGCAGGGTGCGGTCGCCGTCGGGGGCGTCATGGTCGACGCCCCCGTCGTCGAGCGCGCGCGCCGGATGTTGGCCGGCTCGGCCATCGATGAGAAAAGGGGAACTGGGGACTGAGATGGCGCACTTCGAGAGTGACGTCCTGTGGAACCCGGCGTGGTCGGCCCTCGACGGCTGGGCGGAACGCCCTCCGGACATGATCGAGCACTTTCACCGATCGATCCCGGGATTCGCCGAGTCCGCGCTGGTGGCGGCGCCGGCGATCGCCGAGCAGGTCGGCGTCGGGCACGTGTTCGTCAAGCACGAGGCCGAGCGCCTCGGCCTGCCGTCGTTCAAGGTCATCGGCGCGAGCTGGGCCGTCGGCGTGGCGATCGCCGACCACGTCGGCCGCGCGCCCTTCCCGGCGTTCGACGCGCTCGCCGAGGCGGCCGGCGCCCTGCGCGCCTCGATCGTCCTGTCGACCGCCACGGACGGCAACCACGGCCGCGCCGTCGCGTACCTGGCGCGCCGGCTGGGCCTGAACAGCCGGATCTTCGTGCCCGCGGACATGGCCGAGGCGCGCGTCGACGCGATCCGCGGCGAGGGCGCCGAGGTCGAGGTGGTGGCCGGGTCGTACGACGACGCCGTTCGCCGATCGGCCCAGAGCGCGGAGCGGGACCGGCCCGACGGCCGGCGCGAGCTGCTCGTCTCGGACACGTCCTGGCCCGGGTACACCCGGATCCCCGAGGCCGTGGTCGCCGGCTACTCGACGATCTTCGCCGAGACCCGGCGGCAGCTCGCCGCGGCGCTCGGCCCGGACGCGTCGATCGACCTGGCGCTCGTCCCGGTGGGCGTGGGCGCGTTCGCCTCGGCCGCGGTCCGCAGCCTCGCGAGCGGGTCGTGCAGCGTCGTCACAGCCGAGCCGGCGGCGGCCGACTGCCTGTGGCAGTCCCTGGCGGCCCGGGAACGGGTGACGGTGCCGGGGCCGCACGAGTCGACGATGGCGGGGCTCAACTGCGGCGAGGTCTCGCTGGTGGCATGGCCGGCCCTGCAGCGGGGCGTCCGCGCCGCCACCCGGCTCTCCGACCTCGAGGTCGCCGTGGCCGTCCGCGACCTCGCCGAGATCGGCGTCGCGACCAGCGAGAGCGGCGCGGCCGGCCTGGCCGGTCTGCGGCGGCTGCGGCTCGACTCGCGGGCGGGCTCGCTGCTGCGGCCCAGTTCCACGCTCGTCCTCTTCGACACCGAGGGGGTCACCGATCCGGCCGCATACGAGGCGGTCCTGTCCTCGACGGCGCGGGGTCGCACCAAGGAAGGGGCTGGTCATGTCGCAGGTCGATGAGCTCATCGCGTACCTCAGCGAAGCCGTTCCCCGCGAGGCGAGGTCGCGTGGGATTCCGGGCGTCGCCGTCGGGTTGTGCGATGCCGACGGCGACCTGTGGGCCGAGGGATTCGGCAGCGGCATCGGCGTGCGCACCATGTTCAGCGTCCAGTCGACGTCGAAGCTGGTCACCGCGACCGGCGTGCTGCTGGCCGTGCAGGAGGGCCTGGTCGACCTCGACGAGCCGATCCTGCGCCACCTGCCGGACTTCACCGTGCACAGCGACTTCGAGGAGCGGCCAGAACGCCGGATCACCCTGCGCCACCTGCTGACCCACACCGCCGGCTTCACCCACGAGGCGCCGGTCGGGTCCAACTACGAGGTCGGCGACGCCACGTTCGAGGAGCACCTCGCCAGCATCCCCGAGACCTGGCTGCGGTTCCCCGTCGGCCACCACCACGAGTACTCCAACCTCGGGATCGACCTCGCCGGCCAGGTGGTCGCCACCGCCGCCGGGGAGACGTTCGCCGAGTTCATGCGCGGGCGGCTGTTCGAGCCGCTCGGTCTGACCCGGTCGACGTTCGACTTCGGCACCTTCGACGGCGACGAGGACAGGGCGCTCGGGCACTCCCGCACGTTCGCCCGCGCGGGCCGCGATGTGCCCCGGCGGGTGCCGATGGTGCCGTCGGGCGGTCTCTACACCAGCGTGGCGGATGTCCTGCGCTACCTGCGATTCCAGTTGCGCGAGGGCGACGGCGTCCTGCGGCCCGAGCTGGCCCGCCAGCACCTGGAGTTCCCGAGGCTGACCGAGGAGCAGATCCAGGGGTACGGGCTGGGGCTCTACGTCGACCGCTGGGCGCCCGGGGTCCGGGTGCTGCACCACGGCGGGTCCGGCTTCGGCTTCCTCTGCCAGGTGTTCTGGCTGCCGGACCTCGGCATCGGCGGCGCGGTGCTCACCAACTCCGTGGACCACGACCTGCAGAACGAGCTGGCGGCCGACATCGTCCGGCGGCTCGCGGACGGCCACGGCTCGCAGGCCGCCCCGCCCCCGGCGGCAGCCTCGCCGCACCCGCAGGACGCCGCCGGCCGGTACGTCGGGCGCCTTGGCGACATGCGGGACATCGTCGCCCGCGACGGTGAGCTTCACGGCGTCGAGCCCCGGTCCGTCTTCCTGCGCGACGCGGCCGGACACGTCCGCTACCTGCTCGACGCCGCCACCGGCGATGTCCGGTACCGGACCGTCGTGCCCGAGCTCGGCCCGTCGAGGCTCGAACCCGGTCTGGCCGGTGACTACGAGTCCCGGGTCGGCGAGGTGCCGATGGCGCCGTACCGCCTGCGGCAGGACGGGGACCGCGCCGTGATCGACCTGCCCCGCCGGGGCTCCCTCGACGACCCGATCACCCTGCAGCTCACCGCCGTCGCCCCGGGCCGCTACCTGTCCGCGACCGGCGAGGTGCTGACGGCCGGCGACACCGGACCGGCCTACGCCAACATCCCCCTGACCCGGACCGAGGACTGAGGTGACCCCGATGGGTAAGGCATCCGCGCTGGAAGGCATCGAGATGCGGCGGCTCCGGCTGCCCCTGGTGTCGCCGTTCCGCACCTCCTTCGGCACCCAGACGACCAAGGACGTGCTGATCCTCCGCGCCGTCACCGCCGGCGCCGAGGGCTGGGGCGAGTGCGTCGCCGCGCAGCATCCGCTGTACGCCTCGGAGTACGTCGACGCCGCGATGATCACCCTGCGCGACTTCCTCGTGCCGGCGCTGCGCGACCTGCCCGCCGTCGACGTCAACCTCGTCGGCGCCGCGCTGGACCGCTTCCGCGGGCACCGGATGAGCAAGGCGGCGCTCGAGATGGCGGTCTGGGACGCCGAGCTGCGGAGCCTGGGGATGCCGTTGAGCCGCGCGCTCGGCGCCGTCCACACGTCGGTGCCGGCAGGCGTCTCGGTCGGCATCATGGACACCCTCGACGAGCTGGTCAGCGCGGTCGGCGCCTACCTGGCCGACGGGTACCGGCGGATCAAACTCAAGATCGAGCCAGGCTGGGACGTCGCGGCGGTGCGCGCGATCCGGGACGCGTTCGGCGACATCGCGCTGCAGGTCGACGCGAACGCCGCGTACACGCTCGCCGACGTCGACCAGCTGCGGAAACTGGACGATTTCGACCTGCTGCTCATCGAGCAGCCGATGGCCGAGGACAACGTGCTGGGCCACGCCGAGCTGGCCCGCCACCTGCGAACCCCCATCTGCCTGGACGAGTCGATCACCTCCGCCCGGGCCGCGGCCGACGCGATCAGACTGGGCGCGTGCCGCATCGTCAACATCAAGGCCGGCCGGGTGGGCGGCTACCTCGAGGCCCGGCGCGTGCACGACGTCTGCCAGGCCCACGACGTCCCCGTCTGGTGCGGCGGCATGGTCGAGACCGGCCTGGGCCGCGCCGCGAACGCCGCCCTGGCCGCCCTGCCCGGCATGCGGCTGCCGGGCGACGTCTCCGCCTCGTCGCGCTTCTACCACCGGGACATCACCGCGCCCCTCGAACTCAGCGACGGCTACATGCCGGTCCCGCAGGGCCCGGGCCTGGGCGTCACCCCCGACCCCGAAGCCCTCGCCGCGGCAACGGTTCACACCGAGTGGCTACCCCTGTAGGTGGTGCCGCCGCACCAGATTGGGCCGGCCGGTAGTGTCGTGGCACAAGAACGGGTGATCAACCGTGGTTAGAATCATGGCCGTGGGCCGCCCGGAACAGCCGGAAGCGTCCGTCGCGGTGGACGGACCGTCGACCACGCTGGCCCGCATCCTGGAGGACGCGGGCCACACCCTGCTCCGCCCGGCGTTCGACGGCCAGGACCTCGACCGGATCGTCGACGGCCTGGTGATCTTCGACCCGGCCGACCAGGTCGCCTGGTCGCGGCGCCCCCTGGTGCTCGCCGTCGGCGTCCAGGCCGGTGAGCAGCTCACCGCGCTCCGCGAGCGGGTGGCCCGCCAGGGCGGCGCGCTCATCGTCCACGAGAGCGCCGTCGCCTCGCTGGCCGGCCCGCGGACCGGCGCGCCGGTGCTCGCGCTCGGCAACGAGAACTCCTGGATCCAGCTCGCCGCGACCCTCGCGCCGCTGGTGAGCGGCGCGTCCGGCCCCGCGCTCGCGGCACCGCTCGGCGGCGTCCCGACCGGCGACCTGTTCGCGCTGGCGAACGCCATCGCCGAGATCCTCGACGCGCCGGTCACGGTCGAGGACCGGGACTCCCGGGTGCTCGCCTTCTCGATCCGGCAGGAGGAGGCGGACCCGTCGCGCATCGGCGCGATCCTCAACCGGCAGGTCACGCCCTGGGCCACGCAGGATCTCACCGAGCGCGGCATCTTCCGCCAGCTGTACCGCACCCAGGAGCCGCTCTTCGTCGATCCGCCCGTGAGCGGGTACGGCGGCTTCACGATGCCCCGCGTCGTGCTGGGCATCCGGGCCGGCGACGAGATCCTGGGCTCGGTGTGGGCGGCGGTCCCCGCTCCGCTCTCGGACGAGCGGATGCAGGCCTTCCGCGAGCTGCAGGGCACGATCGCCGTGCACCTGCTGAGCCACCGCGCGAACGCCAACGTGGAGCGCCGGATGCGTTCGGACCTCACCGCGCAGGTCCTGGCCGGCGGCCCGGAGGCGGAGGAGGTCGCGGCCCGGCTGGGCCTGCCCCGCCGCCCGATGCTGGTGCTCGCGGTCGCGCTGCCGGACGGCGAGGACGAGCCCGCACGCCTGCGCGGCGACCGCGCGGCCGAGTTGCTGCGCATCGGCGACGCGTTCGACATGCACCTCGGCACCAGCCAGCCGGGCGCCTCCGCCGCACTGGTCGGCGACATCGTGTACGGGATCGTTCCGCTGCCCCCGGCCGCCGACCCGAACTCGGACCGCGGCCAGCGGATGGCGAAGGACTTCCTCGCCCGGGTCGGGCGGCGTTCCGCCGCGGTGGTCGGGGTCAGCGCCGTCGCGCCCGACGCCTACGCCCTCCCGCGGGCCCGGGAGGAGGCCGACCGCGCGCTGCGGCTGGCCCGCGGCGCGCAGCAGGGCGACCGCGTCTGCTCGACGATCGAGCACGCGTACGAGCTGCTCATGATGGAGATGGCCGACCTGGTGTCGGCGCGGGGAATGGGCCTCAGCGGTCCGCTCGCCCGCCTCGTCGAGCAGGACGAGCGCCACGGGTACCTGGTGCCGACACTGCGCGCGTGGCTGGACCACTTCGGCGACAACATCGCCGCGTCGGCGTCGCTGCACGTCCACCCCAACACGTTCCGCTACCGCCTGAAGCGGGTCGCGGAGGTCTCCGGGATGAACCTGGACGACCGCGACGAGCGGCTGTCGCTGATGCTGCAGTTCCGGCTCTTCATGCGCTCCTGACCGGCAGCCTCGTCGCGCGGCGCTACCCGGTGCCCGCGATTTCGTGCCGCGGCACCAGCGCCGCCGCCCCCGAACTTGTGACGATCAGCGGTGTCCGGCACCGCGGCAGGCCCCACGATCAGCGGTGTCCGGCACCGCCGCGAGCCCCACGATCAGCGGCGTCCGGCATCGAGGCAACCGACGAGAGGACCGGTGTGAACCGCTATCTGACTGTCGAGGACATCCGGCGGATCGACGTACCCAGGCAACCGGCGATCAGCCCGGACGGCAGCGCGGTCGCCTACGTCGTGCAGACCGACGACCTCGACGCGGACCGCGTCGAGCAGACCCTGTGGCTGGTGCCCACCGGCGGCGGGAACCCGCGCCGCCTGACCGACGGCGTGGACGACTCCGCCCCCGCCTGGTCGCCGGACGGCCGGCTGCTCGCCTTCCTGCGCACCACCGACGGCCGGCCCCAGATCTGGCTGCTCGACGTCGGGACGTCCGAGGCGCGGCAGCTCACCCGCCGGCCCGGCGGAGCGGGCGCCCCGGCGTTCAGCCCGGACGGATCGCGGCTGCTGTTCACCGCGCCGGCCGACCCCACGGAGTCCGACGGCGCGTGGGCGTGGGGCGCCCCGGTCGTGAGCCGTCGCCTCGACTACTACGCCGACGGCGCCGGCGTGCTGAGCGCCCCGCGGCAGCACATCCACGTCGTCAACGCCGACACGGGCGCATGCGAGCAGATCACCACCGGCGCGTGGAGCGCATCCGGGGCGGCCTGGTCGGGGGACGGCGCCCGGATCGCCTTCTCCGCCGCCATGGCCGCGGACGCCGACCTCACCCGGCGGTCCGCCGCGTACGTCATCGACCTCGGCGACCCCGGACGGGTCCCGCGCCCGGCAGGCCCCGAATCCGGCAGCGCCGGGCCGCTCGCCTGGACCGCCGACGGCACCCGGCTGCTGGTCTGCGGCCACCCCGAGAGTCCCGCGCGCTTCACCGGCCTGCTCCTCGTCGACCCGTCGGACGGCACGGCCCGCAACCTCACCGAGCGGATGGACCGGCAGGTCATGTACGGCGCGCCCGGTTATCCCGGCTCGACGCCGCGCGTGGTGGCGCAGCTCGGGACGGTCGTGTTCTGCGTGCGCGAGGGCGGCTACGTCGTGCCGTACACCATGCCGGAGGCCGGCGGCACCCCCACCGCGCTGCTCGCGGAGCCCGACCGGAACGTCTCGAGCCTGAGCGTGGCCGGCACGCTGGTCGCGTTCCTCGGCAGCGGGCCGGACACGCTCGGCGAGATCTACGTCCTGGACCTCACGACCGGCAGGCCGACCCGGCTGACCAACCATCGCGAGGGGCTCGGCGACCGCCGTCTCGCCCCGCGCGCCGAGCGCACGTTCACCATCTCCGACGGGACGGCCGTCACCGGATGGCTCATGCGCGACCCGGACGCCACCGGCCCGCAGCCGCTGCTGCTGGACATCCACGGCGGCCCGCACAACGCCTGGAACGGCGCCGCCGAGGCCGTGCACCTCTACCACCACGAGCTCGTCGCGCGCGGCTGGACCGTGCTGCTGCTCAACCCGCGGGGGAGCGACGGCTACGGCGAGGAGTTCGCCCGCGCCGTGAGTGGCCGGTGGGGTACCTCGGACGCCGCGGACTTCCTCGAGCCCCTCGACGAGCTCGTCGCCGACGGGCTCGTCGACAACGACCGCATCGCGGTGACCGGCTACAGCTACGGCGGCTACATGACCTGCTACCTCACGAGCCGCAGCGACCGGTTCGCCGCGGCCGTCGGCGGGGGCGTCATCAGCGATCTGCGCAGCGCCGCCGGCACGACCGACAACCGGCGTGCCCTGTCGACCAGCGAGTGGGGCGGCGCGTTCTGGGCCGACGCCGAGAACTACGCGGCGATGTCGCCGATCACCCACGTGACCGATGTGCGCACCCCCACGCTGCTGCTGCACGGCGGTGCGGACGTCCGCTGCCCGCTCGACCAGGCCAGGCAGTGGCACACGGCCCTGCGCGAGCTCGGCGTGGAGACCGAGATCGTGATCTACCCGGGTGCGTCGCACAACATGCTGTTCAACAGCCCGCCCCGGTTCCGGCGCGACTACAACGCCCGGGTCGTGGACTGGGTGACGAGGTACGCCGGCTGATGCGCGTCTCAGGGATCCTGGCGGTGCCCGGCATCGGCACCTACAGCAACGACGACCAGGCGGCGATCAAGGCCGGGGCGGTACGCGACGGCTACTTCTACGACGGCCCGCCGCTCACGCCGGGCTACCGCGCGATCCGCCAGCCCAGCGAGTCGCTGCAGGTTCTGCTCTTCCTCGACGACGACCGCGTGGCCGCCGGGGCCGGGGTGTCGGTGCAGTACGCCGGCGGCTCCGGGCGCGAGCCCGTCCTGCTGGCGGAGGCGGCCCGCGACCGCTGGCTGCCGGTGCTGCGCGACGTTCTGCTCGACGCGACCGTGGACTCGTTCCGGGCGACCTCCGCCCTGATCGCGCCGCTCGGGCTGCCGCGTGCGGTCGCGTACGGGGTCAGCCAGGCCCTGCTCGACGCGGCCGCGCACGCCACCCGGCGCACGATGGCCGAGGTGGTCGCCGCCGAGTACGGCGGTGCCGATCCGATCGGTCCGGTCCCGCTGCTCGCCCAGTCCGGCGAGGACCGGCGGGGCGCGGTCGACCGGATGGTGCTGCGCCGGGTCGAGAGCCTGCCGCACGGGCTGATCAACAACGCCGATCTGCTCGTCGGTCCCGGCGGTCACCTGCTGCTGGACTATGCCGGCTGGGTACGCGACCGGGTGCTGGCGCGGCGCGCGGACGACGACTACCAGCCGGTGATCCACATCGACTGCTACGGCACGCTCGGCGACGTCTTCCCTTCCACGGCCGACGTGGCCGGCTTCCTCGCCCGGCTGGCCGAGCAGTGCGCGCCGTTCCCGCTGCGCGTCGAGCAGCCGGTGCGCGCGGCGTCGCGGGAGGCCCAGATCGACGTCCTCCTGCGCCTGCGCAAACACGAAACCGGCGTCCAGATCGTCGCCGACGAGTGGTGCAACACCCACGAGGACGTGCTGGCCTTCCTCGACGCCGGGGCGGCCGACATGATCCAGATCAAGTTGCCCGACGTCGGCAGCCTCGACGACGCAGTGCGGTCCGTCCTCGCCTGCCGGGCCGCGGGCGTCGCGGCGTACGTCGGGGGGTCGTGCACCGAGACCGACCTGTCGGCCCGCGTCGCCACCCACGTCGCGATGGGCGCGGGGGCGGACGTGCTGCTGGCCCGGCCCGGCATGGGTGTCGACGAGGCAGTGATGGTGACCAGGAACGAGATGGCACGCACCCAGGCGGTCATCGAGCACAGGAGCAGCCGTGACCGGACTCAGTGACATCAGGATCATCGCCGTCGAGCAGTACGGCGCCGGCCCGTTCGGATCGCTGCACCTCGCCGAGCTCGGCGCCGACGTGATCAAGATCGAGGACGCGCGCACGGGCGGCGACATCGGGCGGCACGTCCCGCCGTTCACCGAGGACGACGACAGCCTCTTCTTCCAGAGCTTCAACCGCAACAAGCGCAGCATCTGCCTCGACCTCTCGGTTCCGGCCGGGATGGCCGTGCTGCACCGCCTCCTGGAGGGCGCCGACGCGCTCATGTACAACCTGCGCGGGGACGTGCCGGAGAAGCTCGGCCTCCGGTACGCCGACCTGAGCCACCTCAATCCGCGGCTGGTGGTCTGCTCGCTGTCCGGTTACGGGATGACCGGGCCACGGCGGGCGGAGCCGGCGTACGACTATGTCGTCCAGGGTCGCGCCGCGTGGATGGACCTGACCGGCGACCCGGCCGGACCGCCGACCAAGAGCGGCCTTTCGCTGGTCGACTACTGCGGCGGAGTCGTCGCGGCGATGTCGCTGCTGGCCGGGGTCCACGTCGCCCGGCGCGACGGCGTCGGCGGAGAGTGCGACGTCAGCCTCTTCGACACGGCGATGGCGATGCTCTCCTACCCGG
Source organism: Dactylosporangium sp. NPDC000244 (assembly GCF_040300725.1). Taxonomy (NCBI): domain Bacteria; kingdom Bacillati; phylum Actinomycetota; class Actinomycetes; order Micromonosporales; family Micromonosporaceae; genus Dactylosporangium; species Dactylosporangium sp. NPDC000244. Next base: position 15,643 of record NZ_JBEPEH010000005.1, read on the forward strand.
CGACCTGGTTCCTCACCCGGGGGCACGAGACCCGCCGCAAGGCCCGCTCGGCGCACCCCTCGGTGGTGCCGTTCGGCGCCTACCCGACCGCGGACGGCTGGTTGATGCTCGCCTGCGTCAAGCCGGTGTTCTTCGCGCGCCTGACCGAGGTGCTGGGCATCCGTGAGGTCGCCGCCGATCCCCGGTTCGCGACGCTCGCCGGCCGCCAGGCGCACCAGGCCGAGCTGGACGCGGTGCTGGACTCAGCCCTGTCCCGGCACGGCACCGACCACTGGGTCGGCCTGCTGTCGGCGGCGGGCGTGCCGTGCGGCCCGGTCAACGGGCTGCGCGAGGCCTTCGAGGAGCCGCAGGCCGCGGAGCGTGGCCTGGTCGTCGACACCGAGCACCCCGGCTTCGGTACGGTGCGGCACGTGCGCACGGCAGGACGCGCCTGGTGGGAGAACCCGGCGCCGGACCGCGCGCCGGGGCTCGGCGAGCACCGCGACCAGATCCTCCGGGACGAGCTCGGCATGAGCGCCGAGGAAATGGCCGACCTTGCCCAGGGCGGCGCCTTCGGCGGTGAACGGTGAGCGGTGCTCCCGCCGCAGTGGGGGCGCTCGCCGCCCGGCTGAACGCCTTCACTCAGCTGGTCGAGGACGGCATCGCGGCCGAGCAGAACGGCCCGATGGCGGGCTGGACCGTCGCGGTCAAGGACAACATGGACGTCGCCGGGACGGTGCGCACCGACGGGCTCCGCGGCCCGCATCCGCCCGCGGCGGTGACCGACGCGGAGGCGGTGCGCCGGCTGCGGGCCGCCGGCGCGCGGATCGTCGCCAAGGCGAACCTCGAGGAGATCAGCTTCGGCGCGACCACACAGAACGACACGTGGGGCGCCTGCCGCAACCCGTGGGACCCGGACCGGATCCCCGGCGGCTCGAGCGGCGGGTCGGCCGTCGCAGTCGCCGCGGGCCTGGTCCGGCTCGCGATCGGCACGGACACCGGCGGCTCGCTGCGCAATCCGGCCGCGTTCTGCGGGGTGACCACGCTGCGCCCGAGCCACGGGCTGGTGCCGACGCTGGGCGTCACGCCGCTGAGCCCCAGCATGGACGTCGTCGGGCCGCTCGCGCGCAGCGCGGCCGAGGCCCGCGTCGCCCTGGAGGTCATGGCCGGCACGGGGTCGCGGCCGCTTCCGCCGTGTGAGCTGTCCAGCCTGACCGTGGCCGTGCCCGAGCAGTACTTCCTCGACGACCTGCAGCCCGCGGTCGCCGACGGCTTCCGCGACCTGCTCGACCTGCTGGGCGCGCACGGCGCGAAGGTCCGGCGGGTGGCCCTGCGCGACGTCGATCGGGTGCACCAGGCGATGGCCGCGCTGCAGAACTCCGAGGCGATCCGCCACCTCTGGCCGTACTGGCACGACGCCCGCGTCTCCGCCGGGATCAAGGGGCGGATCGACGCGGGCCGCCGGGTCACCACCGAGGAGATCGAGAACGCCCTCGCGGTGGCCTTCGCCTGGCGGGCCCGGGTCGGCGAGGTGCTCGCCGAGGCCGACGTCATCGCCGTGCCGGCCACGCCCTTCGTCGCGCCCGTCGCCGGGGACGGCGACCTCACCCTCGTCAGCCGTCGGATCAACCAGCTCACCGGCTGCTGGTCGCTCACCGGCCTGCCCGTCCTCGGCCTGCCGGTGTCGCCCTCGCCGGCCGGGCTGCCGGTCGGCGCACAGCTGGTCGGCCGGCGCGGTGCCGACCGGGCCCTGCTCGTCGTCGGCGAAGCCGTGCAGGCGGTCAGCGACTGGCACCGCCGCCGCCCGCCCTGCGCGCTACCCGACGACGCCTGGTAGCGCCGCGGCGACGTGCGCCTCCAGCAAGGGCAGTGGCAATTGCCCGGCGCCGAGCACCACGTCGTGGAAGCGGACCAGGTCGAAGCCGGCACCCTGCCGCTGCGCCGCCTCCCGCCGGATCCGCACGATCTCGAGCCGGCCGACCAGGTAGGCCAGGGCCTGGCCCGGCGTGACGATGTACCGGTCGACCTCCGCGTCCACGTGCCCCGGGCTCAGCGGCGAGTGCTCGGCCAGGAAACGCTTGGCCCGCTGCCGGCTCCAGCCCTTGGCGTGCAGGCCGGTGTCGATGACCAGGCGGCAGGCCCGCAGCGAGTCGAACGACAGCATGCCCAGCCGGTCCAGCGGGCCGCTGTAGAGGCCCATCTCGTCGGCGAGCCGTTCGGCGTACAGCCCCCAGCCCTCGAGGAAGCCGGTGACCGTGGTGGTACGGCGGAACTCCGGCAGCTCGGTGAGCTCGGCGGCGAGGCCCATCTGCAGGTGGTGCCCGGGCACGCCCTCGTGGAAGGCGAGGGCCTCGACCTCGTACCGGGCCCAGGCCCGCGGATCGGAGACGTTGACGACGAACGTCCCGCCCCGAGAGCCGTCCTTCGGCGCGACCATGTACTGGCCGAGCGATCCGCTCGTCGCCGCCTCGACCGCGCACGCGGCACGCGGCAGCCGCCCGAACCAGTCCCGGGCACGGTCGCTCGCCCTGGCCACGGCGACCTCCGCGGCGCGCACGAGGCCGGCGGCGTCGTCGAAGTGCAGGGCCGGGTCGTCGCGCATCCGGGCCATGACGGCGGGCACGTCCGAGGTGCCGAAGACCTTCCGGCCGAGGGCGGCGTACTCCTCGTCCAGGGCCGCAACCTGCGCGAGCCCGAGCTCGTGGATGCGGTCGGGGTGCAGGTCGGTGGTGGTGTGCGAGCGGACCAGTGTGGCGTACACCGCCTCGCCGTCGTCGAGCCAGCACAGCCCGCACCGCTCGTCGGGCCGCGCGGACGGCGCGACCTCCCGCGCCAGCGCGTCGGCATAGTCGGCCAGCGCGGGGCGCACCACCTCGCCGACCGCCGCGCGCAGGCGGTCCGTGCGTGCGGAGCGGTCGACGGCCAGCAGCGGGTCGTCGTCGAGCGGGGTGCGCAGCCACTTGCGCGCCCCCTCCACGGTGTCCGCCACCGCGAAGGCGACCGGGGAGCGGCCGGCCGCGCGCCCGTCGGCGAGACGCTCCAGCCGGTCGCGGAGATTGCGCGCGAAGCCGTGGTACTTCTCCGGCAGGGCGCCGGCCACCTCGGCGGACGGAAGCGCCAGCTTGGCGACCCGGCCCGGGAACTGAGCCACCGGCCCGAAGAGCGGGTCGACGTCGAGCTCGGCGAACCGGTGTTCGAGCACGTCGGCGCTGGTCGCGGCGTGCCAGGCGAGGACCGCGCCGTCCAGCGACGCGGGCGTGCCGTCCGGCGTACGGGCCAGCGCGGCGGCGGCCCGTGCCACCTCGCGCAGCTCGCCGAGCTGGGCCGCTTCGGCCGTCGCGCTGACGTCCTCGAAGTGCCCTGCCACCGAGTACTCGCCGATCAGGTGCGCCCAGGTGGGCGCCGTGCGGTAGCGCAGCTCCTGGTACCGCTTGCCGAGGCTTTCGATGTCCACCAACCCGGACCCCTCCGTCAATTGACCAATGTTTCACCTGGTCGCGTACGGTCTGACGAACGACGTTAAAGTGAGGGGCGACCGTGGGGCTTGGGTCTGGCCACGATCGAGCGCGGGCACCTTTGTGGGCCTGGACAAGAATCACCGCCGCGCCGTGGCTTCAATCGTGGGTTACATCACCCGGCGCCGAGCTGGCTCGTCCCGCCGGCCGCAGAGGAAGTCACACGCCAATGGTCCGCAATCGCCCGTTTCGCGTCTCGGTTTCCGTACTGTGTTCCACGGTCGCGCTGGCTGCCTGCTCCAACGGCGGCAGCACCGGCAGCTCCTCCGGCGACGATTATGCCGACGGCGGCTCGCTCACCATCGCGATCGACAGCGACCCCGGTGCGCTCGACCCGCAGCGCTCGGTCAACGGCATCAACAAGATGATGGCCAACTTCGCCTACGACACGCCCGTCAAGCTGCTGGACTCCGGCGAGGTGGCGCCCAGCGTCGTCAAGTCGTGGACCGGCGACGGTACCTCCTACACGCTGACCGTCCGCGAGGGCGTCACCTGCTCGGACGGCTCGCCGATGGACGCGCAGACGGTGGCCGACAACATCAACTACGTGGCCACCAAGGCCAACGGCTCGCCCATGCGCGGCGCCGCCGTCCCCGCCGACGCCACGGCAACGGCCGACACGGCCGCCGGCACCGTCGCGGTCAAGCTCACCGCGGGCGCACCCTTCTTCTTCCAGAACCTGGCCGAGCTGCCGTTGGTCTGCTCGAGCGCCATCAAGAACCGCGATTCCCTGAAGGCCGCCTCCGCCGGCTCCGGTCCGTTCGTCCTCTCCGGCGTGCAGGCCGGCAACCAGTACACGTACACCCGCCGCGACGGGTACACGTGGGGGCCGAACGGCGCCTCGACCGCCGAGAAGGGTCTGCCTGCGAAGGTGACCTTCAAGCTCGTGACGAGCGCGACCACGACGGCCAACCTCCTGCTGAGCAAGGGCGTCAACATCTCGTACCTGTCCGGTGCCGACACCCAGCGGCTCAAGGCCGCAAAAGTGTTCTCGGACGGCGCCAGCATCATCGACGACGAGCTCACCTTCAACCAGGCCGCCGGCCTGCCGACCGCCGACGTCAACGTCCGGCGCGCGCTCGTCGGCGCCCTCGACATGAAGGAACTGGCCCAGGTCTCCACCGGCGGCCTCGGTCAGCAGGCCAACGGCCTGCTGACCGACCCGAAGATCTGCAGCGGTGACACCGTCACCGCGAACAAGCCGGCGTACGACGCGGCCGCCGCGGCCGCGCTGCTCGACCAGGCCGGCTGGACGGCCGCCGGCGGAGGCACCCGGGCCAAGGACGGCAAGCCGCTCGAGGTCGCGTTCGTCTACGACAACGAGGACACCACGACCGCCGCGACGGCCGAGTACATCGGCCAGAAGTGGACGGCGCTGGGCGTCAAGGTGGACCTCAAGGGCCAGTCGTTCAATGCCCGGTCCGAGGTCGTCTTCGGCGGTAAGGGCCCGTGGACCGCGACCCTCATCAGCCTCGGCGTGTCGAACCCGGCCACGCTCGTGCCGTTCTTCTCCGGCGCGACCCCGGCGCAGGGCGGCGTCAACTACGGCTCGATGCACAACGACGTCTACGACAGCTCGATCAAGGTTGCGCAGGCGAAGTCCGGCACCGGCGGCTGCGCCGACTGGAACGCGGGCGAGGGCGCCCTGATCAAGAACGCGGACATCACGCCGATCGCCGTCACGCCGTACCTCTACTGGGGCAACGGGGCCAAGTTCGACGTCGTCGCCCGCGTGCTGGAGCCCACCTCGCTGCGGGTTCTGCGCTAGGCCCGGCGGGGAGGATGGGAGGTTCTGTGAGGTCGTCGTTGCGCACCAGGCACCCGTGGCTGGTCTTCCTGATCCGCAGGCTGGGGAGGTTCGTCGTCTCGCTGGCGGTCGTCGTCACCGCGTCGTTCGCCATGGTCCACGCGCTGCCGGGCGACCCGGTCCGCGCAGCCCTGGGCCTGATGGCGCCCCCGGAGACCGTCGCGGCCACCCGGGAGCGTCTCGGGCTCAACGAGCCGCTGTGGCGGCAGTACCTGGACTATCTCTGGAACCTCCTCCACCTCGACCTCGGCACTTCCCTGGACACCCAGACGCCGGTGCTGGAGAAGATGGCGCAGTTGGTGCCCGCGACCCTTCAGCTCGGCCTGACCGCGTTCGTGGTCTGCCTCGTGGTGGCGATACCGGTGGGCCTGCTCCTCGGTATCGCCACCCGGGACGGCCGGGGCCGCGGCCTGCATTTCGGCTTCGGCGGCGTGACCGGGCTCGCGCTCTCCGTGCCGGACTACCTGGTGGCGGTCGGACTCGTGTTCGTCTTCGCCGTCTCCCTCAAGGCGCTGCCGGTCGCGGGCCTGTCCGGTCCCGAGTCCTTCGTGCTGCCGGTGACCGCCCTGGTCGTGGGGCCGGTCGCCTACCTGGCACGGATCGTGCGGGCCGAGACCCAGCGGGTGCTCGGCGAGGACTACATCCGGGCGGCGCGCGCGAAGCGCCTCCCGGCCCGGCTGATCTACCTGCGCCACGCGCTGCCGAACACGCTGACCCCGACGCTGACCGTCTCCGGCATGATCCTCGCGTCGATGGTGGCCGGCACGGTACTCGTGGAGAACGTCTTCGCCTGGCCCGGCGTCGGCGCCGAGCTCGTGCACTCGGTGCTCGCCAAGGACTACCCGGTCGTCCAGGCGGTCGCGCTCTTCTTCGGCGCCGGCATCCTGCTGATCAACCTCGCGGTCGACATCGTGATCGCCGTCATCGACCCGCGCTCGACGATCAAGGAGAGCTGACGTGTCCCGGTCGCGTGCCCGCCATCACCTGTCCTCACCGCTCGGCGTGGTCACGGTCGTCCTGCTGCTGCTCCTGGTCGCGACCGCCGTCGTGGCGCCGTGGCTGTTCGGCGACCGGGCCACGCAGATCGCGGGCGGCTCGCTGCAGGCGGGACCGTCGGCGGCGCACCCGTTCGGCACCGACGCCCTCGGGCGCGACGTCCTCGCGCGGACGCTGGTGGCCACCCGGCTGTCCCTCGTGCTCGCCGTGCTCGTCGTCGGCATCGGCGTGGCCTGCGGCCTGATCATCGGCACCGTCCCCGTCGTGCTCGGCCGGCGCGCCGGCCGGGCGGTGGTCGCCGGCCTGAACCTGATGGTCGCCTTCCCCGGGCTGCTGCTCGCCCTGTTCCTCGCCATGATCTTCGGAGTGGGGGCGCGCGGCGCGGTGCTGTCGATGGCGATCGCCTTCGCGCCCTCGTTCGCGCGGCTGACCCACACCACCGCCAGCGGCGTCGCGAACGCCGACTACGTCTCCGCCGCGCGACTGCTGCGGGTCCCGCGGTGGCGGATCCTGACCCGCCACGTCGTGCCGAACATCTCCGAGCCCCTCGTCGTCAACGCCACCAGCCAGGTCGGTGCGGCGCTGCTCAGCATCTCGGCGCTGTCCTACATCGGCTTCGGCGTGCAACCGCCGCAGTACGACTGGGGACGCATGCTCGCCGACGGGCTGCCGGCCATCTACACCAACCCGGCGGCCGCGCTCGCGCCGTCGATCATGATCGTCGTCGCGGGTCTCGCGTTCGTCCTCGCCGGCGAGCTGCTGACCCAGGTCCTCGGCGGCAGCCAGCACGGTCACCTCCGGATGCCGTCCCTCAGGTTCCCGCGCCGGGAGCCGGCCCCGGCCGAGACGCCGCCACCGGGCGACGAGGTGCTCCAGCTCGAGCGCCTGACCGTCACCGTGCCCGGCGAGACCGCGCCGTTCGCCCCGGTCGTCGACGTCAGCATGCGCCTGCGCCGCGGCGAGATCGTCGGGCTGGTCGGCGAGTCGGGATCGGGCAAGAGCCTCACCGCGATGGCGGCCGCGCAGCTCACCTCGTACCCGAATGTCGCCGACGCCGACGTGCACCGGATCAAGGGCAACGAGCTGCGGCGGATGCGCCCCCGCGACCGCGAGCGGCTGCTCGGAACCTCGCTCGCGATGGTGTTCCAGGACCCGATGTCGTCGCTGAACCCGACCCTCAAGGTCGGCCGCCAGCTCGCCGAGGTCGCGGAGACCCACGAACGCCTCGGCCGCCGGGACGCGTGGCGGCGAGCCGTCGACCGCCTCAGCGCGGTGCTGATCACCGACCCGGAGGCGCGGGCGAAGCAGTACCCGATGGCGTTCTCCGGCGGCATGCGCCAGCGCGCGTCGATCGCGATGGGCCTCATGGCCCAGCCGGCGCTGATCGTCGCGGACGAGCCGACCACCGCGCTCGACGTGACCGTCCAGAAGGAGGTGCTCGGCCTGCTGCGGCGCATCTCCCGGGAGACCGACGCCGCCGTCCTGCTGATCAGCCACGACATCGCGGTGGTGGCTGAGAACGCGTCCCGGGTCCTCGTCATGTACGCCGGCCGGGTGGTCGAGGAGCTGCCGGTCAGCGGGCTCGCCGAGGCCGCGCATCCGTACACCCGCGCGTTGATCGCGAGCATCCCGGACATGTCGACGGACCGGTCGCGGCCGCTCGCGAACATTCCCGGGCGTCCGCCGCACGCCTCTGACCTGCCGCCGGGCTGTGCGTTCGCGCCCCGGTGCGCCCGCGCGGACGACCGGTGCCGGCAGGAACGTCCCGAACTGTCCGACTCGGGCGGCGCCGGCGCCGTCGCCTGCTGGCATCCGCTGCTGCCGGTCCTGGAAAGCGAGGCGTGACGTGCTCGAGCTCCGCGACATCGTCATCCGGTACGGCCACGGTCAGAGCGCCGTGACGGCCGTCGACGGGGTCAGCCTGACCGTGGCGGCCGGCTCGATCGTCGGGCTCGTCGGTGAGTCGGGGTCCGGCAAGTCGACCCTCGCCCGGGCGGCGGTCGGCCTCGCGCCGCTCGCCTCGGGCACGATCCTCTGGAAGGGGGCGGCGCTCGACCCGCGCGGCCGCCCGCCGTTGCAGTACGTGTTCCAGGACCCGTACGCGTCGCTCAACCCGCGGATGAGCGTCGGCGCGTCGATCGCCGAGGGCCTGCCCCGGACGAGCGGGCGGCGGGATCGGCCGGCCCGGGTCACCGAGCTGCTCGAGATGGTCCGGCTCGATCCTGGCGACGTTCACAAGCGGCCCCGGCAGCTCTCCGGCGGGCAGCGGCAGCGCGTCGCAATCGCGCGCGCCCTCGCCGCCGAGCCCGAGGTCCTGATCGCCGACGAGATCACGTCGGCGCTCGACGTCTCGGTCCAGGGTGCCGTGCTCAACCTGCTCAAGGAGATCCAGACCCGGACCGGCGTCGGGATCCTGTTCATCTCGCACAACCTCGCCGTGGTCCGCTACATGGCCGACTCGATCGCGGTCATGAAGTCCGGCCGGCTCGTCGAGCACGGCACGACGGAGGACGTCATCGAGCGTTCCACGCACCCGTACACGAAGCAGCTCCTCGAAGCCGTCCCGACAATGACGATGGGCAGTGGCCGCTCATAGCGAACGTGCGCCGGAGGAGTGACACGTGGCCGACTCAGCCCACCAGCACATCAGCCAGTTTGCGCGCACACAACTGGCGGCTGGCCGCGGTCCGGTCACCCTGCGCCGGTGCATCGCCACGTGGGATGTCCGCCGTACGGCGACCGCGGCGACGGCAAGCACCCGAGGTGCGGCAGCCGGACTAGAATTTTTTCAGTGCATGTCGGTTCGCTGTCCCGGCTGGTGCGACCGACACCCCCGCCCCGTGGGTTGGGGATCTCGGTCGCCGCCCTGCTGATCATGGTCGAGACCCTGCTGGTCTATCCGCTCCGGCAGGTCATGCCACCGTACATCCCGGGCCTGATCTACGTCCTCGGCGTGCTGGTCACCTCAGTGGTGTGGGGTATGTGGCTCGGGCTGGCCACCGCGGTGGCCAGCACGCTGGCGTTCGTCTTCTTCCACGTCCAGCCCGTCGAGACGTTCGCCGTCTCGGACATGCGGCAGGTCGTCGAGGTGGCGGTCCTGCTCCTCGTCGTGGTGCCTATGAGCGCGGTGGCGGACCTGTACCGGCTGCGCGCCGCCAAAGCCCAGGAGTCTGAGCTCACCGCTGAGATGGCCCGGCTACTGATGCACGCCGACGACCTGCAACCGGCGCTGCCGGCTGTCGCACGGTGCATTGCGCGATCCCTCGAACTGCCGGACGCCGCGATCCACCTCGCGGCCGTCCCTGGCGATGACCGGCACACGGCGTTTCCTCTGTGCTCCGGCACTGCCCAGTTCGGGACCCTGGTGGTGCCGGTCGGCGTGCCGAAGCGGACGACGCGGCGGCTGCGGGAGTGCGTCGTGCCGTGTTTGGCGTCGCTGCTGCGCGCCGGCCGGGAACGTGCGGGCGTGCTGGACTCGCTGGAATCAAGCCGGGAGCAGTTGCGCCGGCTCGCCGCCGAGCAAGCGGCGTTGGGGCGAGTGGCGAAGCTCGTGGCCCACGGCAGTCCTCCGTCCGACGTCTTCCGGGCGATCACCACCGAGTTGCACGGACTGCTGAGTGAATACAGCACGTGGCTGTGTCGCTATGAGCCCGACGGCATGGCGAGCGTTGTCGCGACCAACCTTACCGACCAGAACACCGACCAGGCGCGCTGGCCGATCGAAGGCGAGAACGTCCTGGTCAAGGTGCACGACACAGGGCGCGCCGCCAGGGTGGACAGGTTCGAGGACGCGCCCGGCCCTTTCGCTGCGTTCGCCCGTGAGCTGGGCATCCGTTCCGTCGTCGGGGTGCCGATCGTGGTTGACGGGCGGCTGTGGGGCGTGGCAGGCGTTGCGTGGGCCCGGCCCGAGCCTCTGCCGGCCGACACCGAGGCACGCGTCGCGGACTTCACCGACCTCGCCGCAACCGCCATCGCCAACGCCGACAGCAAGGCTGAGCTCGCCGCGTCCCGGGCCCGGCTCGTAGCCGCCGCGGACCAGGCCCGGCAGCGCATCGAGCGCGACCTGCACGACGGCGCCATGCAGCACTTCCTCGCCGTCGCGATGCACCTTGGTGTCACCCAGGCCGACCTGCCGCCGGAAATGTGGCAGGCCAAGGCGCAACTGGCACACGCCCTGTGCGGTCTGAACAGTGCCATGGACAGCCTGCGCGAGATCTCACGGGGCATCCATCCGACGCTGCTCGCTTCAGGCGGCCTGCCGACCGCGCTCAAGGCACTCGCTCGTAGATCGCAGGTGCCGGTCGACCTCGACCTCGACACCAGCCGGCGCATGCCGCCGGTGGTCGAGATGGCCGCGTACTACGTCGTCTCCGAAGCGCTGACCAACGCGGCCAAACACGCCCGCGCCACAGTCGTGCACGTGCAGGCGACATCCCGGAACGACGTCCTGCACCTGTCGATCCACGACGACGGCATCGGAGGCGCCGACCTGCACCGGGGGACCGGCCTCACCGGCCTCCGGGATCGCGTCGAGGCACTCGGCGGACACCTCACCATCACCAGCCCCACCGGCGGCGGCACCCGGCTGCTGGCCACCATCCCGACCACGTCCATCCCCTGCGCTGCTCCTGATTGAGCGGACCGCAGCGGGCCTGTGATGCGGTCAGCTCCATCCAGCTGGTCTCGCCATCCGCTGCAGCGGGCGGCGGCCTGAACCTGGAACACGCGGACGTAGGCTCTCAGGGATGCGGATCGGCGAGCTGTCAAAGCGCACGGGCGTGAGTCCGCGCTCACTGCGGTACTACGAAGCGCAGGGCCTGCTCACCAGCTCACGCTCCGAAGCCGGGCAGCGTCACTATTCCGATGCCGAGGTCCAGCGCGTGTCGCTCATCCGGCAGCTGTTCGATGCGGGCATGTCGAGCCGGGTGATCGCGACTGTGCTGCCATGCGTGGAGACCCCCGGCGACGCGGGCGTCGTCGAGCTGGCGTTCGCGACGATGACGCGCGTGCGCGACCGGATCGACGCCGACATCGCGCACCTGATCGAGACCCGAGATGCACTCGACGCGCTGATCAGGGCCAACAGCCAGCACCGGGCGGAGCTGTCCACGGCGCCGGAACCGGTGGCACGGTTGGCCTGATGCTGTGACCTGCACCTCAGCCGGTTGCCCCTTACATCGGTGTGAGCGGTGAGGATGGCGACAGAGCCCGGAACCACCGCGGCCGGTCGCACGAGAGGCAGGAGAAGATGGGGCAGGCGTGGGGTTTCGGCCGGTATGGCGGGCCCGAGGTGCAGGAGTTCTTCGAACGTCCCGACCTCGTCCCCGGTCGCGGCGAGGTGCTGATCCGGGTCGACGTCGCCGGCGTGAATCCCCTCGACCACATGCTGCGCTCGGGTCTGGTCTCCGGGCTCGACGGCGGGCGTCCGTTTCCCCGCGTGCTGGGCATGGAGGCGGCGGGAACCGTTCTCGCCCGGGGCGAGGACGTCGACGGGCTCGAGGTGGGTGACGCGGTCTTCGGCTTCGCACTCACCGGTGGCGGCACCTACGCCGAGACGACGGTGCTGTCCGCACCGAACACCGCGCGCATCCCGGCGGGTCTGTCCGCGACCGTGGCGGCAACGCTGCCGGTGGCCGGGACGACCGCGGTGGATGCGCTCGACCAACTCGGCCTCCCGGCCGGTGCCACGCTCCTGGTCAACGGGGTCGGGGGCGGGGTCGGCCTCGCCGTCGCCCGGCTGGCCGTCGGGCGCAAGCTGCGTGTGATCGGCACCGGGAGTACCGCCAAGCGCGAGCATGCCGAGACCATCGGGGTACGGTTCATCGACTACGCCGCCGGGGACGTTGTCGCCGCGGCACGCGAGCTGGTTCCGGGCGGCTTCGACGGGATCGTCGACCTGGTCGGAGGCGCCTCGCTGCGGACGGTCGCTCCGCTGGCCCGGGAACCCCGCAACGTCATCGCCGTGGGTGATTTGTCGGTGCCCGATCTCGGTGGGCGTTTCGTCGAGCGTCGCCTCGACCGCGAGAACCTGGAGCGGTCCGCCCGGCTGGCCCTCGACGGAGTCCTCGCGCCCGTGATCACCGCGGTCCATCCGCTCTCCGACGCCCCGGCCGCCCTCGCCACCGTCGAGAACGGTCACACTTCGGGCAAGGTTGTCATCAAGGTGGCATGAGCAGTGCCCGGCCGGCCGACATGGGCGGTGCGTGGCGGTGCTGCCGGCGCGAGCCTCAGGACAGTGCGATGCGCAGGCGGGCGTACGTCGGGATGAGCACCCGCCGCCCGTAGCGGCGCTCCACGATGCGCCATGGGCGGCCGGTCGCCAGCAGCGCACGCAGCAACGCGGTCAGCTCCGCCCGGGCCACCGGCGCGCCGAGGCACAGGTGCCGGCCGGCACCGAACCACAGCTGACGGTTATCGGGCAGGTACTCGCGGTCGAGGTCGAAGCCGCCCGGCGCATTGTTCGCCGTGTACGTCAGCATCAGCACCCGCTCTCCCGCGCGCAGCCGCCGACCGGCCACCTGCACGTCGGCGCTCACCGAGCGGCCGATCACCGGGGCGGGGGTGGTGACCCGCAGGCCCTCGCGGACCGCGTCGGCGATGCGGTGCGGCTCGGCGCGCAGCCGCTGCTGGGAGGCGGTGTCGTGCAACAGGGCGACCGTACGCGCCATCGCGCTCGCCGCGGTCTCGGTGCCGGCCACCATCAGCAGTACCGCCAGGCCCTCGGTCTCGCGGAGCCCCAGGCCCAGCTCCCGGCAGCGGCCCAGCAGCCGGTCGGCGGGCGCGTCGCGCCATGCGGCGGCGACCCCGCCGGTCATCTGGGCCACGATGGTGCGGGCGGCGGCGACGGTGGCCTCGGGCAGGTGCGTGGAGGCGGTGCTGCCCAGGGCGAGCGCGGCCAGGCGCTCGCCGGTCTCGAAGATGTCGCGGTACGCCGCGTCGTCGTCCGGCGCCGCGACGTGCAGGCCGAGCAGGTCGGCCACGATCCGCCCGACGACGACCCGGCCGAGGTCGGCGATGTCGACGGTCTCGCCGGCGGCCAGGGCGGCGGTGCACTGGTCGAGTCGCGGCCCGGCGACCCGGGCGACCAGCGCCGCCGCATTGTCTTCGGTGAACAGCTCGCGCGCCTTCGTGCGCAGCGTGTGGTGCCCGGCGCCGTCGAAGGCGTCGTACACCCAGTCGCCGAGGACCTGGGCCCACAGATGGCCGACACCGCCCTCGCCGAGCAGCGTGAAGTGCTCGGGGTCGTTGAGGATGCGCCGCGCGGTCACCGGGTCCGCGACCAGCCAGCCCAGGCCCGGCATCCGGCGGATCGGGCGGGCGAAGCGCCCGAGCGTGAGCAGCACGGGCAGTGCGGGCCGGCTCGCCGCCAGTAACCGCAGCTCATGACGCTGGGCAAGATCGAGTGCCACGCCGCCACGCTATTACAATGACGCACTGGCCGAAGTGGGGGTACGGGTGTGGAGCGACGGATCACCGCGCTCGGCGGGGTCGCGGTCCACCTGCCCGAGGACCGGCTGTCCAGCAGAGACGTCGAACGGCGCGTCGCCGCGCTCAGCGACGGGTTCGCCCCGCCGGTGGGGCTGATCCGCCGCCTCACCGGCGTCGAGCACCGCTACCTGATGCCGGCCGACTGGCAGGCCTCCGACCTCGCCGTCGCGGCCGCGCAGAAGGTGCTGGCCGATACCGGCACCGGACCCGCCGACGTGGACCTGCTCATCTTCGCCTCGGCGAGCCAGGACATGGTCGAGCCGGCGACCGCGCACATCGTGGCCGAGAAGCTCGGCCTGGGCTGCCCGGTGTTCGACGTCAAGAACGCGTGCAACAGCGTCCTCAACGCGATGGAGGTCGCCGACGCGTTCATCGTCTCCGGCCGGTACCGCCGGGTGCTCATCGCCTGCGGGGAGTCCCCGTCCCGGGCGACACGCTGGCGGGTGCCCGGCATCGGCGCGTTCCGCACCGCGTTCGCCGGCTACACCCTCTCCGACGCCGGCGCCGCGCTGCTGCTGCACGCAGCGCCCGCGCGGCTGGGCGGCCCCGGCATCCTCGGCTTCGGCGCCGCCGCGAACTCGCGCGTGTGGGACGTCGGCACGCTGCCCGCAGGCGGCTCGGCGCACCCGCGCGAGGAGGAGTACACCTATTTCCGCATCGACGGCGGGCGGCTGCGCGACGCGTTCTCCGCGCTCGGCCCGCAGGTGTTGCACGACACCGTGGATCGGCTCGGGCTGCGCTGGGACGACTTCGCGGTCGTCGGGGTGCACCAGGTGTCGCTGACGTTGCTGGAGGCGGTGCGCTCCGGCATCGGCGTGGCCGCCGACCGGCTTGTGGTGACCCTGCCCGAGCACGGCAATCTGGCCTCGGCGAGCCTGCCGCTGCAGCTGTCGCTCGCGTTGCGCTCCGGCCGGGCCGGCCCCGGCGATCTGGTTGCCCTCGTCGGGCTCGGCGGCGGTATCAGCCTGGGCATCACGGTGATCCGGCTGTGAGGCTGTGGGTGGTGATACCGGCGTACAACGAGGCGCCGGGCATCGCCGCGACCCTGCACGCGCTGGCCGCCCAGACCGACCGCGACTTCACGGTCGTGGTCGTCGACAACGGCTCCACCGACGGCACCGCCGACGTGGTCCGCGGGTTCGCCGGGCCGGTCGGTGCCGGGCCGGTGCAGGTCATCGCCGAGGCGCGCAAGGGCACCGGCGCGGCCGCCGACTCCGGCATGCGGCACGCGATCAGCCACGGCGCCACCCACCTGGCTCGCACCGACGCCGACTGCCTGCCAGACCCGGACTGGACCGCGTGCATCCGCGCCGCGTTCGGCGACGGCCTCGAGCTGGTCTCCGGGCAGTTGCTCCCACGCACGGACGAGGGGCCACTGCCACGCCGGTACCGATGGCTGCTCGTCGGCGCCGTCGAGGTGGCGGCGTGGTTCGGCAAGTTCCGCCCCGCCAACCGCGACCCCGCCTATCTGGGCCCGTACGTCATGGCGGCCGGCTGCAACATGGCCATCGAGGCCGGGCTGTACGAGCGGGCCGGCGGCTTCCCACGCACCGCGATCGAGGAGCTGCACGAGGACCGCGCACTGGTCAACGCGGTGCGCCGGCTGACCCCCGCCTACGGGCTGCGCCGCGACGTGAAGGTCCGCGGCTCGACCCGGCGGGTGCGGGCGTGGGGGCTGCGCCGGACGCTGGCGTGGTACGCCGACCACCGCTACCGCCCATCCATTGTAGACATTCGATGACCGCCCGATGGGAGCGGCGCATCCAGCTCGCGGCGCACCCGCTGACGTACCCGCTCGCCCGCGCCCTGGCCCGGCTCGGCCCGGTGGTGCGGGTGCCGGGGCTCGGGGTCGTGGTCAACGACGCCGCAACCGCGCGGGCGGTGCTCACCGACACCGACACGTTCAGCAAGGCCGCGCCCGGCTCGCCGGCCGACCTGTGGACCCCGGTGCTCGGACGCAGCGTGCTGCTGAACATGGCCGGCCCCGATCACGCCCAGCTGCGCCGCCAGCTGTCCGGCCTGTTCGCACCGGCCGCGGTGCGCGGGCTGTGCGAGCGGGTGCTCGCCGCCACCCTGACCGACATGACCCGCCGCCTCGCCGGAGGGGAGGGCGTCGACGTGGTCACCGAGGTCCGCCGCTGTGCGGGCGCGGTCATCGCCGAGCTGGTCGGGTTGCCAACCCACGAAACCCGACCAACAGCCCGCTTCGACGAGATGTTCGCCCGCGGCACGGAAGTCACGTCGATGGTGCGGCTGACCCGGCGCGGCCTGACCCCGCGCCAGGTCAAGCGAGCCCGAACAGTCATGGCGGAGCTCACCGCGCCGGCCGTGACCGCGTACCGCGCCGCCGATGTCCGCACCGTGCCCGGCCGGATGCGCGAGCTGGGCCTGACCGAGGACGAGGCGCGCGGCGCCGTCGCCGCGTTCGTCCTCACCGGCACCGAGACGCTAGTGTCGTTCGTGCCCCGGCTGGTCGCGCTCGGCATCGACAGCGGCTGGCTGGCCCGGCTCACCAACGATCCGTCCTGGTCGGACGCAGTTGTGGCCGACGCCCTGCGCTACACGGTGCCGTCGCCGGTCATGCTGCGCGGCGTCGCGGCCGCCGGCCGCGTCGGCCCGGTCGCCGTCGCCCCCGGCGATCGGGTCGTCATCATGACCCTGTCCTGCGCCCGCGCCCACGGCCCGTTCGACCCCGAACGGCCGCACCCGGCCGAGCTGCGCCAGCTGTGGTTCGGCGCCGGCGCGCACTTCTGCCTCGGCATGCCGCTCGCGCTGGCCGAGATCCACGCCTTCCTCGACGCGATCCTCGACGCCTGGCGGCAGGTCGGCCCGCTCGTCATCCGCGAACGCCGCGCCGCCGCGCGCGTGCTCATCCCCGGGTACGCCCGGCTCGTCCTCGGCCGCCCGTCGTGACCGACCTGCTCACCGCTCTGCTCGCCACCTGCGACGCGCGCGGCGACGCCCCGGCGCTGCGGGCGGACTCGGCGCGCCTGACCTACCGCGGACTGGGCGCGCGGATCCGGGCGACGGCGGCGGGGCTGCGCGCCGCCGGGCTGGCCGACGGCGACCGGGTGCTGTTCTCGGTACGCCCCGAGCCCGCCGGCGTCGTGCTCGCCCTCGGCATCGTCGCGGCCGGCGGCACCGTCGTCTTCGCCGACCCCGGCGCCGGCCCCGAACTGTTCGCCGCCCGCCTCGCCCACACCGCGCCCCGCTGGGCCGCCGCCGAGTCGCTGCTCTACGGGGTCAGCGCCTGGCGGGCGACCCGTAGCCTCGCCCGCCGCCGCGGAGTCCTGCTGCCCGCGTACGACCGTCTGCCGGTCCGCCACGTGTACGCGGGCCGATGGCTGCCCGGCGTACCCCGCGGCGCGCTGAGCGCGGCCCGCCTCGCCCGCTTTCCCGGGATGTCCGCAGTGGACGACGCCGCCGACCGGGAGGCGCTCATCGTGTTCACCTCCGGCACCAGCGCGGCACCGCGCGCCGTCGTGCACACCCGCGGCTCGCTCGGCGCCGGCCTGTCCGTGCTCGCCGGCCGCTGCGCCCTCGGCCCGCACGACGTGGTGCACACCGATCAGCTGATGCTGGGCCTGCCCGCGCTGGTCGCCGGCGCACTGTGGACGATGCCGCCGTACGGCCTCGCGCCCGCCGCCGACCCGGTCCGCTACGCCGCCGGCCTGACCGGGGTGAGCCACACGTTCTGCGTGCCCGCCGACTTCGCCGCGGTCCTCGACGCGATCGACGCCGGGCGGGTGGCCGCGCCGGCCGGCCTGCGCCACGTCCTGCTCGGCGGCGCCCCCGTCGGCCCGCCGCTGTTGCGCCGGGCCCGGCAGGTGCTGCCCGGCACCGAGATCCTCAGCGTGTACGGCATGACCGAGATCCTGCCGGTCGCCACCGCCACCGCCGAGGACAAGCTTGCCCATCGCGGCCCCGGCGACCTCGCCGGCGCGCCGCTGCCCGGCGTGCGGGCCCGCCTCGCCGACGACGGCGAACTGCTGGTCCGCGGGCCGAACCTGTGTTCTGGGTACCTCGGCGAGCCCCCGATGACCGAGCACGCCACCGGCGACCTGGCCCGTCTCGACGGCGACCGGATCGTCCTCATCGGACGGAAGAAGGACATGATCATCCGTGGCCGGGTGAACATCTACCCCGGCCTGTACGAACCGGCGATCGCCCGCCTCGACGGCGTCGCGCAGGCCGTCCTCGTCGGCCTGCCGGGCCCGTTCGGCGACGAGCGCGTGGCCCTCGCGGTGGTGCCCTCCGACCCCGAGGACGCCGCCGGTTCGCCGGAGCGCCTCGCCGCCGCGGTGCGGGCCGCGCTGCCCGGAGTGCTGGACGCGGGCGCGCTGCCCGACGCGGTGTACGTCGTGCCGGCCATCCCGGTCGCCGGCCGCACCAGCAAGCCCGACCGCGACGCCCTGCGAACCTTGCTGGAGGCGCGGTGCGCATCGCGGTGACCGGCGCGACCGGTTTCGTCGGCGGCGCCGTGGCCCGGGCCGCCGCCGAAGCCGGCTGGCAGGTGCACGCGTTCGGCCGCGCGCAGTGGGACATCGACCGCGGCCCGCTACCGGACCCGCCGGCCGTGGACGCGGTCGTGCACTGCGCCGCGAGCGTCAACGACTGGGGCCCGGCCGCGCCGACCTGGCGCACCAACCTCGACGGCACCCGGCACGTGGCGCAGACCTTTTCCGGTGTACGCCTGGTGCACATCTCCTCGGCCAGTGTCTACGACCCGTTCGTGCCGACGGTGTGCGCCCGCGAGGATGCGGCCCCGGTCTCGCGGTACCTGACCGCCTACGCCGCGTCGAAGGCCGCGGCCGAGCGCTTCCTCACCTCCCGACCGGACACGGTGGTGCTGCGCCCGCACGCGGTCTACGGCCCCGGTGACCGGGTCCTGCTGCCGCGGATCCTCGGCGCGATCCGCGGTCCCAACCTGTGGATCGTCGGTGACGGCCGCACCCGGCAGTCGCTGACCGCGGTCGGCAACCTGGTCGACGCCGCGCTGCGCGCCTGCGAGCCCGATGCCCCACCCGGCGTCTACAACGTCGCCGACGCCGAGCCGGTCGCCGTCACCGACGCGCTGCGCGAGCTGCTCGCCGCCCGCGGCCTGCGGGTCGGCGTCCGCAACCTGCCGGCTCGCCCGGCGTGGGTCGTGGCGGGTGCGGCCGAAGTGGCCTGGCGCCTGGCCCGCCGCCGCCGACCACCCCGGCTGACCCGGTATGCGATCGCGCACCTGGCCATGGAGCGCACCCTCGACCTGACCGCCGTTAGCACCCGCATGGGCCTGCAACCGGCGCCGACGTCCTTCGCCGGCGCCGAGACCTGGTGAGGTCCGGCGCGCTCCGCCGGCTGAGCCACGCTGCCGCAGTGGTCCAGGAGCCCGCCGCAGGTGTCGGCGAGGAATGCGCCGAACTACTCCTGGAGTCGGCCCATCTCCTCTGCGCCGAGGCGGAGTCCTCATGGCCCTGTTGTTGCCGCCCGTGGAAATGGCACGTCACGTCAGTGACACTTCGCTACCGGGGCGGGGCGGGCGGGTGCATACTTGGGTGTCAATGCGTCCGCAGGTGTTTGGACGCGCTTCTCACGTCACCTTGTGATGCGTAGGAACGCCTCGTTCGAGCGATGTGGCCGCGTTAGTCGCCTGAGGCCTCGTCGCATGGAGGCGCCATGGACACGCGCACGGCATCCCGTGAATCGTCGGGTCAGCGGGTAGCGGTGATGCGCCCCAGCGGCGGTGATCGTGGCCGAGGTGCCGCAGCTCGAGCCCGCGCGGGCACATCAGTCCGGGGCCCACGATGATGAGACTTGGCTGGAGACGTGTCGCCGCGGCCGTGGTGGTGGTCGTGGTCAGCAACATCGCGAGCTCGGAGGTCGCACACGCCGCCTTGACGGTTGCGGCAGCTGATGCCGCGGGCGTGGCCTTGCGTGGTGTACCGGTCAACACCACCGACAGCACCGGCGGCGTTGTCTCCAAGTCGTTCAGTACGCCCAGCGCGGCGGTGGCCGGCGACCTCCTCGTCGCGTCGTTGTCGTACAAGACTCCGGGGTTGACCGACATCGCCAACACGGCGCCGAGTGGCTGGACCAAGATTCCGGGTGAGCTGTTCGATGTCTCGATCACTACCGGCTCGCACCTGGCAGTGGTGGTGAAGACGGCGGTAGGGGGAACGGAGTCCGGCACGTGGGGGTTCGCGAGCGCGCCGGCCGGCATGGTGATCTCGGTGCTGGCGTACTCCGGCGCCGACACCACGATCAACACGACGAACGGCGTCTATCCGTTCGAGAAGTACGGCTACAAAGCGGAACCCGGCGGGACCAATACCACCACCCACACTGCCCCGGCCTTCACGCCCACGGTGGCAGGCAGTTGGGGCTTCGCCGCCTTCGCCTCCCGCGCCTCCGAGACCTGGACGCCGGGAGCGGGGCTGACCGAACGCTCCGAAACCAAAGCCGCCGCATCGGCCCAGGCCGTACTCGAGATCAATGACTCGAACGGTGTCATCGCCACCGGGAGCCCGATCACCTACTCGAGTACTGAGTCGGGCGGCACGTCGGTGCAGGTGAGTTTCGCCGGGAACATCAAGCCGAGCGGTCAGGCGCCGCAGCCGGGGCGTCCGACGGTGACCACCGGCGGCGCTACGAGCGTTACCGGCATTGCCGCGACCATCGCCGGCACCATCAACCCCAATGGGTTGAGCACCACGTATCACTTCGAGTACGGCACTACCACGTCCTACGGCACCCCGACGCCCTCACCGGACGGCTCGGCCGGGTCCGGCACGACCGGGACCCAGGTGCAGGCCAGTCTCAGCGGTCTGACTGCCGCCACGACGTACCACTACAGGCTTGTCGCGACCAACTCGGCAGGCACCACCAACGGCTCCGACGCCACCTTCACCACCAGCGCTGCGGGCAGCATCGGTTTTGTCGGGCCGTCGACATCGGGAGCGGCCGCGACCGGTGAGAAGCCGGAGAGCAAGGTGTGGTGGAACGACGGCGTCTGGTGGGCAACGCTCTACGACACAATCAGCCAGACCCACCACATCTTCCGGCTGGATCGGTCGACGGAGACCTGGATCGACACCGGAACGCAGACTGACAACAGGGCGGCGACGCACTCCGACACCCTGTGGGACGGTACCCACCTCTATGTCGCCTCCCATGTGAAGGCCAGTTCGTCGAGCGGGGCCACGTCCGGCAACCCAGCGCGGCTCTACCGCTACAGCTACACGCCCGCGACGAGGACGTACACCCTGAACACCGGATTTCCGGTCCAGATCGACAACTACTCCAGCGAGACGTTGACCATCGACAAGGACTCCACCGGCGCGCTGTGGGCGACCTGGACCCAAGGTTCGAAGGTCTACGCGAACTCCACGACGGGCAGCGACACGACGTGGGGCACGCCCTTCGTGCTCCCGGTCACCGGCGCATCGTCGCTGGACCCCGACGACATCTCGTCCATCGTCGCCATGGGCGACAAGGTCGGCGTGATGTGGAGCAACCAGGCCGACTCGGCGATGTACTTCGCCACCCACGCCGACGGTGCGGCGGCGGCAACGTGGTCGGCGACCACCACGGTGCTCGGCGGTCCCGGCTGGGCCGACGACCACATCAACCTCAAGGCCGATCGGTCCGGGCGCGTGTACGCAGCGGTCAAGACCAGCTTGGACGACGTCGGCGGCTCGGGGTCCGTGCCGCAGATCATGCTCCTCGTGCGGGACCCCTCGACCGGTGGCTGGGCGAGCTATCCGGTCGGCCGCCTCAGCGACTGCCACACCCGGCCGGTCGTCATGCTCGACTCCGAGCACCAGGTCATCTACGTGTTCATGACCGCGCCGGACAGCGGGTGTCCCTTTTCGGGGTCCGACGGGACGATCTTCATGAAGAGCTCCCCGATGGGCAGCGTCTCCTTCCCGCTGGGCCGGGGCACGCCAGTCATCAGAGACGCGGTGTCGCCGCACCTGAACAACGTGACCTCGAGCAAACAGTCGGTCACCAGCGCAACCGGCCTGGTCATCATGGCCAGCAACGACACGACGCAGCGGTACTGGCACGCGGACATCCCGCTGGGGTGATTAATGAGGGCAGCCCGGTGAGCCGGCGTAGGACCTCATCAAGGCACTGGCCACCGTGGACACCGCGCGGCCGGTCGGCGACCCGTGTGGTCGCTATCCCAGCGGCGCGGGCTTACTCCCGCTCGGCCGCCTTCTCACCCGTCTTCTCGCCCGGGGCGCGTGCGGTAAAACCTGATCACCATGGCCAGGCCCAGGGCGTCGGGAGTGTCCCGGCCCTGCGACAGTCCACATCGGACAGTCCAGTCGCTCGCGATCCCGGGTGATACAGCCAGCGACGTCGCCGATGTCGCGGTTACGGGCGTTCACCGGCTGTTAACGTCGCGTTCAAGCGAGGGCGCGGCGGCCAGCTCGGCCCTGCGTACCGATGCAATCGTTCTGGCGCCCATCGGGGGAGGGGCTTGATGAGAACTACTGCGCGTTTCGGTCTGGGTGAAACGCGAACGACCAATGGCGTGCTGGGAAGCAGCCGAGCGGTCCGCTGCATTGGGGGGAACCGATGACGGGTTCCGGCGACATCCACAATGCCCTGGATTCCGCCGTCGGTGCGTCCCCCGAGCCGGAACGGGACGACGAGTCGTCGATGCGCCTCCCGCGAATGCGGGACTGGACCGACCACATACCGGCCGAACCCATCAGCGGGGTTCCCGGGCGGCAGACCGTGAGCGTGGTGATCCCCACGCTGAACGAGGAGCGGAACATCGCCTGGGTGCTCAACCGGATGCCATCCATTGTGGACGAGGTGGTCCTCGTCGACGGGCATTCGTCCGACCGCACGGTAGAGGTCGCGCGCGCCGTCCGGCCCGACATCGTGATGCTGGACCAGCACTGCCGAGGCAAGGGAGACGCGGCGCGGGTCGCCTTCGCCGCGGCGAGCGGCGACCTCATCGTGATGATCGACGCGGACGGCAGCATGGACCCGAGCGAGATCCACCGGTACGTCACGCCGCTGATGAACGGGTACGACTTCGTGAAGGGCTCCCGGTTCCTCACCGCCGGCGGCTCGACGGATCTGACCGCGCTCCGGCGGATCGGCAACCAGATGCTCGTCCGGATGACGAACAGCATGTTCCTGGTCCGCTTTACCGATCTGTGCTACGGGTTCTGCTCGTTCCGTCGTGAGTGCCTGCCGGCGCTCGCCCTCACGGCGCACGGCTTCGAGATTGAAACCGAACTCGTCGTGCACGCCTTGAAGGCGGGATTGCGCATCGCCGAGGTGCCGAGCACCGAACTGCCGAGACGGTGCGGTACCTCGAACCTCCACACGTTCCGCGACGGCCAGCGGGTGCTCCGCACGCTGATCCGGGAGCGGATCGTGCGGCGGCCGCGGCCGGTCGTGGACCCGATCGACCACCGGGTCCTGCACACCTGGCAGTCGCAGACCGTCGACCTGCCCGACGTCGCGGCGCTCACCGAGGAGGTCCGGCCGTGACCGGCTACGCGGGCTCGTCCGCCAAGGACTCGACGGGTGCGCTGTGCGCGGCGCCGTGAGCGCGGGTCCTGGCCTGCGGCCCCGGCCGGGCCGGGCCGCCGGCACGAGCGCACCGTCTGTGATGAGCCCGGCACCGGCCGACGTGTGGAAGGAGGTGCTCGCCTCCGCCCCGCGGGCGCTGCCGACGCAGTCCCCGGAATGGCTGGAGTGCGTCTGTGCGGTCGACGGGTACGCGAACGCCTCGCGGCTCTACCGCAGCCCGGACGGCCGGCGGCTGGTGCTGCCGCTGGTGCGCCGCACACTCATCGCCCCGTTGATCGCGATGGAATCCTCGCTTCCGACCGGTTGGGGTGCGGCCGGTCTGCTCGGCGAGGGCGGTACCGTCCGGCCGGAGGACGTACAGATGGTCGTCGCCGACCTTGCCGCGCGACGCACGGTCAGTGTCTCGTTCCGCCCCGACCCTTCGACCGTGGAGTCCTGGGAGCAAGGCTGTCCGCCCTGGGTTCAGCGCGAGCCGCGCATGGCGCAGACTCTCTCCCTCGCCGGTGGCTTCGACGAGGTCTGGCGGACTCGGTTCCGCAGTGACACCCGTAACCGGGTCCGGCGAGCGGAACGCGCCGACGTCGTCGTCGAGCGGGACGACACCGGCCGGCTCGTCCCGGTCGTGCAGGAGTTGTACGCCAGATCCGTCGACCGGTGGGCACACCAGGACGGCGTACCGCTTCCGCTGGCGCGCTGGCGGGCGGCGCGCCTGGAGCCGCCGCACAAGCTGCCTACGGTCGCCCAGGTCCTCGGTCCGCGCTGCCGGATCTACGCCGCGTTCGTCGACGGGCGGCCGGCCGCTGCGATCGTCGTACTGCTCGGCCAAACGGTGGCCTGCATGTGGCGGGGCGCGATGGACGAGGAGCTCGTCGGCCCCACGTACGCCACCTACCTGCTGCACCGCACCGCCATCGAGGATGCGGCCGAGGCCGGGTGCGTGTCTTACCACCTGGGCGACTCCGCCCCCGGCTCGTCGCTGGCGCTCTTCAAGAGCCGCTTCGGCGCCGCTGAACAGCATTACGCCGGCTACCGGCTCGATCGAATCCCCATGGGCTCGCTGGCGCGTCGTGCGCGTGGCCTGGCCAGCGCGACGCTACGGCGCATGAGAGGGCGTGGGTAGGCCCGTGTTCCGCAGATCATCGCGGTTGCCGAAACCCCGCGCCGGACGCCGTCGCGTCCTGGTCGTGCTGATCACGATGTCGTTGGTCTCCGCGCTGCTGATCGTCGCATGGAGCACCGGCCAGAGACACGCGTCGGACCCGCTGCCCGACCCGTCGGACCCCGCCGACCCCGTCGGCTACGACTGGTCCGCGCCGAAGATCCACCGTCCCGACCCGGGCACCCTGGCCGTGGGCGTAACCCACACCCAGAACTCGATCGACGACTGGGGCAACCCTACGGCCTCCGCATCGGCGCAGGCCGTCCTGACCGCCACGGCGTCCTACCAGAACCAGCACATCTACGGGTGGGGGGCCGGCAACCCCGAGCCGAGCCCGGGAACGTTCGACTGGTCATCGCTCGACCGCCGGATGAAGCTCATCAGGTCGACCGGCGGCACCCCTGTGATCACACTGTGCTGCGCCCCTGACTGGATGAAGGGCGGTCGCCCCGGGGAGACCGACTGGGACCAGTTGGAGGTGGCGCCCCAGCCGCAGCACTACGCCGACTTCGCCGCGCTCGCTGCGGCAGTCGCCCGCCGGTATCCCGATGTGCGGCACTTTCAGGTATGGAACGAGTTGAAGGGCTTCTGGGACAAAACCCGGAACCGGTGGGACTACGAAGCGTACACGAAGCTCTACAACGCGGTGTACGACGCCTTGAAGGCGGTCGACCACAATGTCGCCGTCGGTGGGCCGTACGTCGTGCTCGACCTCTGGGCGAGCCGTAACGCCGGCGGTCACCCGTCCGACCTGGCCGGCGCCTGCGGCACGATCGACCAGCGCAGCCTCGACGTGCTCGACTACTGGCTGCAGCACAAGCACGGCGCGGACTTCGTCGCGGTCGATGCCGGTTCAGCGACCCGTGACGGCGGCCGGATCGCCGCGACCAGTACGAGCAGCGCGCTGTTCGGTGCCCTGACCCGATGGCTGCGGCAGCGGACGTCGCTGCCGGTGTGGTGGAGCGAGTTCCACGTCGGCCAGGCCACTGTGGACGGCCAGGCGAAACTGGCCGCCCGGGCCGTCGGTTCCCTGCTGCACATGGTCGATCAGAAGGCCGCCGTGGCACTCATCTGGCAACCGCAACGCGACGACGACCAACGCGAGGCGGACTCGCCGGCGCTGTGGAGCGCGACCGGCCGGCCGGATGGCGGCCGTCCCCTCGCGTACGCCGAGGCGGTCGCGCGGCTGCAGCAGGTGCTCGCGGACCGGGCCGGGGACAACGCCGTGACGTGGCCGATGCCGGAGCTGGGACTGGTTCGCGGCCGAACGGCGATGCTGCTCGTCCACCTCGGCGCCAGCCGGATCGAGGTCAAGGTGCAGGGGCGGTCGTTGTGGCTGGATCCGTACCAGGTGCGGTACATCCCCCTGCAGACCGACCGGCCGGCGGACTTCGCGCTGGCCGTCCAGCCCTCGCCGGCAACGGCACCGGCGGATCCGTGCCTCGTCCTCACAGCCGCAACCACACGATCGTCGGAGAGCACTCGATGACAAGCGACGACACGACCGATCGGACGGTACAGGGAGATCCGCATCGGTGGCCGGAACCCGCTGTAGCCGAACTCGGGCTCGCCCGTACTGTGCTGGCCGGGCTCGACGATGCGGGCGTACGGTGGTGCCTGCTGCGCGGCGGCCCCGACGGGCTCACCGCCGGGGACGACCTGGACCTCCTCGTCGCGGCGGCCGACCTCTCCCGGGCCGCGGCCGTCATCGAGGCGCACGGGCTGATCCGGCTGCGCAGTCACGGCCGGGGAACCCACCGCTTCTACCTCGGTCTCGACGCGTTCACCAGCACCTGGGTCGAGTTCGATCTCGTGACCGAGATCGCCTACGGCCGCCATTTCGAGGTGCGTACGGACGCCGCCGACGAGTGCCTGGCCCGGCGCCGGCGGCAGGACGGCGTGTGGGTGCTCGCGCCCGGAGACGAGTTCTGGGCGCTGTTGCTGCACTGCGTCCTCGACAAGGGCGCCTTCGCGGCGCGCCACGTGCGCCGACTGGACGACCTGGAACACGCGGCGTCGCTCGACGGCCCGCTGGCACGCGCGATGCCGGCCACCATCGCGCGAGCCCTGCTGCACGACTGGCGGGCGGGACGACGTGACGCCCTCGCCGCCCGGCGCCCCGCCCTGCTTGCCGCTTGGCGGCGAACCCGCCCGGTCAGCGTGGCCCGCCAGCTCGTCGCCTCGGCCGCGCTGCGGCTCGTGGAGCGGCCGCTGCAGGCCTGGAGCAGACGGGGGATCGGCGTCGCGCTGCTCGGCCCCGACGGTTCGGGGAAGTCGACGCTCGCCACGGGCATCCAGTCGGCGTTCTACTTCCCGGTGCGCCGCGTCTACATGGGACTGTGGCCGTCGAACGAGGCGCCGGTCGGCGTGGCCGCGCACGGACTGCGCATCCTGCAACGCCCCTTCACCGTGTGGCGTCGCTACCTGACCGCACTGCGCCACCGGATGCTCGGGCGGGTCGTGGTGTTCGACCGGTACGTCTACGACGCGCTGCTGCCGCCGCGCGGGCCGCTGGTGTGGCTCAAACGGCCGTACTTCCTGCTGCTGAGCCGGCTCTGCCCGGCGCCGAACCTGGTCCTGCTGCTGGACGTGCCGGGTGGCGTCATGCACCTGCGGTCCGGCGAGTACGACCCCCCGCACCTGGAGGCCGAGCGGGAGCAATACCACCGGCTGAGTCGGCGGATCCCGCACCTGCAGCGCCTGGACGCCGACCGACCGCCGGAGCTGGTGCTCGCCGACGCGATCGCGCGCATCTGGCAGTACTACGCGAGGCGGGTGGCCCGGTGAGGGCCACGCTGCAGAAGGCCCGGCCGGTGCTGCGCGACCGCCTCGCCGGCTGGCTGCACCGGGAGGAGCGGCGCTGGACCGCCGCGGTCGCACCGCGGCTGGTCGCCGGCGCGACGGGAATACGGAACACCGGCTGGCGGACCGAGAGCATCAGCTTCACCAGCACCTCCGTCGCGGTCGCCACGGTCATCCGCTCCGGATCGCCCGACCGGTACGTGGTCAAGGTTCCGTGGACCGCCGCCGGCGCCGACAGCCTGCGGCGTCAGGCGACGGTGCTCGCGACCCTGCAGCAGGATCCGCGGCTGCCCAACCTGCGTCCCGTGCTGCCCCGCTGCCTCGCCGAAGCGACGATCGAGGGGCGTTACTACTGCGTGGAGGAGGCGCTGCCGGGGGTTTCCGCGACGGCGTTGATGGTACGGCGGGCCTGCCGAACCATGCTCCTCCGCGCCGCCACCAGGCTGATCGGTGACCTGCACGCCCGAACCGGGGAACAGACCGCACTCGACCGGCCCGCCGTGCGGGGGTGGGTGGACGCACCGCTGAGGCGGCTCGAGCAGTTCGCGCTCACGCTGCCCCAGCCCGCCCGGGTCGTCGATGCGGTCGGGCGTCTGCGCGAGGAGCTGATCGCCGTTCTTGTCGGACGGACCGTGCGCGTGTCCTGGATCCACGGCGACTTCTGGCCGGGCAACCTGCTGGCCGCGCCGCCGGGCGTGCGGTTGACCGGGGTCGTCGACTGGGACTGCGCCACACCGGGCCAGCTTCCCCTGTACGACCTGCTGCACCTGCACGTCCTCGCCCGGCGGCTCACCGTCGGCGAAGAGCTCGGCGACATCGTCGTGCACGCCCTGCGCTGGGGAATCGACGAGACGCTCAACGTTCCCGCCCCCGAGGTCGGCGCCTGGCTGGACGCGATCCCGCAGCGGGCGGCCCTGCTCCTGTACTGGCTGCGCCACATCCGGCTGTTTATCGACTCGGAAGGTGATCATGGCAACCCACGGTGGCTTCGCGCCAACGTTGAACGCGTCCTTGCCAATATCTGAACTGGTCGGCGACGGCGACCCGGAATCGCCGGTCCACGTCGCAGGGTCGGCGGCGCCCACCGTCACCGTCATCATCTGCGTGTACACCGAAGGGCGCTGGCCGCAGATCGTGCGGGCGGTCGAGTCGGTGCGGGCGCAGGAGACCCCGGCAACGCAGATCGTCCTCGTCGTGGATCACAACCTCGCGCTGCTGGAACGCGTCCGGCACACCTTTCGCGGGGTGACGGTCGTGCCGAACGGCGGCCCGCGAGGCCTCTCGGCGGCCCGCAACACCGGCGTGGCCGAGGCGCGCGGGGAAATCGTCGCCTTCCTCGACGACGACGCGGAGGCCGAGTCCGACTGGCTGGCCCGGTTGGTGCCGCACTACATCGAGGAGCGGGTGCTGGCCGTCGGGGGGCGGGCCCTCCCGGCGTGGGAGGAGCAGCGCCCGCGGTGGCTGCCGCCCGAGTTCGACTGGGTGGTCGGGTGCAGCTTCACCGGGCAACCGATAGATGTCTCCCCGGTGCGCAACGTCATCGGATGTAACATGTCGTTCCGCCGGACCGTTCTGGACCGCATCGCCGGCTTCAATCCCGCGCTCGGACGGATCGGGCGAACGCCGGTCGGCTGTGAGGAAACGGAACTGTGCATCCGTATCCGGCGCGAGCACCCGGACGGCATCGTCCTGTACGAGCCTGCGGCGCGAGTCCGGCACCGGGTGACCACGGACCGGACGACTTGGCGCTACTTCCGCCAGCGCTGCTTTTCGGAAGGGCGGTCCAAGGCGGTGGTCGCCCGCCTGGTCGGCAGCGACGCGGGACTGTCCGCGGAGCGCGCGTACACCCGCCAGGCGCTGCCGGACGGGGTGCGCCGCGGGCTGCGTCAGATCCGCGACGGCGACGGCGCCGGGCTGCTGCGGGCCGGGGCAATCGTCGCCGGGCTGCTCGTGACCGCCTCCGGCTACGTCTCCGGTCAGGCGATGCGCGCCTCGGACGCCGCCGGCAAGCCCGCTCGGCAACGGCGCAAGCCGGGGCCGGCACCGATACGCGTGCTCACGGTCGAACTCTCCGACGGGCTGCCCGCGGTGCCCGACGACGGCCTGGACGGGAGCCGGTACGCGGCGGCACAGATCCTGGTCCGGCTGCACGGGCAGCCGCTGGGGCTACTCGACGTCCCGCTGCCGCCCGGCGGCCTGACCGCGTCGGCGCTGGCCGGGGTGATCCGGGAACGACTCGGCGACGAAATCGGCGAGCACCTGCGGGAGGACGGCGGCGAGGCCGGAACGGTCGGCGGCGGCGTGTCGTGCCAACTGCGGCGGCCACTGCAGGAGCCCAGTCCGTTCGTCAGCGTGATCGTGCCGACGTGTGGACGGACACCGCTGTTCGAGGCGGCACTCGACTCGCTCGCCGCGCTGGACTACCCCCGGTACGAGATTGTCGTCGTCGACAACGCCCCTCAGCGCTCCGACACGGCACGGATCGTCGCGGGGCGGGCCGTTGCCGATCCCCGGTTCCGCTGCACCCGTGAACCGCGACCTGGCGTCACCCACGCACGCAACCGGGGGCTCGCCGAGGCCCGGGGGGAGATCGTGGCCTTCGCGGACGACGACGTGATGGTGGACCGGTGGTGGCTGCGAGCCCTCGTCGACGGCTTCACCGACGCCGACGTCGCCGGAGTGACCGGACAGGTGCTCGCCCGTGAGCTCGAGGCGCCGGCCCAGATCTGGATCGAGCAGTACGGCGGTTACGGCAAGGGCTGCCGGCGCCGGCGGTTCGACCGGACCGGGTTCGAGACGCTCGAGGCGCAGCGCATGCACCGGGTTTCCGCATCGCCCCGCTCGCTCTACCCGTACCTCCCGGGCTCGTACGGCTCCGGGGCGAACATGGCGTTCCGTGCCGCGCAGCTGCGCCGGCTGGGCGGCTTCGACCCGCGACTGCCCAGCGGCGAGGACATCGACGTGCTGCTGCGCCTGGTGCTGGCCGGCCACGCGCTGGTGTACGAACCGGGCGCGATCGTGTGGCACACGCATCGGCGTGAGGTCCGGGCGTTACGGCGCACCGTGTACCAGTACGGCACCGGCCTCAGCGCGGTGCTCGCCAAGTGCGTCGCCACCGATGCCTCGGCCCGCGTGGACCTGCTGAGACGGCTGCCGCGCGGCATGGCGTACGCCCTCCTGCCACAGTCCGGCAAGAACGCGCGGAAGCGCGACGGCTACCCCGCCTCCTTCACCGCTCTGGAGCTGTGCGGGCTGGCGCTGGGCCCGGCCTACTACGCCGCCGCCGCGTGGTCGGCCCGTTCGCGGCGGAGCCATCGATGAGCGCCGCGCGACCGAGGACGGTCGTGCCCGTGCTCGGGTATCACAGCATCAGCGACGAGCGCCGCGACGGGACGCTGCGATGGTCGGTTTCCCCCGGCGACTTCGACGAGCAGATGGCGCTGATCAGGCAGCGGGGGTGCACCCCGTTGACGGTCGGCCGGTATGCC
Organism: Dactylosporangium sp. NPDC000244; assembly: GCF_040300725.1. NCBI lineage: Bacteria > Bacillati > Actinomycetota > Actinomycetes > Micromonosporales > Micromonosporaceae > Dactylosporangium > Dactylosporangium sp. NPDC000244. The sequence continues at coordinate 46,420 of NZ_JBEPEH010000005.1, forward strand.
GCCGCGCTGCGTGGAGTAGCACCGCTGCCGCCGCGACCGGTGCTGATCACCTTCGACGACGGGTTCCCCGACCTCGCCGAGGCCGCGCTGCCGGTGCTGCGCCGGTACGACCTCACGGCGACCGCGTACGTCATCACGTCCCGGCTGGGCGTCACCCAGCCGGCGACCGGCAGCGATCCGGCGCTCGACTGGGACGGGCTGGCAGAGTTGCGGGCGCACGGGGTGGAGATCGGGTCGCACAGCCGCACGCACCGTGCACTCGACTGCCTGCACCGCCGGGAGCTGGACTCGGAGATCGCGCACAGCAGGCGGGAGCTCGAGGACGGTCTCCAGGCGCCCGTGTCGTCGTTCGCCTACCCGTACGGCTACCACAGCCCGGCCGTCTGCCGCGCGGTACAGGCGGCCGGCTACTCCGCGGCCTGTGCCGTGAAGAACGCGCTGAGCCACGAGGAAGACGACGTCTTCGCCATCGCCCGGGTCCTGATCGAGCGCGACACCGGCACCGAGGCACTCGACGCGCTGCTCGACGGGCGTGGCTGGCCGCTGGCCTGGCGCGGCGAGCACCTGCGGACGCGGGGCTGGCGCGCGTACCGGCAGGTCCGCCAGGTTGTGCACGCGGCGCGCCCCGCCGCCGGTCAACCGCGCGTGCCGGACCGGGGTGAGCCGCCTGACCGCGGCCGGGAGGTGGCGTCATGACCGGACGGCACTCTGGAGTCGCAGATCCGGCGATCACGGACGGCACGACCGCCCTCGACCTCATCGCCGAAACCGCTCCGGTCGCGACGCGGCTGCGCCGCCACTTGCGCAATCCGCTGAACAGCAACGTCTACGCGCTGATGGTCAACACGGTCCTCAGTTCGCTGCTGGGCGTCGCGTACTGGGCGATCGCGGCGAGGCTGTACTCCCCGGCACAGCTGGGGATCGGCGCCGCCACGGTTTCGACGATGACGTTCCTGAGCAACCTGTCCCAGCTCAACCTGAACGGGACGCTCGCCCGCTTCCTGCCGGCCGCGGGCCGGCAGGGGACCCGGCTGGTCGGCTACGCCTACGGGACCAGCTGTCTGGTGGCCCTCGGCATCAGCGGCGCCTTTCTGGCGATCGCCCCCCTCGTCACCGGCCAGTTCAAGTTCCTGCACCGCACCCCGCTGCTCGCCCTCTGCTTTGCGCTGGCGGTCGCCGGCTGGAGCGTCTTCACGCTGCAGGACAGCGTGCTGACCGCGCTGCGGGGAGCCGTCTGGGTCCCGGCCGAGAACGCTGTTTTCGGCATCCTCAAGGTCGCTTTGCTGGTACTGCTGGCCGGTACGGCACCGGGCCTCGGGATCTTCGCCTCCTGGAATCTCGCGGTCGTGGCCGCGCTCGTCCCCATCAACCTGCTGGTGTTCCGCAGGCTGCTGCCCCGGCTGCACGCGCGGGGCGACGCGGCCGCCCTGCCCGGCCGCCGGGCCCTGGCCCGGTTCGTGGCGCTGGACTACGTCGGGTACCTGTTCATGCAGGCCGGCACGAACGCACTGCCCCTGATCGTGACCGCCGAACTGGGCGCGGAGGCCAACGGCGTGTTCTACGTGGCGTGGCTGCTCGGCAGCTCGGCGGAGCTCGTGGCGTACCACTTCGGCACCTCGCTCACCGTGGAGGCCGCCGCCGACGAGTCCCGGCTCGCGGCGTACACACGGCAGATGCTGCGCCGGGCGCTGCTCCTCTTCACGCCGGCGGTCGCCCTGCTCTGCGCGACGGCGCCGCTGCTGCTGAAGGTGTTCGGTGAGCAGTACGCCGGAGCCGGCGCGAACACCCTGCGGCTCTTCGCCGTCGCGGTGCTACCCAAGGTGGTGGTGATCGTCTTCATTGCCGCATCCAGGGTGCAGCGCAGGATCGGGCGCATCATTCTGGTCAATGCCGCGGCGAGCACGCTGGTGCTGTCGCTGACCCTTCTCACCGTGGACGAGCTCGGGGTGACCGGGGTCGGCGTCGCCTACCTGATCGCGCAGCTGATCGTAGCGGGAGCCGTCCTGCCGGCGCTGCTGCGACTGGGGTGGGGCAAACCGAGAGCGGCGAGGGAGCCATGCTGACCGCGGCGGCCGTGCCGGAGCGCCGGGTGCGCGTCGACCTGCGAGCAGCTGCCGTGTGGTGCGCGCCCGTGATCGCGCTCGGGCTCGGGCTACTGTCCCTGCGGCGGTCGGACGTCGCCGACATCGGATCCCTCGGCCTCGTCTCAGCGCTGCAACCCGGACTGTACGTCGCGCTCGCGTTGCTCACCGCCAGTTTCGTCGTCGGCGTGTTCCGTCCCCGGCCCGCTCCAGGCCCGCTGCTCGCCGCGCACGTCGTCGTGCTCGTCGTCCTGCTGCACGGCGCGGCGGCGGTCGTCGAGCCGTTGCCGCGGATGATCCCCAGCTGGCTGCATGTCGGCTTCGCCGACTACATCGCACGGACCGGCGACACGCTGCCGCAGCTCGACGCCCGATTCAACTGGCCCGGGTTCTTCGCCCTGGTGGCGATGGCGACCAGGGCGGCGGGGATGCCGGATGCCATGCCGCTACTCGCCTGGACCGCCGTCTTCCTCAACCTGTTGTACTGCGCGACCGTCTTCCGGCTGGCCCGGCAGCTGTCGTCGCGGGCGCGTACGGCGTGGCTGGCCGTCTGGCTGTTCGTGCCGGCGAACTGGGTGGGGCAGGACTACTTCGGGCCGCAGGGGATGAACTACCTGTTCTACCTGGTGCTGATGCTGGTGCTGGTGGCGTGGTTCGGCCGGCGTCGGGATGCCCCGCCGCGGTCACCCGGACAGGTCACCGGCTGGCTCCTGCGCGCGTTCCGGCTCCCGCCGAGGGCGCTGCGGCTTGCCCCGGACCCGCATCCGGCGGGCCCGGTGTCACTGGTGGGCCTGATCAGCGTGGTCCTCGTGATCTTCACCGCCAGCACCGTGAGCCACCAGCTCACCCCGATCGCGATCGTCGTCTCCGCCGGCGCGCTGGTGCTGACCGGCTGCTGCACGATGCGTACACTGCCGATCTTGCTGGGCGTCGTGGTCGCCGCCTACATCAGCTACGGCACGGTCCCGTACTGGTCGGGGCACCTGCACGACATGTTCGGCTCCGTCGGCCATGTCGGCGGTACCGTCAGCAGCGCAGCGGTGCAGCGCGTCCGGGGCGACCCCGGCCACCAGATCGTGGTGCTGTCGCGGCTCGGTCTCGCCGCGGCCGTCTGGGGTCTGGCGGCCGTGGCAGCGTGGCGCCGGATGCGGCGCGGGCGGGGGGACCTCGCGTTGATGTCGCTCGCCGCCGCTCCGTTCCTGTTACTGGCCCTGCAAAGCTACGGCGGCGAGATCTTCCTGCGTGTCTACGCCCTCGCCCTGCCGTTCATGGTGATCCTCGTCGCCACGCTGACGACGGCCGGCTGGCCGGCGCGGCGGCGCGTCCTCACCGCCGCTCTGACCGGGGCGCTCAGCGCCGTGCTCATCGCCGCATTTCTTGTCGCGCGGTACGGCAACGAGGCCTTCGAGCAGGTCCGCCCCGGCGATTCGCAGGCGGTGGACTGGCTCTATGCGAATGCGCCGGCGGGCACCTCGTTCGTCTCGCTGACGTCGAATGTGCCCTGGCGTGCGGAGAACATCGAGCGGTACCGGTACGTGCCCCTCGGCGAGGACCTCGGGCCGGCCTCACTGTCCGAGATCGAGAACGACATGCGGGCCAACCCGCGTGGTGCATACCTGGTCATCACGAAGGGACAGTTCGTCTTCGCCGAGTCGTTCCTCGGCAAACCGGCGGGCTGGGGCGAGGGCATCGAACGCGAAGTGGTCGGCTCCGGCCGGTTCCGGCCGGTCTACACCACCCCTGAAGCGAGGATCTACGTCCTCGCCGCCCCGGGAGGCGCAAGCCGATGACGGACACCACCGAGCCGAGAGCGGCGAAGCCGAGCGTGGCGAGCCGGAAGAGCATTCCCAGCCCGCGCCGGGTGACCGGAATGCCTAAGCACCGGGCCGCGACGCCGCGCTGGCCGGACGGATCCCGGCCGCCCAACGTCTGGCCACCGCTGCTGACGCTGCTCGCCGGCGCCGGGGTCCTCGCCCTCGTCCTGCTGAGCGGGCCCGCCACCGTGCGAGCGGTCGCCGTGCTCGCCTACCTCACGATCGTCCCGGGGCTGGCCTGCGTGCGGCTGATCCGCCTGCCGGACCGCCTCACGCAGGTCGTCCTCGGCGTCGCGCTCAGCCTGGCGCTCGGCACCCTCGTCGCCCAGGCGATGGTGCAGCTGCGGCGCTGGTCACCGCTGCTCGGGCTATGTGCCCTCGTGACCGTAGGTTCGGTCGCGGCGCTGACCGAACTGGTCCGGAACAGGCGCACGACGCGACGCGGGAGCGTGAACTCCTCATGAGCCCGATGCTCGTCAGATCGCTGTGGACCGGCGAGGGCCCTTGGGCGTGGGGCCACGCCGTCCTGCTCACCCTGCTGCTCGGGACGCTCGTCGCCAGGGTCGTGCTGCAGGGTGCTGTACGGTCGCCGAACCAGAAGGCCCTTCGCGTGCTCAACATGGCGATCGCACCGCTGCTCGTCGTCTTTCTCGTCGTGGTGCTGCAACGGTTTCGCGGGCTCAGCTAGCGATCGCGTTCGAGCCCGGCGCCGCTGCGGGCTACGGCTGTGTCAGGGGGTCGCGGTGATCAGCCGCCATCCTGGTGTCCGAGGCGAGCAGTGCGACATGCAGTGAGGTTCGAGTCTCGCCCCGGGCCAGATCGACGCCGAGGAGCCGTTCGACGTGTGCGATCCGCTCGTAGAGCACGGGGCGCGAGATCGAGAGGCTCGCGGCGGCTGCCGACTTGCTCTCCGGGTGCTCGAGCAGGGCCCGCAACGCCTTCTCCAAGCGTCCGCCGTGCGCCACGTCCGCGGCGCGCAAGGTGTGCAGCTCACGCTCGCTGAACGTGGACAGACGCTCGTCGTCGATCAGCAGCGTCAGCAAACCGAGAAGGTGGACGTCCTTGAGGCGCAGCACCTGCCGGGTCGGCTGTGCCGAGGAGCCCAGCGAACCCATCACCTGGTGCGCCTCACGCATCGAGCGGTCGACGACGGCGAAGTCGGCCACGACGGTACCGGCGGTGGCGACGAACGAGAACCGAGACGGCAGGGATGCGATGAGATCGTCGACCGCCTTCGTGGCCGAGTGCCGCTTCGGCAGGGACAGCAGCACCCGGATGACGCCACCGACCGCCGCCACGAGTGCCCGCAGCCCTGGTACCGCGGTCGCGTGGACGACCGATGCCAGGAGCTCATCGGGTCCCGTGGACCTACGACCTTCGCCGGCGACGCCGCTCGAAGCATCTCGCATGGCGACTGCAACGAACTGACGGTTCGCGGTCGGCAGCCCGGCCAGTCGGCAGCGCTGCTCGACGTCGGGGGAGGAGGGATCGGCCATGATCGCCACGAGGAGCTCGTGATGCAGCTGGCGGTCGCGGCCGATGCGTTGCCGGTCGTGCAGCATGTGCATCGCCAAGGCGGCCGCGCCTCGCTCCGCCACGGCGATCAGGCGCTGGGTGGGTGGAGCGGGACAACCGATGACCAGTCGTCCCCAACCACGCTCGGCCCTCCCGACGCGTGCCAGGAGCCACCCGTTGCTGCTGTCCCACTCCGAGCGACCCTGCATCCGGGCGGCGTGTGAGCGTCGCTGCCAATCATCGAAGAACGCGGACGAGTTGCCGGGGCCGGCGACGTAGTCGAGGACCCGCCTGTCCTCGCTCTCGAGAGCGGCGGTCGCTCCCGCGAGCGAGGCGACAGCGCCGAGAATCTCGCTCGGGCCGGCCTCGGCGACGCTGAGTGCCGTGAACGTGTCGTGGACCTGTTGGGCCTCGCGGAGCTCGGTGAGCTGCTGGTCGACGATCCGTTCTCCGACGCTCTGGGCAACGCTCGCGAATCGGACCTCGCGTCGCAGCGCGACCAACACGAGCCGGTGCTGTTCACACGCATCGACGAGAGCCTGCGGAACGCTCTTCCAACGGCGACCGAGCTCGATGAACAAGCCGGCGGCGCCCGACTCGACCAGGCTGACGGCGAACCCGGTCAGGCCCTCCTTGGTCTCTGGCAGTGCGATGCCGGTGGTCAGCACGAGATCGTCTTCGCGCAGCAGGGTGGCGATGTCTGCCAGTTCGGTGGTGTGGACCCACCGCACGGCCCGGCCGAGCTCACTGGAAGCGGCCAGCACCTCGGGATCAGCGCCCCGGACGGCCGGCATGGCCAACACGTCCGCGACCGAAACTGCCATGGAACGTCCCGTCGAATTGTCGGTTTCCTCGGTCAGAGCCTACAGAACGACGGCACGTTCTCGTCGTCGAGGCGGAGAAGATGGGCACACCCGCAAGAGAGGACACCAATGTCGCGCACGATCGCCCACTGGGCAGCAGGCCAGATCTTCGAAGGGTCCAGCGGCCGCACCGCCGATGTGACCAACCCCGCCACTGGCGCCGTGTCGGGTCAGGTGGCGCTGGCGTCCGTTCAGGATGCCGAAGCGGTCATCGCGGGTGCCGCAGCTGCTGCGCAGGGCTGGGCACGCACCTCGATAGCGCGGCGTACCCAGGTGCTGTTCGCGTTCCGCGAGCTGCTCAACGCGCGGCGTGAGGAGCTGGCCGCGATCATCACCGCCGAGCACGGCAAGGTGCACTCGGACGCGCTGGGCGAGATCGCCCGCGGCCAGGAGGTCGTGGAGTTCGCCTGCGGCGTCGGGCACCTGCTCAAGGGCGGGCACTCGGAGCAGGTCTCGACGGGCGTGGATGTGCGCTCCAAGCGTGACCCGCTGGGCGTGGTCGGCATCATCAGCCCGTTCAACTTCCCGGCGATGGTCCCGATGTGGTTCTTCCCGATCGCCATCGCGACCGGCAACGCCGTGGTGCTCAAGCCGAGCGAGAAGGACCCGTCGTCCTCGCTGTGGCTGGCCGAGCTCTGGAAGGAGGCCGGCCTGCCCGACGGCGTCTTCAACGTGCTGCAGGGCGACAAGGAGGCGGTCGACGCGCTGCTGGACAGCCCCCGGATCGCCTCGATCAGCTTCGTCGGCTCCACCCCGATCGCCGAGTACGTCTACGAGCGGGCTTCCAAGGCGGGCAAGCGGGTGCAGGCGCTCGGCGGCGCGAAGAACCACATGGTGGTGCTGCCCGACGCCGACCTCGACCTGGCCGCCGACGCCGCCGTCAACGCCGGCTTCGGCAGTGCGGGGGAGCGGTGCATGGCGATCAGCGTGCTGGTGGCGGTCGGGTCGGTGGCCGACGAGCTGGTCGCGCGCGTCGCGGACCGCACCCGCACCGTGCAGATCGGCGACGGCTCGGCGGAGGCAACGGGGGCACAGCGCGAGGTGGACATGGGCCCGCTGGTCACCAGGGCACACCGGGACAAGGTCGCCTCCTACATCGATGCCGGCGAGCGGGAGGGCGCGAAGGTCGTCGTCGACGGGCGCGGCGCCCAGGCGCGCGGGGGGCAGGACGGGTTCTGGCTCGGCCCGACGCTGTTCGACCACGTCCGCCCGGAGATGGAGATCTACCGCGAGGAGATCTTCGGCCCGGTGCTGTCGGTGGTGCGGGTGGAGACCTACGCCGAGGCGGTCGAGCTGATCAACGCCAACCCCTATGGCAATGGTACGGCGATCTTCACCAACGACGGTGGCGCCGCCCGCCGCTTCGAGGCCGACGTGCACGTCGGGATGATCGGCGTCAACGTGCCCATTCCGGTGCCGGCGGCCTACTACTCCTTCGGCGGCTGGAAGCGCTCGCTCTTCGGGGACACCCACGCCTACGGCGTGGAGGGCGTGCACTTCTTCACCCGCGGCAAGGTCGTCACCAGCCGCTGGATCGACCCGGCCAACCGACCCGAGGGCGGCCTCGAGCTGGGGTTCCCGCGCAATGTCTGACACCACGCTGACCACCCCGACCGCTGCCACGACCGCCGGTGCTGTTCCGTCGTTGTCCGAGCTGATCGACTCCTCGGCCGAGCGCGCGTACGAGCTCGACCGGGCCCACGTCTTCCACTCCTGGTCCGCGCAGGCCCAGATCAAGCCGATGGTGGTGACCCGGGCCGAGGGCTCCTACGTCTGGGACGGCGAGGGCGCCCAGTTGCTCGACTTCACCTCCCAGCTGGTGTTCACCAACATGGGTCACCAGCACCCGCGGATCGTGCGGGCGATCCAGGAGCAGGCCGCCGAGCTGTGCACCGTGGCGCCCGGCTACGTCAATGCGGCTCGCTCGGAGGCTGCTCGGCTGATCGCCAGCCACACCCCGGCCGGCCTGGACAAGGTGTTCTTCACCAACGGCGGCGCGGACGCCAACGAGCACGCGATCCGGATGGCCCGGCTGCACACGGGCCGGCAGAAGGTGCTGTCGACGTACCGCTCGTATCACGGTGGCACCCACCTGGCCGTCAACGTGACGGGCGACCCACGCCGCTGGCCGAGCGACAACGGGGCGGCCGGGACGGTGCACTTCTTCGGGCCGTTCCTGTACCGCAGCGCGTTCCATGCGACGACCGAGGCGGAGGAGTGCGAGCGGGCGCTCGGGCACCTCGAGCAGGTGATCGCGCTCGAGGGCGCTTCGACAATCGCGGCCATCGTGCTGGAGTCGATCCCCGGCACCGCCGGCATCATGGTGCCGCCGGCCGGCTACCTGGCCGGGGTGCGGGAACTGTGCGACAGGCACGGCATCGTGTTCATCGCCGACGAGGTGATGGCCGGCTTCGGCCGGGCGGGCAGGTGGTTCGCGATCGAGCACGCCGAGGGTGTCGTCCCGGACCTGCTGACCTTCGCCAAGGGGGTGAACTCCGGCTATGTACCGATGGGCGGCGTGGCGATCAACGAGGCTATCGCTGCCACCTTCGCCGACCGGGTCTACCCGGGCGGACTCACCTACTCGGGACACCCGCTGGCTGCCGCGGCGGCGGTCGCGACCATCCGGGCCATGGAGGACGAGCGCGCCGTCGAGCGGGCCGCGGCCCTGGGCGAGGAGGTGTTTGCGCCGCGGCTGGCCGAGCTGGCGGGGAAGCACGAGTGGATCGGTGAGGTCCGCGGTGTCGGCGCGTTCTGGGCGATCGAGTTCGTCTCCGACCCGGTCACCCGCGAGCCGTTGGCGCCGTACGGCGGAAGCAGCGACGCGATGAACCGGATCGTCGCCGGCTGCAAGCAGCGCGGCCTGCTGCCGTTCGTCAACTACAACCGCATCCACCTGGTGCCACCGTTGACCAGCACCGTCGAGCAGGTCGCCGACGCGATCGACATCCTCGACGCGGCCATCGCCGACGCTGGTGCCCAAGCCTGAGTGAGGCCGACTTCGCGGCGGCGATCTTCCGCCTCTCCCGGCGACCGTCGGCTGGCCCGTCGCTGTATGCCCGCCGGCGCTGATTACGTGCCGCCCGACGACGGATTCCATCTGCCATTCGGCCCGAGACCGGAAAGCCTTCAGTGTTCCGGAGTGCCGCCGATGGTGGCTGTGACGGCTACTGATGCGCTGGCGACCGGAGGCAGGGCGATGGGGCAGAGCTCGATGGGTGGTGCGTTCGACAATCGCTCGCTGGGCACGAAGGTCACGGCGGCGATCCTGGTCGCCGCGGTGAGCGGGGTGATCGTAGGAGGGCTGGCCATCGCCAGTGTCCGGTCGACGCAGCAGGACGCGGCGGCGGCGCAGCGCACGAGTGTCGTCTCGCTCGCCGCGGCCGGGACGTTCGCCAAGAACATCGAGGCGTTCAGCGGCAACATCTCGGCGCTGCGGCTGTACCCGAGTCTGACCGATCGGCTCACCCAGAACCTGGACGCCAATCGGCGCGCCGTCGAGGAGTCTTTGGCCAGCTTGGAGACCAGCCTGGCCGGGGCGTCCGGCGGGCCCGCCGGCGTGGCGAAGGCGCGTCAGGACTGGAAGGCCTACATGGACTTCATCGCGGTTGACCGGACCAAGGCGACCCCGGCGGAGTTGGCGGCCGCGGTCCAGCAGTACGACACCATCTATGCCGCGCTCGGAGCGGACCAGACCGCGCTGCAGGACGCCGCGCGGGCTCAGGCCGAGGCGAGCATCAAGGTCGCAAGCGACCGCGCGGCGACCCAATCCTGGATCATCGCAGTCGTACTCGCCGTCGGCATCGCGCTCAGCCTGGCGATCGGATTCGCGGTCGTACGCCGGGCCCGCCGCGCACTCAACCGGGTGCTGCACGTCGCCGACGGGCTGGCGGAGGGCGATCTCACCCGCACCTCCGGCGTGCTCGCGCAGGACGAGGTCGGCCGGATGGCCATCTCCCTGGACCGGGGCATCTCGCGGCTGCGTGAGGACGTGCTGGAACTGGCCGGCAACGCCGGCACCCTGCAGCAGGCGGCGCAGCGGCTCACGTCCGTGTCGCAGGCGGTCGACACCACCGCCGGGCAGGCGTCCGCGGAGGCCTCGCACGTCGCCGCCGCGGCCGGTGAGGTCTCCGGCGACCTGCAGATCGTCTCGGCCGGCTCGGCGCAGATGGGCGCCTCGATCCGCGAGATCAGCCGCTCCACCTCGGAGGCCACCACCGTCATCGCCGAGGCCGTCCAGGTCGCCGACACCACCAGCACGACCGTCGCCCGCCTCGGCGAGTCCTCGACGGAGATCGCGACCGTGGTCAGGGTCATCACCGCGATCGCCGAGCAGACCAACCTGCTCGCGCTCAACGCGACCATCGAGGCCGCCCGGGCCGGCGAGGCCGGCAAGGGCTTCGCCGTCGTCGCCAGCGAGGTCAAGGACCTCGCGCAGGAGACCGCCAAGGCCACCGAGGACATCGTCGCCCGGGTCGGGACCATCCAGTCCGACACCACCAGCGCGGTGACGGCCATCGGCGAGATCTCCGCGATCATTGAGCGCATCAACGACATCCAGGTCACCATCGCCTCCGCGGTCGAGGAGCAGTCGGCGACCACCGACGAAATGAGCCGCACGCTGTCGCGTGCCGCCGGCGGCGCGAGCGGCATCGCCACCACCATCGCCGGCGTCTCGGACGCGACCCGGCGGACCACCGACACCGTCGGCGACACCCGCCAGGCCGCCGATGACCTGGCCGGCATGTCGGCCCGCATGCAGGCGCTGGTGTCCCGCTTCCGATACTGAGCTGCGGCGGCCGGTACGAACCGGCCTGCCCCGCACCACCAGCCCGCCCGCCGGTCCTCGCGCCACTCCCGGTGCCGGGCGAAAGCCCTGTCGCAGAGCGTGCGCTCGATGGAGGCGGCAGGGCTGGGTGACGTCGTGATGCCGGGTTCAGGCGACGTGGTTGTCGTACGTCGCGCGGTTGGCGAGCACGTCGTCCATGTGCATTTCGGCCCAGGCCTTCAAGCCGCGCATCATCTGGTGCAGGGAGAGGCCGAGGTCGGTCAGCTCGTAGGTGACCGTGACGGGCACGGTCGGCGCCACAGTACGGGTGATTAGACCATCGCGTTCCAGGGAGCGCAGCGTCTGAGTCAGCATCTTCTGGCTGACGCCGGCCAGCAGGCGTGACAGCTCCGAGTACCGCATCGACCGGGGTTCGCCGGCGCAGTCGGCGCCGAACTGATGCGAGCCGTCGCTGCGTAGCGCGGCCAGCACCAACGTGACCCACTTGTCCGCGATCTGGTCGAGCAGCTTGCGACTGGGACATTGCGCCAGGAAAGCGTCGTACTCCACCTTGGCCTGTGCCCTCTTTTGCGCCGCTGTCGTCGTTGCCATCCAACCGCTCCTTCCACCGCTGGGTGCGTTACGAACCTCTAGGTGCCTACTTCCCGTAGGGAAGTTACCCCCTGATAGTGAAGCAGGCATCCCGCGATGCACCGAACCGCTCAGCGCGACACGAAAAGACAGAGGTATGAGCATGGCCTCCACTTCCCTTCCCGGCGGCACCTGGACGCTGGGAGACCTGACCGTCACCCGGTTCGGCTACGGCGCCATGCAGCTCGCCGGCCCCTGGGTCATGGGACCGCCGGCCGACCACGACGGCGCACTCGCCGTCCTCCGCGAGGCCGTCGAGCTCGGCATCACCCACATCGACACCGCCGACGCCTACGGGCCGCATGTCACCAACCAGCTGATCCGGGAGGCGCTGCACCCGTACCCTGAGTCGCTGCACATCGTGACCAAGGTCGGCGCGAACCGCGACCAGCAGGGCGGCTGGCCCCCGGCCCGTGACCCGGACAGCCTGCGCCGGTCGGTGCACGAGAACCTCGAGAATCTCGGTCTCGACGTGCTCGACCTGGTCAACCTCCGGCTGGGCAATGCCGAGGGACCCCAGCCCGGTTCGGTCGCCGAGGCGCTCGAGACGCTCGTCGAACTCCAGCAGCAGGGCCTGATCCGGCACCTCGGCCTGAGCAACGCGACGCCGGAACAGGTCGCTGAGGCACAGACGATCGCGTCGATCGTGTGCGTGCAGAACATGTACAACCTCGCACACCGCCAGGACGACGAGCTGATCGACACGCTCGCCGAGCAGGGCATCGCCTACGTGCCGTTCTTCCCGCTCGGCGGCTTCAGCCCGCTGCAGTCCTCGGCACTCTCGACCGTGGCCGCCCGGCTGGAGGCGACACCGATGTCTGTCGCCCTGGCCTGGCTGCTGCGGCGCTCGCCGAACATCCTGCTGATCCCCGGCACCTCGTCCACGACACACCTGCGCGAGAACATCGCGGGCGCGGGCCTCTCCCTCTCCGACAACGACCACGCCGAGCTGAACAACATCGGCCGCTAGCGAAACATCTGCCGGCCTGGGCCTGCCATGTTCGACCGACTCACCGGACATCAGGCACACCAGATGCCCTCGGCCCGGTCAGATGAGGACGGCAGAGGTTACCCGCCGCCCGAGGACGTCGACGGCGACCTCAGGCGGCATCCTCGCCGTAGCTCATGAGGTCGGAGCGCCGCTCTGATCAAGAGGGTCTGCCGCCCGAGATGGGGTGGCTGACCAGCTGGCAAGGAGTTTGAGCCGGTCTTCGGACGCGGTGCCGGGTTCGGCGGTGTAGATGATCAGGTTGTGTACGGCTCGGCTGGACAGGGGCAGGTCGAGGTGCTGGAAGGTCAGTTCCAGGTGGCCGACCTCGGGGTGCTGGAGTCGTTTGATGCCGTCGTGGCGGATCAGGACGTCGTGCGCGGCCCATTGGTCGCGGAACTCGGGGCTGAGGGTGGACAGCTCGCCGATGAGGTCGCGCAGCGCCCGGTCGCGGGGCTCGCGAGCGGCCTCGGCGCGCAGCAGGGCGGCGGTGGCGTTGCCGGCGGCGTCCCAGTCGACGAAGAAGTCGTGCGCGCCGGGGTCGAGGAAGATGTAGCGGGCGATGTTGGGGCGGCCGCGCTTGTCGACGGTGGCGCTGTCGAACATCGGCGCGTACAGGGCTCGGGCCAGGAGGTTGCTGGCGATGACGTCGGTGCGGCCGTTGCGCACGAACGCCGAGGACATCGTCATGGAGTCGAGCAGCCACTGGACTCGGGGCGGGACCTCGACATCCCGGCGACGCGATGGCGTGCGACTCCCGGCCCGCGATGACTGGGCCAGGTCGAACAGGTAGGTGCGCTCGTCGTCGTCCAGCCGCAGGGCCCGGGCGACCGCGTCGAGGACGTCTTCGGACACGCCGCCGATGTGACCCTTTTCCAGCCGGGTGTACCACTCTGTGCTCACGCCCGCGAGGACGGCGACCTCCTCGCGCCGCAGCCCGGCGACCCGGCGACGGGCGCTGGTCGGCAGTCCGGCCTGCGCCGGTGTGATCTTGGCGCGTCGGCCGGCGAGGAAGTCCCGGATCTCGCCGCGGTTTCCGGGCTGCTGGTCCATGTCCTTCACGGTATCCGCAGGTCGCGGCGCGAGGGGGGTCGAGGTTGTACCCCCATAAACGCGACCTTCTCCGGCAACGGCGATCGCGGTCTTCTGGGATCGAACGCGTGATGGAGGTAGGGACATGACGAGCAAGACGCTGGCAGTGCCGACGGTGGCGCTGGGCACGTGGGCCTGGGGAGACAGCGGCGAGGCGGGCGACGGCTATTTCGGCAGTCAGCTGACCGCGTCCGGCCTGCGTGAGGTCGTCGAGAAGGCGCAAGCGAACGGGCTCACCTTGTGGGACACCGCGGTGGTGTACGGCATGGGGCACTCGGAGACGGTCCTCGCTCAGGCGCTGAAGGGCTACGCCCGCAGCGAGTACCAGCTGTCGACGAAGTTCACCCCGCAGGCCGCGCGCGACGGCGACGATCCGGTCGCGGGGATGCTGGAGCAGAGCCTTGACCGATTGGGTGCGGAATATGTGGATTTGTACTGGATCCACAACCCCGCCGACGTGGCCCGCTGGACGCCGCTGCTGATTCCGCTGCTGCGCAGCGGCAAGATCAAGCATGTCGGCGTCTCGAACCACAACATGCAGGAGATCGCTCTTGCCGACCAGATCCTCGGCGAGGCCGGCTTTCGCGTGGAGGCGGTCCAGAACCACTACAGTCTCCTGTACCGCAGCTCCGAGCGCGCGGGCATTCTCGACTACTGCCGCGAGCACGACGTGCGGTTCTTTTCCTACATGGTCCTCGAGCAGGGAGCGCTGACCGGCAGGTACGGCCCGGCCCATCCGTTGCCCGCGGGCAGCAACCGGGCGGCCGCGTACAACGGCATCCTGCCCAAGCTCCAGGTGCTGACGGACAGGTTGCACGCGATCGGCGGGGACCGAGGCGCGTCCGCCGCCGACGTCGCCACCGCCTGGGCCATCGCCAAGGGGACCACCCCGATCATCGGCGTCACGAAGGCGAGCTACATCGACGGGCTGGTCCGAGCTCGCGGCATCGAGCTCGCCGACGAGGAGATCTCGGAGCTGGAGGCGCTGGCGGACGCCGCGGACGTCGACACGCGCGGATGGTGGGAGCACGAGATGTAGCAAGCGCTTCGCCGAGCCGGCACAGGGGTCGGGTCATCTTCGGCCCGTCCCCGGTCGGCTGCGATCGCGGGCGAGAATGTTGCTTGGGGCCCGTTTGGTGCGGAATTTTGATGGAGTGGTCGGGCATTAGGTGTTCGAGCATCTGGCGGACCGTCCCGCCTGGCGCGATCAGGCAGGTTGGGATTCTCTGCCCAGGGAGATTGGGACTATGTGCTGGCGGCGTAGAGCAGGTCGCGGACTTGTGGTCTCTCTTCGCGGTCGGCGCGCCAGACGAGGCGCAGCGTAAGCGCGGGCAGCGGGAAGTCGAGGACGGCCAGGGTCCCGTTTTGGACAGCGTCGGTGATGGCGAACTGTGGTAGTAGAGCGACGCCAAGTCCCTGTTCTGCCCAGGAGCGGGCGGTGGCAACCGAGCCGACGAAGGCGCGTTCGGGGCCGGGGCCGAGGAGTTTATCGGCGGCCAGTGCGAACGAGCAGTTCGGCGCGTTGAGGAGCAGCCGTTGGCCGTGCAGGTTCGTGGGTTGGGGTTGTTCACGTTGTAGCTGGTGGTTGGGTTGGGTGACGAGGGTGAGCGGGACTGGGGCGAGGTCGAGGAAACTCAATGATTCGGCTGGCGGTTGGAAGCCGAGTTCGCCGAGGGTGGTGCCGGTGTCGAGCAGCAGGGCCGCGTCGAGCCGTCCTGCGTTGACGTCGGCGAGCAGAGCGAGCCGGTCGGTGCCGGGGTGGATCCCGACGCGAAGCTCGGGCCGGCGTTCGGCGAGTCGGGCCAGCACGGCGGGAACGCAGGTGGCCACTAGGGTTTCCAGTGCGCCGAGCCGTACGTCTCGCCGTTGACCCGTCATGTCGGCAGTTGCGCGGTCCGCCAGGTCGAGCAGTTGGCGGGCCCAGCCGACAAGGCGTTGCCCCTCTCCGGTCAACCGCATGCCATCGGCGCGGCGGTCGAACAGTGACACGGTGAGCGTGCGTTCCAAGGCGCGGACCTGTTCGGAGACGCTCGATGGGGCCATGCCGAGGGACACCGCGGCCTCGGTGACTGTGCCGGTGCGTACGACGGCGTCGAAGACGCGAAGGTGACGAAGCTCCACGCCGACGATAACCCCGGCCCGCGCATTCGGTATTTCCGAATGCTGGTTCGGATGCACCGGTGGAGTCGTCGGGGCATGCTTGGCGACAGTGTCGGCGTGACTCAACCTGTGACCGACATTCCGTCGGCCGGCCGTGATTTCATGGCGGTGCGGCGCAGCATCGCGCTGTTGGGCGTCTCGCTCGGCTATTTCATGGTCCTGCTCGATATGACTGTTCTGGCCGTCGCGGAGCCTGATCTGGCGCGGACGTTGCACGCGTCGGTGGCCGGGCTGCAGTGGACGACGACCGGCTACACGGTGGTGTTCGGTGCGCTGCTGTTGTCCGCCGGAGCGCTGGCCGACCGATACGGCGCACACCGGACCTTCCGTGCCGGGGCCACCGCGTTCGGGCTGCTGTCGCTGCTGTCGGCGGCCGCGCCGACCGTGCCGGCGTTGGTCATGCTGCGTGTCCTGCAGGGGGCGGCGGCAGCCGCGTGTGTGCCCGCTTCGCTGGCTCTGATCGCCCGGCTGTATCCGGATCCGGCGCGACGTACCAGGGCGGTCGGCACGTGGGCGGCGATCAGCGGGGCCGCCGTAGCCGTCGGCCCGGTCGCCGGCGGTGTGCTGGTCGACCTGGCTGGCTGGCGGGCGGTGTTCGTGGTCAACGTGCCGATCACCGTCCTCGTGCTCGCGTTGACCTCGGGTGCGCTGGTGTGTTGCCCGGTTACCGACCGGCGTATCCATTGGACGGCACAAGCCGCCCTCGGCGTCGCGGTGGCCGCGGGCACTGACGCGGTGATCGCCGTCGGCGCGACATCGTGGCTGCATGCGGGTGGAGCAGCGATGGTGGCGGTGCTTGCGGTGGCGGTGTTCGCCCGGCTGGAGCGGACCGGTAGTACACCAGTGCTTCCCCGGGGGCTGCTGGCCGGCCCCGGTATTCCGGCCGGCCTGTTCGTCGGTGCGGCTGTCAACTTCACCTTGAGCGGGACCCTGTTCGTGTTGCCGTTGCTGCTTCAGCAGGACCGTCACCTGGGCGCTGCCGCCAGCGGTCTGGCCCTGCTGCCGTTGACACTGCCGTTCGTCATCAACCCGCCACTGACCAGCCGCCTGGTGAGCCGCTTCGGGCCGCGTCGGCCCGTGCTCAGCGGACTCGGGCTGCTCGCCGCCGGCAGCGCGGGGCTGGCACTGGCAACCTGGTCGGCCGCCGGATACGGCTGGCTCGCCGCTGCTCTCCTGGTGGTCGGGATCGGTGTGTCGCTGGTGCTGCCTGCCGTGGTCGCCGCGGTGCTGAGCGCCGCCCCGCCGGCTGTCGCCGGCGCCGGGAGCGGCCTGCTCAACGCCGTACGACAGCTCGGCGCGACCGCGGGCGTGGCCGCGATGGGCGCTCTGCTGCACACCAACGTCCGCACCAGCACCGGCGGTGCTCTCGCACTGGCTGCCGTCATCTGTGCCACGGCTGCGGCGTGGTTCGGCCTCGGCGGCCGTGGTCGGCACCGGAACCGCCCGGAGAACGCGAAGGGGCAGCGGTCGACCGCGGCATGACCAGGAACCTGATCGGCTGGGGCCGGTGCTGGCTACGACGATGTCCCGGCTGACTCCAGCTGCACGATCTTGGCGTTGAGCACAGCGAAACGGGGTTGGGCCAAGATGGTTCGTGGCGGGGCTTGACGCCTCCGGCTTGGGTGGGCTGACCTTGGTCCGTTCAGCTGTGGCCGCCCTGGACGACGGCGGTTGCCCTGTACGGCATCCCGACTCAGGTGTCAGGCTTCGTCGTTGCTGATTTCGCGGAGCGAGCCGTCGTGCATGTAGCGGTAGCGCCGCGGCGGTCGCATCATCTGGAGTAGCTGTCGCATCCGCGCCTCGCGTTCGGCCTGTTCTCGACCGGTTGGGTCGGCGACCCGGAAGGCGTGCAGGTGTACGTCGAACGGATCGATGTCGTCCGGGTCGGGGCGGCCTTCGAGGATGAAACCGAACAACGCGCGCAGGGCGTCTTCCCCCAGCTCCAGCGGGTGGAAGGGCAGCGGGTACGGGCCACTGTCGGGAAACGCCGGCTCGACCGGATGCGCGCCCGCCCAGTAGGGCAGCTCGAACTCGAATGGCTCGCCGATGTTCTCCCCGATGCCGCCGTCTGGTGAGACGCTCAGCGAGCGGACGAGGTCGCCGTTGTCCCACACGGCGAAGCACAGCCAGTCGGAGGCTGAGTGCATCCCGTGCATGATGATCCGCCGGCCGGCGCCGGCTTCGAGCAGGCGGTCCGGCAGTTGCGACGGGCGGTCGCAGATGAGTCGCCGGTCGCAGAACAGCTCGGCGCCGGCCAGGACGGTCGCGTAGCTCGTATCGTCTGGCGGATAGGCATAGTCACCGAGCGAGCCGTCGCCGATCGCCGTCACCTCGTAGCCGGGGTGCAGCTCGCGCACGCGGTCGATGACCTGCGCCGGCTCCGAGCGAACCGCGCCTCGCAGGGCGGGGCGAAGGCCACCATCGGTGAAAGCAAGCAGTGCTGTCTTCGCGCCCATCGAACCTTCGCCTCCAGCCGGGATGATCTTCACAGGCTACGGCCGGCCGCCGACGCCTCGACAAGGGGCAGCTACGCGCCCGCAGTTCGACGCGCTCTCGGCCGTCACGATCAAGGCTGGATGAGCCCGGCTGGCACAGGCGGCGCGGTCGGCGGTGGAGGGCGGGTGGTCGCGGCTGACGCCGGCCGGGTGACGCCGAACGCCGCCACTGGTGCGGAGGCACCGGTGGCGGCGAAGGCCACAGCTATGCCGCGGCGACAGCCCGCGCCGCCTGCCGGGCGAGATCCCGAGCGGCGTAGGTTTCGTATCGATGGATCATGGCCTGTGCGCTGCGGACGAGGGGGCCTTCGACCATCTCGCCGTCGAGCACGACGACCGTCTCTCCTCGCCGGTCGGCCTCGGCCAGCGCGGCCACGGCACGGCACGCCCAGTCGTACTCCTGGTTGGTCGGGGTGAATTCGGAGTGGATCGGGGCGATCTGTTTGGGGCTGAAGCAGCCGGTGCCGTCGAAGCCCATCTGCGCGGAGATGAGCGCGGCGCGGCCGGTGCCCTCGAGGTCGCGAAAACTGGAGAAGCCGGTGTCGAGGACCGTCAGGCCACGGCTGCGCGCGACCGCGACGGCTCGCTGTTTCGCGTAGATCAGCTCCAGCGGAAACGACCAGATCGGCCGGTCGGCGCCGACGCCGATGCGCCGGACCCGAAGTTCGGCGGACATGTCGCCGGCACCGAAGGTGAATCCGGCGACGCGGGGAGCGGCGGCGATCTCCTCGAGGTTCAGGACCGCGTCGGTCGTCTCGATCATGACCCAGATTCGCGTGCCGCCCACCGGCATCGACGCGTCGGTTTCGGCACGCTTCATGATCTCGTCCGCTCGCTCCACGTCGAGCTTCGACCGCACCTTCGGAAGGATGACCGCGGGAGCCCGCAGGGCGGCCAGGCGCCGCAGGTCCTCCTGACCGGCCGGGGTCAGGACGTCGTTGACGCGGACGAGGATCACCTTGTCGGCGAACTCTCCGCGGGCGATGAACTCGGCCACGGCCTGTCGCGCCTCGTCTTTGCGGGAGCGGTGGATGCCGTCCTCCAGCTCGACCATCAAGGCGTCGGCGTCGGTCGTCAACGCCTTGTCGAGCATGCCGGGAGTGAGCGGCGGAACCACCAGCATCGAGCGAATCATGAATCCTCCGTAGGTACGTGGCGGGGTGTCGTCGGTGCGGCCCGGATCAGGCGCAGGGTGGGAGCAGGGTCAGGATGTCGTCGGTGGTGCCCGACTCGCCGAGGCGCGGGAAGATCCACCTCAGTGAATTGGCGTGCGCGTCCGCGTCGAGATCGGTCATCGCGTCGACGGCGAGCGTGACGTTGAGGCCCAGCTCGTGAGCCCGGCGGGCGGTCGACTCGACACCGGCGCTCGTCGCCACGCCGGCCAGGACGACCTGCGTGACCTCGTGCGCGGCGAGGTAGACGGCCAGGTCCGTGGCGGTGAACGCGCTCCAGGTGTACTTCGTGACGACGTGGTCCGACGATTGCTGATCGAGGCCCGCAGCGAACTGCAGGTCCTCGGCTCCGCGTGAACGGTGAACGCGCCTCGGTCGCTCGTTGCGGCCGGGGCTCACGCCGCCCACGTTCACGAGCACCACGGGGAGTCCGGACCGGCGAAACCCGTTGGCCAGACGTCCGGCTTTCGAGACGACCTCGGCCATCGGATGGACGGTGTTCGCGCGCAGAGAACTGGTCTGCAGGTCAACGACGATGAGGGCGGTCTTGGGATCCAGGACCGTAACGGTCACGAGCTGACCTCCAGCGAACCGGGCCTGACGAGATAGCTATGAAAAACATATACCTAAGTAGCTATCTGGAGCAAGATCAGAGGAGGGGCCGGTATGTCTGATGGTCTGGGCACGGGCGGCTACCACTGGCTTTCGCAAGGCCATGGAGCATCTGGCGCCCGGCGGTGTGTTCGCGGACTACGACCTGCATCGCGATCCCGATGCCCGGTTCGGCGAGGATGAGGTTCACGACCGGACATGCTCGACACTCGCCGAGGCCACGTCGTTTCTGCACGATGCCGGTTTCGTCGGGATCCGGGTGACCGCTCGTTCGCCTCGGCCGTCTCACAAGGGCGAGCTGGCGCTGGTCCTCGGTACGCGCGCGCGGGAGTCCTGATCGGCGTCGGCGGAGCGGAACGCGGCGAAGATGCGGGAGAGATAGGCGCGGTAGCGCGCTTCGGTGCTCTCGTGGGTGAAGACGTAGAAGTCGCCGCGCTCGATCGCCCGCACGATCGGCTCGGCGACCTCCTCGGGCTGACGCCATTCCGTTGCGTCGCCGGCGTTGCGCAACGAGAGGTTGAGATTGGTGGGTACCGCCCCGGGGCACACCAGGGAGATCCCGATCGTGGGCGCGATCGGTTGCAGTTGCGCCTCCAAGGTCTCCGTGTAGGCGACGAGGGCGTGTTTAGCCGCTCCGTACGCGCCTGCCCGGCGCTCTGCCCAGATGCCCGCCGTCGAGGCCACGTTGACGATGTGACACGGCTCGGGCGCGGCTTGCATCATGCGGGGCAGCACGGCCCGCACGCAGTTGACCGGCCCGTTGAGGTTGACGTCGAACACGGTTTGCCACTCGGCCGGGTCGTACTGCCATACGGTGCGGTCCAGCGGGCCGAGCCAGCCCACGCTGTTGACCAGGACGCTCGGCCGGCCGAGCTCGCGCTCGACGTCGGCGACCGCCTCGCTGACGGCGTCGCGGTCGGCTACGTCGACGACGCAGCTGACGCTCGGCGCGTCGCCCGTCAGCTGTTCGGCGCATTCGCTCAGCCGGTCGGGTCTGACGTCGAGCAAGGCGACGCGCGCGCCTCGCGAGTGCAGCAGTGCCGCCGTGGCCCGGCCGATGCCGCCGCCCGCGCCTGTCACCACGGCGACGCGATCGCGGAGGTTCGGTATCACTCGGCCTGCATCCCGGGTGTGAGCCGGTTCCCGGCGCCGGCGGTGGTGGCAAGGTCGAGGCGAAGGTCGGGCGTCAGCTGGGCCGGGTCGGTCTGGACCTCGATCAACGCCGGGCCGTCCTGCCGCAGTGCGCCGGCGAATGCGGCCGCAAAGTCCTCGGTGCCGGCCACGCGATATGCGGCGATCCCGAAGGAAGCGGCGTACTGCACGAAGTCGGGGTTCGTGAGCTGGGTGCCGATGGGGCGGCCCGGGTACGACCGCTCCTGGTGCATCCGGATGGTGCCCAGCATCGAGTTGTTCACGACGATGATCACGACCTTCAGGCCGTACTGCACGGCCGTGGCGATCTCGCTTCCGCTCATCAGCGCGCAGCCGTCGCCGTCGAAGGTGACGACGGTGGTGCCGGGCTTGAGGGCGGCCGCGGCCAGACCGGCGGGGATGCCGTAGCCCATGGCTCCATTTCGGGGCGCCAGCTGGGTTCGGAACTGACGAAAGCGGTAGAAGCGTTGCACCCACACGGTGTAGTTGCCGGCGCCGTTGGTGATGATCGCGTCGTCGGGAAGCACGCTGTCGAGGTGGGACACGATGCGAGCCAGGTCGACGGGTGCGTCGTGCCCGGAGCGCGGGGTGCGGAAGGCCAGGTATGCCGCGCGCAGGTCGGCCAGCCATTCCTTGCGCTCCGGCTGTTTCGCCACCTCGATCGTGGCCAGCACCTCGGCGGCCGATTCGAGGCTGCCGATGACAGCCGATGTGGGAATCATGTTGAGGCACAGGTCGGCGGCGGCCGGCGATACGACCATGACGTTGGGATGGCGGTCGAGTTCGAAGCCACCGCTCGTCGGATCGTCGAGGCCGGCGCCGAAGGCCAGGAGAAGGTCGGCTTCGAAGAGGCGGGCCCGCAACGCGGGGTCGCAGCCGAGGCCCACATAACCAACGAACGACTCGCTGGAGTTGTCGACGCAGTCCTGCCAGCGGAACGCGGTGGCGATCGGAATCGAGTTGACCTCGGCGAACGCGGTGATGGCGTCGCCTACTCGAGTGCCCCAGCCGGCCCCGCCGGCGATGATCATCGGTCGGCGGGCCCGGGTCAGGGCATCGCAGAGCCGCTCCGCGTCGGCGGGGGAGATGAGCGGTGCGTCGTACGCCGGTGCGTGCAACGGGGCGGCGACGGCGACGTCGACCTCGGCCAGTACGTCCTCGGGGGTAACGAGCACGACCGGCCCTGGGCGCCCCGACTGCGCGATGTGCACCGCCCGCGCCACGTGCTCCGGAATCCGGTCGGCTTCCATGATCGTGACGACCGCTTTGGCCGAGCTGCCGAAGACCCGGGAGTAGTCCATCTCCTGGAACGCATTGCGTCCGAGATGGGGGCGAGGGACTTGTCCGATGACGAGGATGAGCGGCGTGCCGTCCTGGAACGCGGTGTGGACGCCGATGCTCGCGTGTGTGGCACCGGGGCCCCGCGTAACCAGGCAGACGGCCGGCCGCCCGGTCAGTTTTCCGGCCGCCTCGGCGATGTTCGCCGCGGCCGCCTCGTGCCTGGTGACAATCAGGCGAGGTGCTCCTTCGGCCTGGGGCAGGTCGTGCAGGGCGTCCATCACGGGCAAGAAGCTTTCGCCCGGCACGCACGTGATCAGCGGGATGTCGTGGGCAAGCAAGCAATCGACGAGAAGTTGGCCGCCCGTTCGCTTGAGCATCGTCACGTCACGCGTCGCTTCCTGTTGTTCGGCGGGCGCACCAGGGGTCAGCGCCACACATCCCGCAGCGTCATCCCGCCATCCGACTGAGCATGGTCGCTCAGGAAATACCTATATTGCATAGTGATTGGCGGGTCGGCGGGTGTCAAGCACGCGGCTGGCCTTCGACCTCGACCGGTGGGGCGGCGGCTACGATCCGGTCCCCGGGTCCGCAGGCCTCGCGGCGGGCGGGCGCGGTTGTCCAAGCGCCGCGGTCGGCTTCACGCGGTCGACGGGTGGGGATCGAGTGTCGCGCGGCGACATCACGGTCGGGCGCGCGACATTGCTTCAGGAACGGCGACGGCGGCCGTTCAGCGAGGCTCGTGCGGTGCCCGCGTCCGTTCCGGTCTCCCGGGGTGGCATGGTGATGACCGTCCGGCGCTGGCCGTCGTCGGCCAGCCGCTGCATGATCTCGCCCGCCTGGAACAGCAGGGCCCGCTCCCGGCTGGTGAGGGAGCGCTCGATGGCGTCTCGCAACCAGGCGTGCCGGCTGTCACGGTTTTCGACGACGACCCGGTGGCCGATCTCCGTGACATAGACAAACTTCTGCCGCTTGTCGGCGGGGTCGGGTTCGCGCGTTATCAGGCCGTGTGCCTCGAGCTCGCGCAGCGCGGCGGCCATGTTCGGGCTGGTCATGTGAAGCTGTGCGGTGAGCTGTCCGGGGCGCATGGGGGACTGCGCGTTGTCCGCGGCGGTGAGGACCTGCAGGGCCGAGCGCGGCAAGCCGTCGATCGCCGGTTGCTCCCGGCGCATGCGCTGATACAGGGCCTTGACTTGGTCCCGGAACCGGTCGATGTCGTCCTCGCTCACGCAACCAGCGTATCGAATCCGCCGCTGCGGGGTCTGTGGCGACCCGTGGCAATGCGCGAGGCGGCTGGCTGCCGTCCGTGCCGGCTCCGTCGGGGCGGTCGACCGAGGCCGTGTGCGAACGTCTTGACACTGCTAGGTAGCTATCTATTATAGCTACCTACAGAGTTGTTAACACGGCCGAAACGATGGCCGGCTGGGCCTAGGAGGCGTTCGTGGAAGTTGTGGTAGTCGAAGAGGTTCCGGTCCAGGAACGCAACGAGGCGGGTGCGATCCGGCCGGGCAAGGGCGTTCGGCAGTCGCTGCTGCGCGACGACGCGCCGGACGGGCTCAGTTTCACCGTCAGCCGGAACACCTGGCTACCGGGCCCGGACGCCGCGACGAGCCCGCGTCATCACCACGCCTTTCAGCAGATTCGGTTCACCGAGGACGGCGCGGTCAACTTCGGGCCGGATCAGTACGTACTGGCGGGCGACATCGCCTACTTCCCCAAGGGGGCCTACTACGGGCCGCAGCGCCGCGAGAGCGGTACCGTCATCACGATCCAGTTCGGCTTCCACGACGAGAAGCAGCACGGTACCGCGAAGTGGGACAAGTACCAGGCTGAGGCCTTGGACCGGTTGCGTGCGCGAGGAACGTTCGAGGACGGCCTCTTCGTCGAAGTCGACCCCGAGACCGGCGAACGGCGAGTCAGCGACAGCGTTCAGGCCCTCTACGAAGAGCAGTACCGGGCTCACACCGGCAACGATTTCGTCGTGCCGGCCGAGGGCTACGGCGCCGCCATTCTGATGCACCCGGGCGCCTTCGAATACTACGAGGCGGCACCGGGTGTCGAGATCCGGGACATGGGGCGGTTCTTCGACCACGCCGGCCCGGACGCTGACGTGCGGTTCGCCATGCTGCGTCTCACGGACGGTGGCTCGTATTCGTTCGGAGCCGAGCGCGCGCAGCTTGCGTGGAGCATCTCGGCCGGCTTGCGAATCGACGGCCGGGACTACCCGAGGCTGACCTGGATCTACTGCCCTCGCGACGAAAAGCTTCAGATCAGCGGTGTCGACGGCGTCGAACTGCACGTGGTCGAGTTCCCCCGCCTTGACCTGCCGCCGGTCTGACGGCCGCCGACGCTGCCCGGGCGCCGCTTCGGGCCCACTACGCCGATTCGTCAGTTGATAGAGGTGGGGATGAAGGGCTACGCGGCACTGGCCGGCACGCTGGCTGAGCACGGGGTCGAGTCGATCTTCGGGGTGCTCGGCAACGGCAACATGTTCACGATCGGCAACTGGATCGCCGAACACGAGGGCAACTACGTCGCGGCGGCCAACGAGGCCGGGGCTGTCTTGATGGCGGCGGGGTGCGCCAACGCCGCCGACCGGGTCGGAGTCGCCACTGTCACCTACGGTCCAGGGCTGGCGAATGCACTCGCCGCCCTGACCTCGGCGGCGAGGGAGCGCTCGGCCGTTGTCGTGCTCTCCGGCGACGCGGTGTACGCCCAGCGCGGCCACACACAGCAAATCGACCAGGCAGCCCTGGTCGCGCCGACCGGCGCTGGGTACGAGCAGGCGCTCTCGCCCCGATCCATGGCCGCCGACCTTCGCCGGGCCCTTTGGCGGGCGGCGGTCGAGCGACGGCCGATCGTGTTCAGCGTCTCGGCCGAGTTCACCTTCGCGGAGGTCGAGGGTGGTGCTCCCGCGCCGCGGCCCGTCATGGGCCCCGGGCAGCGTCCGTCCCCCGACCCCGCGGCGATGGACGCCGTGGTCGGGCTCATCGCCAGCGCGAGAAGGCCATTGATCCTCGCCGGCGCGGGGGCTCGAACATCGGCCGCACGTGTGGCGCTCGAGCGACTGGCCAACGCGATCGGCGCGCCGCTGTGCACCACCTTGCCCGCGAAGGGATTGTTCCACGGTAACGAGTACGACCTCGGCGTACTCGGTTCGTTCTCGACTCCCGGCACGGTCGAGGCGATACAGGCAGCGGACTGTGTCATCGCGGTCGGTGCGGGACTGCACCGGCTCACCGCCGGTGGCGACGGCTGGCCCTATTTCCAGGGCAAAGCGGTAGTGCAATGCGATGCCGATCCGTCCGCGCTGGGCCGCGAATATGCGATCGACGCAGGGGTGGTCGCCGACGCGACAGCCTTCGCCGAGATGGTTGTGGAATGGCTGGCCGAGGCTGAACACACGGCGACGACGTTCCGCACGACGCTGCCGCATCGGGGCCGCGCCGCACGGTGGCAGGACGGCGCCGCGGCGCCGGGCACCGTCGACATCGACCAAGCCCTGCTGGCACTCAACGACGCGTTGCCACCGCAGCGGTGCATCGCGCTCGACGGGGGGCGGTTCGCCTCGCATGCGGTGGCGCATCTGGAGGTGGCGCGGCCGCAGGCATGGAGTTGTTCGTTCCGGGGATTCGGAGCGGTCGGCAACGCGGTCTCCACGGCTATCGGGATGTCCTGCGCCGCGGCCGGCGCGCCGACGGTTGCCGTCGTCGGCGACGGGGGATTCATGCTCGGCGGCCTGGCCGAATTCAACACCGCCGTCCGCCATGGCCTGGATCTTGTGGTCTTCGTCTGTAACGACGGCACCTACGGATCCGAGTACCGAAAGCTCAAAGCTCGCGAATTCGACGTGCGGTCGTGCGTGTTCGCCTGGCCGGAATTTGCTGAGGTGGCCGAATCGCTCGGTGGTCGCGGCTTTTCTATCCGTAACGCCGACGATCTTGCACGGCTTCCCGCCGTGATTCAGGAACGTGATCGGCCGCTGCTGATCGATGTCAAGCTCGATCCAGTGTCGCCCGCATTCACGGATTAGCCGAAATATGTCTCGCGCCAGATGTCGAGATGTCGCTCACAGGAGGTCGCTCATGAAAGTTGTCGTCGCCGGCGAGATTCCAACCTGGAAGCAGAACGAGACGGGATCGGTTCGGCCCGGTGCAACCATCCGGCAGTGGCTGTTCAAGGAGGAGGCGCCCGACGGGCTGAACTTCAAGGCCTTCCGCAGTCAGTTCCAGCCGGGCGGCGCAGCCTCCACCACCCCGCGCCACCACCACGCGTTCCAGCAGGTTCGATGGGCCGAGGCCGGCCCGGTGAACTACGCCCCGGGAAAGAACATTCCGTCGGGTGACCTGGCGTATTTTCCGCGCGGCGCCTACTACGGGCCGCAGTTGAAGGACCAGGGCATCAGCATCGCCCTGCAGCTCGGCTTCGGCAACGAGCACCAGCACGGTCCGGGCTGGGACTCGCTGCAACCCGAGGCCATGGAGCGGTTGAAGGCGCGTGGCAGCTTCGAGAACGGCGTGTTCGTCGAGATCGATTCAGATACTGGTGAGCGTCGCGAGAACGACAGCGTGCAGGCCGTCTACGAGGAGCAGTTCGCGATTCAGACGGGCAAGAAGTTCGTCGTACCGCAGGAGGGCTACGACGAGCCGATCCTCGTGCACACGGCGGCGTTCGAGTACTACGAGACCGCGCCGGGAGTCGAGGTCAAGCACCTGGGCTCGTTCTTCGACCACGCCGGACCGAACGGTGACCTTCGGCTGTCGATGCTTCGCCTGAGCGCCGGCGCCGCCTACACGTTCGGGCCGGCGCGAGGGCAGGTCGCCTGGACTCGAGACGCCGGTCTGGTCATCGATGGCAGGACCTACCCGGAGCTCACCTACGTCTACATCCCTCGGGACGAGCAGGTCGAGGTCTCCAGCGCCACGACGGTAGAGCTCAATGTGGCCGAGTTCCCGCGGCTCGACTAGAACGGGGCGACACGTGAGCGAGGCAGAGCGCGCGAGCGGCGACGTGACGTCGTCGAAGAGCAAGCCGGTCACGGCGGCCGAGGAAAACTTCGGCGTTCGTGCCCGGAACATCTCGATCGGCTACACCATCCGCGGCCGGAGCGAGCCGTTCGTCGCGGTCGCGGAAGCCACGTTCGATGTCCGGCCGTCCGAGATGGTGTGCATCGTGGGGCCGAGCGGGTGCGGCAAGTCGACCGTCCTGTCGGCGGTGGCCGGCTTGATGCCGGTTCGGTCCGGGAGTCTCGCGGTGAACGGCCGCCCGGTCACCGGTCCGGCCGCCGACCGGGCGGTTGTGTTCCAGAAGGCCTCGCTGCTGCCCTGGATGACCGTCGAGGACAACGCGGCATACGGCCTGAGGTCGTACGGTACCGCCAAGTCGGTGGCCCGCGAACGGGCGCACGAGCTGCTTGCGATCGTCGGCTTGTCGAACTTCGCCAAGTCGTATCCCTACCAGTTGTCGGGTGGGATGCAGCAGCGGACGAACCTGGCCCGGGCTTTGGCGGCCGACCCGAAGCTGCTGCTGTTCGACGAGCCGTTCGCCTCGCTCGACGCACAGCAGCGCGAGATGTTGCAGGCCGAGCTGATGCGTATCTGGGCGGACACCGACAAGGCCGGGCTCTTCATCACCCACCAGATCGACGAGGCGGTTTTGCTCGGGAACCGCGTTCTGGTGAGCACCAAGGGGCCGGCCTCCCATATCACGAATGCTATCGAGATCGATTTGCCGTGGCCGCGGACGCGTAACACCCGGTTGCATCCGGATTTCAACGGCTACGTCGAGCACATCTGGTCGCTTCTCGCGGCCGAACAGGTCTAGTCGAACCGGACCCCCGGTGCGGGGACGGCAGTACGCAGCAAGGGCGCCGCTCCGGTGCCAGTTAGGTCGTTGATCAAACCCAAAAACGAAGGAGACATCGAGATGACGATCAGTAGAAGGGGTGCTCGCCCATTACGAAGTTCGGGCATGGGCTCCGTGTACCTGCGCAAGGTCGCGAGCCTGGGTCTGGCGTCGGCGATTGCACTGACCGCGACCGCGTGTTCGCCGGACTCGGCCGACTCGCAGACGACAGGCTCGCTCACGACTGTCTCCTATGCCTACCTCGGCGCCGGCGCGGGCCTGGTGCCTGAGGTGATCATGGCAAACAATCCGAGCATCTGCGAGCCCTACGGCGTCAAGCCGAAGATGCAGGTCATTTCTCAGGCGACCGCGCCGGGAGCGCTGGCGGCAGGTCAGATCCAGGCTTTGCGCTTGGGGGGTGGCTCGTTCCTGATCGCATCCTCCAAGGAGCCCGCCTCGACCACGATCGTCGGTGGAATGGGACCGCTTCCCCTGTCCCTGTTCGTCGCCAAGGACGTCAAGTCCATCGCGGACCTGAAGGACAAAACGGTTGGTGCGCCGGCCAAGGGTTCGACGAGCGACGTGGCGATCCGTGAGTTGCTGTCCCAGAACGGTCTCACGGTCGGCACCGACGTGGCGATCACCTATGCGGGCAGCAGTTCGGCATTGTTCGGCCAGGCGGCGTCGGGTGCCATTCAGGGATTCCTGTACTCGCCGCCAGTCCCGGAAGTGGCCGGCGCAAACGGGGTGTACCAGCTGATGTCGACCCGCGGAAACGCGACGCTCGACAACCTCAACAGGACCGTGATCGCCGTGCAGCGAAAGTTCCTCAACGACAACCCCGACGCCGTCAAGGGCCTGCTCGCCTGCGTCAACGCGGCAGCGAAGCAGATCATCGCCGACCCGGCGAAGGCGGCGGAAGTGCTGGCGAAGGCCGCGTCGATCAAATTGGAGACGGCCAATGGGCAGATCGAGGCCCAGATCGCTGCCGGGTCATACAACATGAGTGCGTTCACGGCCGACAACGCCACCTCCGTGATTCGCGCACTCGAAAAGTTCGAGGTCGCGAAGTTCGATTCGTACGATCCGTCGACCGTCGTCAACACCGCACTGCTGCCGGCGTCATGACCAGCTCAACGACAGACCGTGTCGCCCGGCCGATCGAGGTTTCGGATGCGACCCCGGACAAGGGGCGGATAGGCGGACGTTTCGTGCAACGGCTGGTTGGTGCATACAAGCGCCGGGAGCGCATCGTGCTCGGCGCGGTGGGCGTCGCCGCGGTGCTCGGTATGTGGGAGCTCGCCGCCGAGCTGGGTTGGGCGAAGAAGTCGTTCAGCAGCTCACCCAGCCTGGTCTGGCACTCGATGAAGGACTACTTCGGGCCGGGCGGGACCGGCTGGTCGGATATCGGCGCGAGCAGTCAGGAGTTTGCGCTCGGCTTCGCCATCTCGGTGGCCATCGGGGTTCCGCTGGGCATCCTGATGGGTTGGTACCCGCGACTGGACGCTCTGGTAAATCCCCTGGTCATCTTCCTCAACAGCAGCCCGCGTATCGCCATCGCGCCGTTGTTCGTCATCTGGTTCGGGATCGGATTTCAGTCCAAGCTGTGGGTGGTGGTGCTCAGCGCCGTCGTCCCGGTCATCGTCAACGCACGCGCCGGCGTTGTCACGATCGAACCCTCGCTGATCGCGATGTCCCGGTCGTACGGCTCGTCGGACCTGCGGGTGCTGCGTACGGTGGTGCTTCCGGGCAGCATTCCGGCGATCAGCTCCGGCCTGCGGCTCGGTATCGGCGCGGCATGGCTCGGGGTCGTCCTGGCGGAATTCATCGCGTCGACCAAGGGCCTGGGCTTCGTCGTCGTGACGTCGGCGAACAACTTCGCTACTGACCGGCTGTTCGTCGCGGTGGTGGTGATCTCCGCTCTCGGCATGGTCGCCACGGCACTGCTGACCCAGGTCGAGAGGTACTTCGATCGGTGGCGCACGTCATGACGTTCAACGCGAGGCATGTTCTGCGCACAACGTTCGGGGTGAATCATGGTTGAGGGGCCACTCGCCGGGATCCTCGTCGTGGACTTCACCCGCCTCATCGCCGGACCCTGCGCAACGGACCTGCTGGCCGCGCTCGGGGCCCGGGTCATCAAGATCGAGTCGGCTGGCGGTGATCCGATGCGGTTGACCCGGTCGGCCGGCACCGGATCGCTCAGCGCGTCGCCGACGTTCGTGGCGTACAACTCCCTCAAGGAGTCGATCGTCCTGGACCTCAAGCATGGACCGGACCGCGAACTCGCCCTGAACATGTGCACCCGGGCCGACGTGGTCATCGAGTCGTTCCGCCCCGGCGTGATGGACCGGCTGGGACTGGGATCGGATGCGATCAGAACACGCAATCCCGACGTGATCTACGCGTCGCTGTCGGCGTTCGGCAACGTTGAGCCGCTGGCTTCTCGCGGCGGCGTGGACATCGTGCTGCAGGCCGAGTGCGGGCTGATGTCGGTCACCGGTGAAGCGGGGCGGGACCCGCTCAAGGTCGGTGTGCCGATCGTCGACTCCGCGGCGGCCTATGTGGTCGCCTTCGGAGTGGTCTCCGCCCTGCTCAACCGCGTCCGGCACGGTGTCTGCGACGACGTCGTGGTCTCGATGTTCGACGTCGGGCTGCACGCGCAGGCCCAAGCCTTCTCCGAGTTCTTGACGTCGGGCAACCAGCCGCCACGCACCGGCAACCGAGTGCCCTACGCCGCACCGGCCGAGGTGTACCCGACCGCTGAGGGCATGCTGGTGCTGTCGGCCCACATCCGTGAGCACTGGCCCCGGCTGTGTTCGCTGCTGGGCCGGCCCGATCTCGTAGCCGACCCGCGGTTCATCGACGTCCAGAAACGAGTCGACAACCGCGCGGCGCTCAGCGAGCAACTCGTGGCCGCGCTCGCCGGCCGGACGGCGGCCGAATGGGTCGAGATCCTCGGCCGGGCCGGCCTTACCGTCGGCCGGATCCGGTCGTACGAGGACGTGCTCGGTGGTCCCGAGGTCGCCGCCGGGCAGTCGGTCGTCGCCGGCGTCAACGCCGACGGCGCGCCGGTCCGCCTGGTGCGATCGCCTGTGCGGTTCCGGCGGTGGTCCGATGCCGGGCTGGCCAGGCGAGTGCGAGCGCTGGATGCGGACGGGCCGGGACTTCGGCAGGAGTTCGCAGTGGATCTGCCTGACCAGGCCGCGACCTAGGACAACTTCCTCCGGTTCCTCCTACGACACCCCGGAAAGAGAACGAGATGACCACCGCCACCCCTCGCCGGCCCCTGGAGCTGTTCGGTGTCGATGGCCTGCTCACCGATGAGGAGCGGGAGATCGCCACGACCGTGCGGCGCTTCGTCGAGGACCGGCTGAAGCCCAACGTGGCCGAATGGTTCGAGAGCGGGACCCCGCCCCGCGAACTGACTCAGGAACTCGGCTCGCTCGGCGTGCTCGGCATGCACCTGCAGGGCTACGGCTGCGCCGGCACCAACGCCGTGAGCTACGGCCTGGCATGCCTCGAACTGGAGGCCGCTGACAGCGGTTTGCGCTCCCTCGTCTCGGTCCAGGGCTCGCTGTCGATGTTCTCCATCTACCGGTACGGCTCCGAGGAGCAGAAGCAGCAGTGGCTACCCCGGCTGGCCTCCGGCACGGCCATCGGCTGCTTCGGCCTGACCGAGCCGGATTTCGGCAGCAACCCGGCGGGCATGCGGACGCACGCCCGCCGGTCCGGCGGCGACTGGGTGCTCAACGGCTCCAAGATGTGGATCACCAACGGCAGCCTCGCCGACGTCGCCACCATCTGGGCGCAGACCGACGAGGGCATCCGAGGCTTCGTGGTACCGACCGACACCCCCGGACTCACCGCCACGAAGATCACCCGGAAGCTCTCGCTGCGCGCCTCCGTCACCTCGGAGCTCTCACTCAGCGACGTTCGGCTGCCCGCATCGGCCGAGCTGCCTGAGGCCCGCGGGCTCGGCGCCCCGTTAGCGTGCCTCAACGAGGCACGCTTCGGGATCGTCTTCGGCGCGCTCGGTGCCGCCCGGGACTCTCTGGAGTCCACATTGGACTATGCGAGCACCCGGGTCCAGTTCGACCGGCCGATCGCCGGCTTCCAGCTCACCCAGCAGAAGCTCGCGGACATGACCCTCGAGCTGGGCAAGGGCTACCTGTTGGCCCTGCACCTCGGCCGGCTCAAGGACGCCGGGCGGCTCAGGCCGGAGCAGGTCAGCCTCGGCAAGCTCAACAATGTCCGCGAGGCGATCGCCATCGCCCGCGAATGCCGCACGATCCTCGGCGGCAGCGGGATCACGCTGGAGTACCCGGCGCTGCGGCACGCCAACAACCTCGAGTCGGTGCTCACCTACGAGGACACCAGCGAGATGCACACGCTGGTGCTCGGCCAGGCCCTCACGGGCCTGTCGGCCTTCCGCGGCTGAGCCGCTTGACGAACGCATGACCCACCAAGGAGAGGCGTGATGACCGCGACCATGGGAACCGACACCCGCATGGAGCTGAAGAACCTCGTGGACGGCCGCTGGCGGGACGGCCGCGGGGAGCAATACGCCTCGACCAACCCGTCCAGGCCGGCGTCCGTCATCGGGGCCGGGGCCCTGGCGGGGACCAACGATGTCGACGAGGCGGTGTCCGCAGCGAATCGTGCCCTGCCTGCCTGGTCGCGGACGCCGCATCACGAGCGGGCCGCCGTCCTCACGCGGGCGGCGGCCACCGTCGAGCGGTCGGCGCAGACCTGGGGGCGCGAGCTCGCCGCGGAGGAGGGCAAGACCACGGTGGAGGGCGTCGCGGAGGTCCTCCGGGCGGCCCAGATCCTGCGCTACTGCGCGGGAGAGGCCGACCGTGAGGCGGGGGAGATCTACTCGTCACCACGGCGGGGCGAGCGCGTGCTGGTCACCCGCCGGCCGCTCGGCGTCATCGCGGTGATCACGCCGTTCAACTTCCCGATCGCCATCCCGGCCTGGAAGATCGCCCCGGCCCTGTCGTACGGCAACACGGTGGTGTGGAAGCCGGCCAGTGCCGTACCCGTGCTGGCGATGCGGCTGGCCCAGGCGCTCCACGACGCCGGGCTGCCGGCCGGCGTCCTCAACCTCCTTGTCGCCGACGGCGCCACCGGCGGCCACCTGGTCGACCATCCCGCAATCTCGGGCGTCACGTTCACCGGGTCGACCGAGGTCGGGAGGGCCATCGCGGCCGCCTGTGCCGCACGCGGGATCCCCGTGCAGGCGGAGATGGGCGGCAAGAACCCGGCGGTCGTCCTGGACGACGCCGATCTCGGCCTGGCGGTGGAGCAGGTCCTGCTCGGCGCCTTCCGCTCGACCGGGCAGAAATGCACCGCGACGTCCCGGCTGGTCGTCGAGCAGGGCATCGCCGGGGACTTCCTCGAGGAATTCTCCCGGCGGGCGCAGTCACTGGTCGTCGGTGATGCGCTCGCCCCGGCCACACAGATGGGGCCGCTGGTCAGCGCCGCGGCCCGGGCAACCGTGCAGCAGGGGATCGACACCGCGCTGAAGCAGGGGGCGGTCCCGCTGGCCGGGGGGAAGTCCCTACGCCGGCGGGGAGCTCGCCGAGGGGTACTTCCTGCCCCCCACGGTGCTCGAAATTCCCTCCACCGACCTGGAGGTCTGGCGGGATGAGCTGTTCGGCCCCGTGGTGAGTGTCGTGCGCGCTCGCGACGCCCAGGACGCCTTCACGCTGGCCAACGACAGTCCCTACGGCCTCTCCGCCGCGGTCTTCACCAACGATCTCGCCCGGGCGCTGGAGGCGGTCGACGAACTCGACGTCGGCATCCTGCACGTGAACTCCGAGACCGCGGGCGCCGATCCCCACGTCCCGTTCGGCGGGGCCAAGCACAGCGGGTACGGCCCCAAGGAGCAGGGCCGCGCCTCGCGCGAGTTCTTCACCCACACCACGACGGTGTACCTGCGTGGCGGGCAACCGGCGTGACGTCGGCCGCAGCGCTCGGCGGGCTGGTGATCGCCGACTTCAGCCGGGTCCTCGCCGGTCCGTACGCGACCATGCTGCTGGGGGATCTCGGGGCGGAGGTCGTCAAGGTCGAGCATCCCGCGGGAGACGACACCCGGGCCTGGGGACCGCCCTTTGACGCCTCGGGCGCGGCCACCTACTTCGCTGGGGTCAACCGCAACAAGCGTTCGGTCATCCTGGATCTGCACACCCCGGAAGGGCTGGCGGCGGCCCGGGACCTGGTACGGCGCGCGGACGTGGTGGTGGAGAACTTCCGGACGGGTGCGATGGCCCGCCTCGGCCTCGGCCCCGACCAGGTGCGCCGGGACCGCCCGGACCTCGTCTACTGCTCCATCACCGGCTTCGGAATCGGCAAGGGTGCGGCCCTGCCGGGGTACGACCTTCTGGTGCAGGCCGTCGGCGGCCTGATGAGCATCACCGGACCCGAGCCCGGCCGGCCCACCAAGGTCGGCGTCGCGCTCGTCGATGTCATCACCGGCCTGCACGCCGCGGTCGGTGTTCTGGCCGCGCTGCGCCACCGGGACCGGACCGGCCAGGGTCAGGTCGTCGAGGTCAACCTGCTGAGCAGCCTGTTGTCGGCGCTCACCAACCAGGCCAGCGGCTACCTCGGCGCCGGCGTCGTGCCGGGCATCATGGGCAACAGTCACCCCAGCATCGCGCCATACGAGGTGTTCGCCACCGCGGACCGGCCGCTGGTGCTTGCGATCGGCAACGACCGGCAGTTCGCATCGCTGGTCACGGTGCTCGGCAAGGCCGAGCTGGCCGTGGATCCCCGATTCCGGACCAACACCGACCGCGTGGCTCAGCGCGCCGCGCTGTTCGATGAGCTCACCACCCTGCTCGCCGGTCGCCGCGCCGGCGAGTGGTTCGACCGGCTGACCGAGGCGGGAGTACCGGCCGGGCCGATCAACGATCTCGCCGACGCCTTCGCCCTGGCCACTCGCCTCGGCCTCGAACCCGCCGTGCCCGTCCCAGGGGCGGCCTCCCCGGCCGTCGCCAACCCGATCCGGATGTCCGAGACGCCACCGACGTACCGCCTGCCTCCACCCCCGCCGCCCCCGCGGCCGGGCGAGGATGCACGGCGATCGGGCTGATCAACCTGCGCCGGCGCCGACGTGTGGATGCAGGCCTGGGCCAGGCAGGCCTAGGGCGACAGCGGGCGCCAGCTCAGCGGGGTCGAGAGCACCATCGTGCTCGACGGCTGGCCGTACGGGGCCAGACGATCGATCGTCGACTCGAAGTCCTGCATCGAGGCCGTCACGACCTTCAGGATCGAGCACGCGTCGCCGGTCACGCGGTGGATCTCCAGTACCTCCGGCCAGTCGAGCACGCTGGGATCGCGCAGCACGCAGCGCGCGCCGTAGCACGACATCCTGATCAGGGCGACAACGTGCCGGCCGGCCTTGGTCAGATCGACGTGTGCGTGGTAGCCGGTGATCACCCCGGCGGTCTCCAGCCGGCGCACCCGCTCGGCTACGGCCGGCGGTGACAGGTGGACCCGGCGGGACAGCTCGGAGTAGGACAGCCGGGCGTCGTCCTGCAACTCGCGCAGCAGCGCCCAGTCCATGTTGTCCACGGGCACCTTCCGTTCCAAAAGCCGATCATGCCGGACGGTTTGCGTCCCGTACGTGAGCAGCGTAAACGACCGTTGATCCACTATGTCGCGTAGGTGGGTCACGAGACGACGATAGGGCGGTGAGTGGTCTCATCCTGGAGTTCCCTGATCAGGTCCCATACGACGCGTACGTCCACGCCGGCACGCTGCACTCGCTCCAGCAGCCGCTGACCAAGGACCCCGGCGAGATGTCCTTCCTCATGGTCAGCCAGGTGATGGAGCTGTGGTTCGGGCTGGCGCGGCACGAGCTGCGCGACACCCAGCGGCTCCTGCGCGAGGATGACGTGTGGGGTGCCGTCGCCACGCTGCGGCGCATCAAACTCCACCTCGACGGGCTCATCGCGGCCTGGAACGGGCTGCGCTGGATGACGCCGTCCGACTTCAACCGTTTCCGCGGACAGCTCGGCGAGGCGTCCGGGTTCCAGTCGGCGATGTACCGCCACCTGGAGTTCCTGCTGGGGCTCAAGAGCGAGTCCGTGATCCGCCCGTTCAAGCGGCAGGCCGACCTGTACGACGACCTGAGTGTCGCGCTGGCGGCGCCGAGCGTGTGGGACGACGTCAGCGCGCTGCTCGCCCGGCGCGGCTTCGACATCCCGGCCGACGTGCTCACCCGCGACCACGCGCAGGAGCACGAGCCGTCGCCGGCCGTCGAGCGGGCCTGGGTGGGGATCTACCGCGACGACCGCGGCGACAACCCGCTCTACGTGCTCGGGGAGGCGCTGACCGATGTCGCGGAGGCGTTCGGCGACTGGCGGTACAAGCATCTGACCGCCGTACAGCGGACAATGGGCAACAAGCCCGGCAGCGGCGGCTCCTCCGGCGCGGCCTGGCTGACCCGCAGCATGGCCCGGGTAGTGTTTCCCGAGCTCTGGTCCGCACGGACGGTGATCTGATGGTGCACGCGCAAGACCGCATGGAAGCTGGAGAGGACGAGGCGCGCCGGCTCGACGCCGCCGACCCCGGGCGCCGGGAGCTGTTCCTCGTGCCGCCGGCCGAGGGCGGCGACTACCCCGAAACGGCGTACCTGGCCGGCAACTCGCTCGGCCTGCAGCCCCGCGCCGTGCGGGGTGAGCTGCTCGAGGACCTCGACGCGTGGGCCCGGCTCGGCGTCGAGGGGCACCTGGAGGCCGAGCGGCCCTGGCTGCCCTACCACGAGCTGCTGCGCGAGCCGGCCGCCCGGCTGGTCGGCGCGCTCCCGGCCGAGACGGTGGTGATGAACTCACTGACCGTCAACCTGCACCTGCTGATGGTGTCGTTCTACCGGCCGGCCGGCGCTCGCACGCTGATCGTCGTCGAGGACACGGCGTTCCCGTCGGACAGCTACGCGGTCCGCAGCCAGGCCGCCTTCCACGGCCTCGATCCGGATCTCACGGTCGTGCGCACCGACGACCCGCTGGCGACGATCCGCGAGCGCGGGAACCGCATCGCGCTGGTACTGCTGGGCGGGGTCAACTACCTCACCGGCGAGCTGATGGACATCCCGGGGATCACGGCGGCCGGACACGCAACCGGGGCGATCGTCGGGTGGGACCTGGCGCACGCGGCCGGCAACGTGCCGCTGCGGCTGCACGAGTGGGGCGTCGACTTCGCCGCATGGTGCTCGTACAAGTACCTCAACAGCGGGCCGGGGGCGGTGGCGGGCGCGTTCGTGCACGAGCGGCACACCGGCAGCGGCCTGCCCCGGTTCGAGGGCTGGTGGAGCACCGAGCCGGCGACGCGGTTCGAGATGGCGCCGGTGTCCCGCCCGCCGAGGACCGCCGACGCGTGGCAGGTGTCCAACCCGCCGATCCTGGCGATGAGCCCGGTGCGCACGTCCCTGGAGCTGTTCGACAGGGTCGGCATGCCGGCGCTGCGGGCGCGCAGCGAGCGGCTCACCGCCTACCTGCAGACGCTGCTCGACCCGATCCGCTCGGATCGCGTGGAGCTGGTGACGCCGCGCGACCCGGCGCGGCGCGGCTGCCAGCTGTCGCTGCGCGTCGCCGATGCCGGCGGGCTGAGCAAGACCCTGCGGCACCGGCACGGGGTGATCGCCGACAGCCGCGAGCCCGACATCGTGCGGCTCGCCCCGGTGCCGCTGTATTCGACGTACCACGATTGCTGGCGGGCCGCCGCCGCGATCGCGCACGAGGTGGGGGCATGACGAACGTCGCCGTGGTCGGGGCCGGTCTCACCGGCAGCCTGCTCGCCTGCTTCCTGGCCCGGCGCGGGCACACCGTGACCGTCTACGAGCGCCGCCCCGACCCGCGCACCACCGGCGCGGAGCGCGGCCGGTCGATCAACCTGGCGCTGTCGGAGCGGGGCATCGACGCCCTGCGCCGGGTCGGCCTGCACGAGCGGGTGCTCGTGGACGCGCTGCCGATGCGCGGGCGGATGATCCACCCGGTCGCCGGAGAGCTGGACTTCCAGCAGTACAGCCTCGACGGCCGGCGGGCGATCAATTCGATCAGCCGGGGCGCGCTGAACAACGCGCTGCTCGACGCGGCCGGCGCCACCCGCGGGGTGAAGATCGTCTTCGAACACCGGCTGACCGGGCTCGACCCGCTGGTGTTCGCCACGCCGGCCGGTGAGGTGACGGCGAGCGCCGATGTCGTCATCGGCGCCGACGGCGCGGGCAGCGCGGTGCGCGGGGAGCTGCTCGGCATGGGGCTGCTCGACGAGTCCGTCGACTTTCTCGACTACGGCTACAAGGAGCTGACGATCGCGGCGGGCCCGGACGGCGACTTCGCCATGGACCCCGGCGCGCTGCACATCTGGCCGCGCGGCACGTCGATGATGATCGCGCTGCCCAACCCCGACCGGACGTTCACCTGCACGCTCTTCTGGCCCAACGGCGGCACGGCGAGCTTCGCGTCGCTGGGCAGCCCGGCCGCGATCGAGCGGCACTTCCGGGCGGTCTATCCGGACGTGGTACCGCTGATGCCGAACCTGGTCGAGGACTACCGGCTCAACCCGGTCGGTCTGCTCGGCACGGTCCGCTGCGGGCCGTGGCAGGCGGCGACGCCCGGCGGCCCGGTCGGCCTGATCGGCGATGCGGCGCACGCGATCGTGCCGTTCTACGGGCAGGGCGCCAACTGCGGGTTCGAGGACTGCGTCGTGCTCGACCGGGTGCTCGACGAGTCCGGCGACGACTTCGCCGCCGCGCTGCCGCTGTTCGATGCGCGACGCCGCGACGACGTCGAGGCGATCGCGACGATGGCGCTCAACAACTTCGTGGAGATGAGGGACAAGGTGGCCTCGCCGGTGTTCCAGCTCGGGAAGAAGGTCGAGCACGCGCTGGAGCGCGCGCTGCCCGGCCGGTACGTCTCCCGCTACGAGCTGGTCTCGTTCAGCACCACGCCCTACGCGCAGGTGCGGGACCGGGTGCGCCGCCAGCACCAGGTGCTCGGGGCGGCCGGCGCCCTCGCGCTCGGCGCGCTCGGCGCCGCCGTGGTCAGGGGGTGGCGGCGATGACGCTGCGGCACTTCATCGGCGGGCGGTTCGTCGCCACCGGTTCGACGTTCGCGAAGCTGAGCCCGGTCACCGGCAACCGCGTCACCGAGGTGTGCGAGGCGGACCGGTCCACTGTGGACGCCGCGGTGGCCGCGGCGCGGGCGGCCGTGCGCGGCCCGTGGGGGCGCACCAGCGAGCTGGAGCGCGCCGCCGTGCTGCGCCGGATCGCCGACGAGCTGGAGCGGCGCTTCGACGACCTGGTGGCCGCCGAGGTTGCCGACACCGGCAAGCCGATCAGCCAGGCCCGCACGCTCGACATCCCGCGCGGGGCGGCCAACTTCCGGGCCTTCGCCGACATCGTCGCCGCGGCGCCGAACGAGTCGTTCACCACCGTCACCCCGGCCGGCGGGCGCGCCCTCAACTACGCGGTGCGCAAGCCGGTCGGCGTGGTCGCGATCGTCGTACCGTGGAACCTGCCGTTGCTGCTGTTGACCTGGAAGGTGGCCCCGGCGCTCGCCTGCGGCAACGCGGTCGTGGTCAAACCCTCCGAGGAGACTCCCTCCTCGGCGACGGTACTGGCCGAGGTGATGAGCGCCGCCGGCGTGCCCGACGGCGTGTTCAACCTCGTGCACGGGTTCGGTCCGGACTCGGCGGGGGAGTTCCTCACCCGCCACCCGGACGTCGACGCGATCACGTTCACCGGCGAGTCCGCGACCGGCTCGGCGATCATGCGGGCCGCCGCCGACGGAGTGAAGGCCATCTCGTTCGAGCTCGGCGGGAAGAACGCCGGCCTGGTGTTCGCCGACACCGACCTTGACGCGGCCGTCGCCGGCTCGGTGCGCTCCAGCTTCACCAACGGCGGCCAGGTGTGCCTGTGCACCGAGCGGCTGTACGTGCAGCGGCCGGTCTTCGACGAGTTCGTCACCCGGCTGGGCAAGGCGGCCTCGGCCCTGGCCTGGGGCTGGCCGCAGGACGAGGGCACCGCCACGATGCCGCTGATCTCCAAGCAGCACCGCGAGAAGGTGCTCGGCTACTACGACCTCGCCCGCGCGGAAGGCGCCACGGTGGTGACCGGCGGCGGGGTGCCGACGTTCGACGACGCCCGCGACAGCGGCGCGTACGTCCAGCCGACCGTGCTCGTCGGCCTCCCGCCCGACGCCCGCACCAACCGCGAGGAGATCTTCGGGCCGGTCTGCCACGTCGCGCCGTTCGACACCGAGGAGGAGGCTTTCGCCCTGGCCAACGACAGCGACTACGGCCTCGCCGCGACGGTGTGGACCCGTGACGTCGGCCGGGCGCACCGGGCCGGCCAGGCGCTGGACGCCGGGCTGGTCTGGGTCAACACCTGGTTCCTGCGCGACCTGCGCTCCCCGTTCGGCGGGGTCAAGGCCTCCGGCATCGGCCGCGAGGGCGGCATCCACTCGCTCAACTTCTATTCCGAGCTCACCAACGTCTGCGTGGATCTCTCATGACCGATGTGCAAAAGGCGGCGGAGGCGCTGCTGGCCGCCTACGAGACGGGCACCCCGATCCCGCCGCTGCGCGGGACGGTGCTGCCGGAGGGCGACGTCGCGACGGCGTACGCCGTGCAGCAGGCCCAGGCCGAGCGCTGGGAGGCGGCCGGCCGGCGGCCGGTCGGCGCGAAGATCGGCCTGACCTCGCCGGCCGTGCAGAACGCGTTCGGGGTCTTCCAGCCGGACTTCGGCGTCCTGTACGCCGACATGGCCGTGCCCGACGGCGCCCCGATCCCGGCCGGCAAGCTGCTCCAGCCGTGCGTCGAGGTCGAGGTCGCGTTCGTGCTCGGCCGTGACCTGCCGCACGAGCAGGTCACCGTCGTCGACGTCATCCGCGCCACCGACCACCTGCTGCCGGCGATCGAGGTGGTCGACTCCCGGATCGCCGGCTGGGACATCTCCATCGTGGACACGGTGGCCGACAACGCGTCCAGCGGCATGTTCGTGCTCGGCACCGCGCCGCGCCGCCTGGCCGACGTCGACCTGCGGCTGTGCGGAGCCGTCGTGGAGCACCTCGGCGAGCCGGTGTCGGTCGGTGCGGGTGCGGCCTGCCTGGGCAACCCGGTGCACGCCGTTGCCTGGCTGGCCACCACGCTGGCCGCCGCCGGCCGCCCGCTGCGGGCCGGCGATCTCGTGCTGTCCGGCGCGCTCGGCCCGATGGTGCCGGTGCCCGTGACGGCCGCGGGGCCCGTGTACGAGGCGCGGGTCTCCGGGCTCGGGTCGGTCCGGGCCGTATTCGAAGGGAGCGCGCAATGACCGTGGGCGTGGCCATCATCGGCTCGGGCAACATCGGCACCGACCTGATGATCAAGGTACTGCGGCTCTCCGAGTCGCTGGAGATGGTCGCGATGGCCGGCATCGACCCGGACTCCGACGGGCTCGCCCGGGCGCGGCGCCTCGGCGTCGCCACGACCGCGGCCGGCGTCGACGGCCTGGTCGCCATGCCCGAGTTCGCCGACGTGCGGATCGTCTTCGACGCGACGAGCGCCGGGGCCCACCGGCACAACAACGAGGTGCTGCAGGCGCACGGCCGCCGGGTCGTCGACCTCACGCCGGCCGCGATCGGGCCGTACGTCGTGCCGCCGGTCAACCTCGACGAGCACCTTGCCGCGCCCAACGTCAACCTCGTGACGTGCGGCGGGCAGGCGACCGTGCCGATCGTCGCCGCGGTCGGGGCGGTGACCCCGGTCGCCTACGCCGAGATCGTCGCCTCGATCGCCTCGAAGTCGGCCGGCCCCGGCACCCGGGCCAACATCGACGAGTTCACCGTCACCACCGCCCGCGCGCTGGAGGTCGTCGGTGGCGCCGCCCGGGGCAAGGCCATCATCGTGCTCAACCCGGCCGACCCGCCGCTGCTGATGCGCGACACCGTGTACTGCGTCTGCCCCGACCGCGACGCCGACCGCACCGCGATCGCCGCATCGGTCGAGGCGATGGTCAAGACGGTCGGCGGGTACGTGCCCGGCTACCGCCTCAAGCAGGAGGTCCAGTTCTCCGCCGACCCCGAGGGGCTGCTCGTGACCGTGTTCCTGGAGGTCTCCGGCGCCGGGCACTACCTGCCCGCCTACGCCGGCAACCTCGACATCATGACCTCCGCGGCGCTCCAGGTCGCCGAGAGGATGGCCGCCGCATGAGCGAGCGTCTGTACATCCAGGACGTCACGCTGCGCGACGGCATGCACGCCATCGCGCACCGGTACACCGTCGAGCAGGTGCGCACGATCGCCGCCGCGCTCGACGCGGCCGGGGTCGACGCGATCGAGGTCGCGCACGGCGACGGCCTGGCCGGGTCGAGCGTCAACTACGGCCGCGGCGCCGCCACCGACGCCGACTGGATCGCGGCGGCCGCCGAGGCGATGACCAACGCGCGGCTGACCACGCTGCTGCTGCCCGGGATCGGCACCATCGCCGACCTCAAGCAGGCCCGGGACCTCGGGGTCACCAGCGTGCGGATCGCCACCCACTGCACGGAGGCCGACATCGCCGCCCAGCACATCGGCTGGGCGCGGGAGAACGGCATGGACGTCTCCGGCTTCCTGATGATGTCGCACATGAACCCGCCGGCCGCGCTCGCCGAGCAGGCCAAGCTGATGGAGTCGTACGGCGCGCACTGCGTGTACGTCACCGACTCCGGTGGCCGGCTGCTCATGCACGACGTCGCGGAGCGGGTCGACGCCTACCGTCAGGTGCTCGACCCGGCCACCCAGATCGGCATCCACGCCCACCACAACCTGTCGTTCGGCGTCGCCAACAGCGTCGTCGCCGTCGAGCACGGCACCGTCCGGGTCGACGCCTCCCTCGCCGGGCAGGGCGCCGGCGCCGGCAACGCGCCGCTGGAGGTGTTCGTGGCCGTCGCCGACCTGATGGGCTGGGCGCACGGCTGCGACACGTTCGCGCTCATGGACGCGGCCGAGGACCTGGTGCGGCCGCTGCAGGACCGTCCCGTGCGGGTCGACCGGGAGACGCTCTCGCTGGGCTACGCCGGGGTCTACTCGAGCTTCCTGCGCCACGCCGAGCGGGCCTCGGAACGCTTCGGCGTGGACGTGCGGGACATCCTGGTGGAGCTGGGCCGCCGGCGGATGGTCGGCGGCCAGGAGGACATGATCGTCGACGTCGCCCTCGATCTGGTGAAGGAGCGGGCATGAGCGGTACGGAGCGAAGCGGAGTGGCCGCGATCCGGCAAGCACAGGGTGGGCTCAGGCCGGCGCCGGAGCTTGCGGAGGTGCCGGCATGATCCTGGCCGAGCGGCTCGATGAGGCCGAGCGGACCCGAACGGCGATTCCGCAGGTCGTCTCGCAGAGCGGCGCCGATGCCGACGAGGCGTACCGCATCCAGGAGGCGCTCGTGGCGCGGCGGGTGAGCCGCGGCGAGCGGCTCGTGGGCCTCAAGCTGGGCCTCACGAGCCGAGCCAAGATGGCACAGGTCGGCGTCGACCAGGTGATCTGGGGCCGGCTCACCGACGCGATGCGGATCGACGACGGCGGCACGGTTGACGCCGGCCGGTACATCCACCCCCGGGTCGAGCCCGAGGTGGCGTTCCGCCTCGACGCGACCGGCGCGGCCACCGCCGTCGCGCCCGCGCTGGAGCTGATCGACTCCCGCTACGCCGACTTCAAGTTCACGCTGCCCGACGTGATCGCCGACAACACCTCGGCGGCCGGGTTCGTCATCGGAGCCTGGCAGCCGCTGCCGGCCGGCCTGGACAACCTCGGCGTGCTGCTGGAGGTCGACGGGCGGGTCGTCCAGATCGGCTCGACGGCCGCCATCCTGGGCGATCCTCGCCGGGCCCTCACGGCCGCGGCCGCACTGGCCTCCTCGGCGGGTGTACCGCCGCAGGACGGCTGGGTCCTGCTCGCCGGCGCCGCGACGGCCGCGGTGCCGCTGGCGCCCGGTGCGCACGTGCGTGCGGTCGTCGA
This sequence comes from Dactylosporangium sp. NPDC000244, assembly GCF_040300725.1. Lineage (NCBI taxonomy): Bacteria > Bacillati > Actinomycetota > Actinomycetes > Micromonosporales > Micromonosporaceae > Dactylosporangium > Dactylosporangium sp. NPDC000244. The sequence goes on from NZ_JBEPEH010000005.1 coordinate 90,879, forward strand.
GGGCCTGGGCACCGCCTCCCTGCGGGCGCTGTCGTGATCGTCGACGGCGCGGCGCGGCCGCGCGGCCGGTTCCCGCACGTGAAGGTCGCGGGCGGGTTCGCGTTCGTCTCCGGCACGTCGTCGCGCCGGCCCGACAACAGCATCGCCGGGGCGTCGGTGGACGCGATGGGCACGACGAGCCTCGACATCCGCGAGCAGACCCGGGCCGTGCTGCGCAACATCGACGGCATCCTGGCCGCGGTCGGCGCCTCGCTCGCCGACGTGGTCCAGGTGACCACCTACCTGGTCAACATGAACGACTTCGGCGGCTACAACGAGGTCTACGGCGAGTTCTTCGACGAGACCGGGCCGGCCCGCACCACCGTGGCAGTGCACCAGCTGCCGCACCCGCACCTGCTGATCGAGATCCAGGCCGTTGCGCTGATCCCCCGTGGAGGTGGAGATGACTGACATGTCGCCGGTGAACTTCCCCGACTGGCTCGCCGAGAACCAGCACCTGCTCAAGCCGCCGGTCGGCAACAAGCAGGTCTTCCCGGCCGGGTCGGACTTCATCGTCATGGTCGTCGGCGGGCCCAACCAGCGCACCGACTTCCACGTGGACCCGTACGAGGAGTTCTTCTACCAGATCAAGGGCAACATGCACCTCAACGTCATCACGCCCGACGGCCCCGACACGGTACACATCAAGGAAGGCGGGATGTGGCTGCTGCCCGGCAACATGCCCCACTCGCCGCAGCGCGAGGCCGGCTCGATCGGCATCGTGGTGGAGCGGGTGCGCCAGGAGGGGACCCTGGAGAAGTTCCAGTGGTACTGCCCGTCGTGCGGCAACCGGGTGCACGAGGTCGAGCTGCAGGTGCGCGACATCGTGGTCGACCTGCCACCGGTGTTCCAGGCGTTCTACGAGGACGAGCAGGCGCGCACGTGCGGGCAGTGCGGCACCGTGCATCCGGGCAAGGGATGAGGGCCGACGTCCACGCCCACCTGGTGCCCCGTGGCTGGCCGGACCTCGCGGCGGAGTGCGGCGGCACCGGGTGGCCGTGGCTGCGTGTCGACTCCGAGCGCGCGGCGATGATCATGGTGGGTGACACCGAGTTCCGCCCGATCGGCCCGTCGGCCTGGGACGCCTCGACGCGCCTGGCGGACATGGACGCCGACGGCGTCGATCTGCAGGTGATCTCCCCGACGCCGGTGTTCTTCTCCTACGACCGCCCGGCCGGTCAGGCGGTCAAGGTCGCCCGGATCTTCAACGACCTCACGCTGAAGGTGGCCGCCGAGGGCGGGGGGCGCCTTGTGCCGTTCTGCCAGGTGCCACTGCAGGACCCGGACGCGGCGTGTGCGGAGCTCGACCGCTGCCTGGCCGCCGGGCACGCCGGGGTCGAGATCGGCAACCACGTCGGCGACCGTGACCTCGACGACCCGGGCGTGGTGTCGTTCCTGCAGCACTGCGCGTCGGTCGGCGCGCCGGTGTTCGTGCACCCGTGGGACATGCCGGGCGGTCCGCGGCTGGACCGGTGGATGGCCCGGTGGCTGACCGGCATGCCCGCGGAGACGCACCTGTCGATCCTGGCGATGATCCTCGGGGGCGTGTTCGACGCGGTACCGCCGTCGCTGCGGATCTGTTTCGCGCACGGCGGCGGCAGCTTCGCCTTCTGGCTCGGCCGGGCCGAGAACGCCTGGCTCCGCCGCGGCGACGTGGTCCGGGGCCGCTCGGCGCACCCGCCGTCGCACTACCTGGACCGCTTCTCGGTCGATTCCGTCGTCTTCGACCCGGCCGCCCTGCGGCTGCTGGTCGAGACGCTGGGGGAGGACCGGGTCATGCTCGGCAGCGACTATCCCTACCCCCTGGGCGAGCGCCCGGTCGGTGCCGTGGTCGACCGGGCCGACTACCTGAGCGAGGCCCAGCGCGCGAAGCTGCTGGGCGCCAACGCGCTGCGGTTCCTCGGACGCTGACCGCCCCGAACAAGCCGGGCCGTGTGACGACGTCGCACGGCCCGGTTTGCTTTTTCGCGTGCTCAGACAGCGGTTTCGTGCTTGTGAAATCCTGTGAACAAACCTGATCCGAGGCATCCTCCGTACGGCCGGACAGTGCCGCCGTGAGCTGGATCTTTCCTGTTCACTTCAGGACGCATCTTGTTCACTGAACTCATGCCTGATAGAACATCGAGCAGGTCGGGCCAACAGAGGAGTGAACATGGCAGACTCTCCCCTTCTCTCCCGCCGCTCCGTACTCCAGCTCGGCGGCGTGGGCGCGCTCCTGCTCGCCACCGGTGCCTGCGCGAGCGGCAGCAAGAACAACCCTTCGTCGTCGTCCTCCGGCGGCGCCAAGTCGTCGACCCTGAAGATCGCGGTGTCCAGCTACCTCAGCAGCTGGGACCAGGACTTCGTCGGCTTCGACCTCACCGCGCTGATGCTGTACAAGAACGTCTTCCCATACATGATCGACTACGGCGTGAAGGCCGTCGGTGGCAGCCGGATCCTCGACACCGAGAACATCATGCCGACGTTCGCCGAGTCCTTCGAGCCGGACGCCGAGAAGAAGGTGTGGACGCTCAAGCTCCGCAAGGGCTTCAAGTTCCCCAGCGGCAACGAGCTCAAGGCCGCCGACGTGAAATGGTCGAAGGACCGGGCGTTCGCCGCCAAGGCCAACGTCGCCGGCATCTACCGCACCATCGGCCTCACCAAGGCCGAGCAGGTCGTCGTGGTCGACGACTACACGGTCGAGTTCCACCAGGAGTTCCCGAGCGCGCTGACCAGGCAGATCCAGGCCATCTCGCTCTACGTCTTCGACTCGGTCGAGGCGAAGAAGCACGCCACCGACGCGGACCCGTGGGCCAAGGAGTGGTTCGCCAAGAACCCGCCCACCGGCGGCTACTTCAACGTCACCAAGGCCACCCAGGGCCAGGAGATCGAGCTCACCGCGAACGACGCCTACCCGGGCCCCGACCCGGCCAAGACCAAGACGATCCGCATCTCGGTCGTGCCGGCCGCCTCCAACCAGCGGCTGCAGCTGCAGGCCGGGGACATCGACATCGCGCTGGGCGCGAGCCCGCGCGACATCAAGGACCTCAAGAGCGCCTCCGGCATCACCGTGCTGTCCGCGGCCAGCAACTCGCAGATCGCCATCCAGATGTCGACGACCACCGCGCCGTTCGACGACGTCAACGTGCGCAAGGCGCTGGCCTACGCCACGCCGTACGAGCAGATCATCAAGAACGTCTACGGCGGCGACGCCCGGCCGACGAAGAGCATCGTGCCGCTGGACATGCCGGGATACTCCGAGAAGGGGTACCCGTACACGTACGACATCGACAAGGCCAAGGCGGCGCTCGCCGCGTCGGGCAAGAGCTCGATCAACTCGGAGCTGGTCTTCCAGGCCGACAACGACGAACAGCAGCAGCTCGCCGTGCTCGTGCAGAGCGAGGCCCGCAAGGCCGGCATCGAGCTCAAGCTGACCCCGCTCGACCCGGCGACGCTCGCCGACCGGCGCGGGAAGAAGAACATCCCGCTGCAGATCACCTCGGGCCAGCTGTGGGTCAACGACGTCGAGTACATGCTGGCGACGAGCTTCGTGCAGGGCGCCAACCTCAACTACTCCAACTACACCAACCCGAAGATCGAGCAGATCTACCAGCAGTCGCACACGACCGTCGACACCAGCGCGCGCAACCAGCTCTGGGCGCAGGTGCAGGACGTCATGGCCGAGGACGTGCCGTGGGTGGTGATCTGCCAGCCCAACTTCAACCTGCCGGTGCGCAAGTCGGTGGCCGGCTGGGTGCAGCCGATGGACGGCCTGGCCCGCCTGCGCTACCTGGGGGCGTCGGCGTAGATGCGCATCCTCCGGTTCGTCGCCCGCCGGCTGCTCCAGCTCATTCCGGTCCTGCTCGGGGTGGTCGTGCTGACATTCCTGCTGGTCCGGGTGCTGCCCGGTGACCCGATCCGGACCATTCTCGGGCCCAACGCGACCGCCGCCGACGAGGCGGCGGCGCGGGCCCGCTTCGGCCTCGACCGGCCGCTGTGGCGGCAGTTCACCGACTACCTCGGCGGCCTGGTCACCGGGGACTTCGGCACCTCAATCCAGAGTGGACAGTCGGTCGGCAGCGAGATGGCGCTGCGGATCGGCCCCACGATGGAGCTGGTCGTCCTGGCGGTGGCGATCGCCGTGGTGATCGCCACCGTCGTGGGCCTGTGGTCGGCCCGGCACGCGAACCGGGCCGGCGACCACGGCATCCGGGTGCTCGCGCTGATCGGCAACTCGATGCCGGAGTTCTGGCTGGGCCTGGTGCTGATCCTCGTCGGCTATGCGGGCCTGGGCTGGTTCCCGGCGCCGAGCGGCCGCGTCGACCCGGACACCGACCTCACCCCGATCACCGGCGCCGACGCGCTCGACGCCCTGCTGACCGGCAACATGCCGGCGCTGACGTCGGCGCTGTGGCACCTGGCGCTGCCGGTGCTCACGCTCGTCATCGTGATCGTGGCCCCGCTGCTGCGCAGCGTGCGCGCGTCGGCGCTGGAGGTGCTGCGCTCCGAGCCCTACGCGGCGGCCGAGGCCCACGGGCTTCCCGGACGGGTGCTGCGCCGCGGTTACCTGGTGCGGGCGGCCCTGGTGCGCCTGCCGTCGCTGGCCGCCCTCGTCTTCGGCTTCGCCATCGGTTCGACGGTGCTCATCGAGTACGTCTACTCCTGGCAGGGCTTCGGCCAGTGGGCGCTGCGCGGCCTGCTCTACCGCGACTACCCGGTGGTGCAGGCATCGGTGCTGGTGATCGCGCTCTGCTACGTGGTGGTGTTCCTGATCGCCGACGTCGTGCACGCCATGCTCGACCCGAGGGTGAGGATCTGATGTCGCTGCTGCGCACCGGCCGGAGCCGCAAGGACCGCGACGGCCGCTTCGGCACCGTCCTGGTGGCCGCCGGCGCCGGGATCCTGGCCGTGGTCGCGCTGGCCGTGCTGCTCGGCCCGCTGTTCACCTCGTGGGGGCCGAACCAGATCGACGGGGACGCGCCCACCCTCGCCGAGCCCGGCGGCGCGCACCTGTTCGGCACCGACGTCAACGGTATGGACGTGTGGAGCCGGCTGCTCTACGCGGGCCGCGTCGACCTCGGCATCGCCATCGCTGCGGTCGCGATCGCCGTCGTGCTGGGCAGCATCCTCGGCGTCGTCGCCGGCTACTTCGGCGGCTGGCTCGACGACGTCCTGATGCGCCTGACCGACATCTTCCAGGCGTTTCCCACGTTCATCCTCGCGCTCGCCGTCGCCGCCCTGCTGGGCAGCGGGCCGCTCAACCTGACCGTCGCGATCGCGCTGGTGAACGCGCCCGCCTACGCCCGCCTCGTGCGCGCCGAGGTCCGCACGATCCGGGACCTGACCTATGTCGACGCCGCGCGTACCTCCGGCGCCTCGACGATCGGGCTGCTGTGGCGGCACGTGCTGCCCAACAGCCTCACACCGGTGCGGGTGATCGCCCCGCTCAACTGCGGCTGGGCGATGCTGACCCTGGCCGGCCTGTCGTTCCTCGGGTTGGGCATCCCGGTGCCCGACGCCGAGTGGGGCGCCATGATCAGCCTCGGCACCGGCGACGTGGTGGCCGGCCGGTGGTGGACCTCGGTGCCGCCCGGCATCGCACTGCTCGTCTGCGTCCTGGGCTTCAGCCTCCTCGGCGAGGGCCTGCAGGAGCGCGCCGACCGGGTCCGACGGTGAGGAGCCGCACGTGAGCCTGCTTTCGATCGACAACCTCTCCGTGGTCATCGGCGGCCGCGTCGCCGCGCTCAGCAACGTCTCGTTCACCGTCGACGCCGGCGAGGTCGTCGGGCTGGTCGGGGAGAGCGGCGGCGGCAAGAGCATGGTCGGCCGGGCGATCGTCGGCATGCTGCCGACCGGCACGGTGGCGACCGGCCGGGTCGGCTTCGACGGCGTCGACGTGCTGACCATGTCCGCCGAGCGGCTGGCCCACCACCGCGGCCACGGCGCGGCGATGTGCTTCCAGAACCCGCGCGGCGCGCTCAGCCCGACCCGCACCGCGGGCCGGCAGCTGGTCGACCGGCTCCGGACCCATCAGGACATGGACGGCGAGCGGGCCCGCGAGTCGGCGCTGGAGCTGTTCGAGGCCGTCGGCATCCGCAGCGCCCGCCGCCGCCTCGGCGCCTACCCGCACGAGCTGTCCGGCGGCATGGCCCAGCGGGTGATGATCTCGCTCGCCACCGGGTGCGCGCCGCGCCTGCTCATCGCCGACGAGCCGACCACGGGCCTCGACGTCACGCTGACCGCCGAGATCCTGCGCCAGTTCCGCCACGCCGCCGACACCGACGGCCGCGGCGTGCTGCTGATCTCCCACGACATCAACGCGATCGCGGCCGTCTGCGACCGCATCGTGGTCCTCTACGCCGGCACCGTCGCCGAGACCGGCCCCGCCCGCCAGGTGCTGACCGCCCCGGCGCACCCGTACACCCGGGCGCTGCTGCGCTCGGTGCCCGACCTCGACGGCCGGCCCGTGGTGGTGACGCCCGGCGCGATGCCGCTGCTGCGCGAGGCGCCGGCCGCGTGCCCCTTCGCGCCGCGCTGCGCGCACGCCGAGGACGACTGCCGGGCTGACCGTCCGCAGCTGACGGAGCAGGGCCGGCAGTGGACAGCGGCCTGCTTCCACCCGCTGCACGACGCCGTCGAGGCGGGGCAGGCAACCGACGTCACGGTCGGCGCCCCCGCGCGGCGGGCCGCGACGACCGCGGACGCCGAGCCTGTGCTCGTCGTGGACGACGCGCACGTGGTCTACAAGAGCCGGTTCGGCCGCGGCGGGCACCACGCGCTGCGCGGGGTCAGCCTCACCGTCGCCAAGGGCGAGCGGATCGGCGTCGTCGGCGAGAGCGGGTGCGGCAAGTCCACCCTCGCCCGGCTCATCGTGGGGCTCGCCAAGCCGACCGGCGGCCGCGTCACGGCCGCCCGCAGCTCGCTGGTCTTCCAGGACCCGATCGGCTCGCTCAGCCCGCGCCGCAGCGTCGAGGACGCGATCGGCGAACCGCTGCGCGCGCTCGGCATCTCGGCCGCGGAGCGGGCCGCCCGGGCGGCCGCCGTGCTCGACCGGATGGAGCTGGACCGCTCGATCCTCGCCCGCCGGCCGCACGAGCTCAGCGGAGGGCAGGCGCAGCGGGTCGGCATCGCCCGCGCGCTCGTCGCCGAGCCGGACCTGATCGTCTTCGACGAGCCGACGTCCGCGCTGGACGTGACCGTGCAGGCGCAGATCCTCGCGGTGATCGACGAGGTCGCCGCGGACCGCTCGCACGGCTCGGTGTTCATCTCGCACGACCTCGCCACCGTCCGCGGGTTCGCCGACCGGGTCGTCGTGCTCTACCTCGGCCGGATCGTCGAGGAGGGGCCGGTCGAGGAGGTCTTCGCGCGGCCACGGCACCCCTACACGCGGGCTTTGCTGTCGCGCGGTGTGGCCCTGGTCCGTGACCTGGAAGAGGCCGACGCGGCGACCGGGTGCGCGCTCGCGGCCCGGTGCCCGTTCGTCACCGACCGGTGCCGCGGCGAGGACCAGCAGTTGCAGCAGTACGGGGAGAGCCGGGCCGCCTGCTGGCGGGTGCCGGAGATTGGGGAGTTGCTGTGAGCCTCAGGCTGGCCGTCGACATCGGCGGTACGTTCGTCGACGCGATGGAGCTGGACACCCGGACCAACGAGGTACGGTTCCGCAAGGCGTCGACGACCCCGGCCCGCCCGGCCGACGGCGTGCTCGCCGCGGTGGCCGCGCTCGGCACGGATCTGTCCGATGTGGAGCTGTTCATCCACGGCACCACGCTGGGCCTCAACGCGGTGCTGGAGCGCCGCGGCGCGGCGACCGGCATCATCACCAACGAGGGCTTCCGGGACGTCTTCCTGATCGGGCGTGGCAACGTGCCGTCCGACCACATGTACGACTTTCAGTACGAGCGCCCGGCGAGCCTCGTGAAGCGCCGGCACACGGCCGGGGTGCGGGGGCGGCTGGACTACAAGGGCCGCGTGGTCGAGGAGCTCGACGCCGGTTCGGTGCTGGCCGCCGCCCGCGAGCTGGTCGAGGTGCAGGGCGTGCGGTCGATCGCCATCTGCTTCCTGCACGCGTTCCTCGACCCGACGCACGAGCGCGCCGCGGCGGCCCTCATCCGCGAGCGGTACCCCGACGTCAGCCTCTCCCTGTCGACCGACATCGCGCGGGAGTACCGCGAGTACGAGCGCACCAGCACCACCGTGCTGGAGGCGTACATCCGCCCGATCTTCGAGCGCTACGTCGACGAGCTGGAGCGAGGGCTGGCCGACGGCGGCTTCGCCGGGCGCTTCCTCATCATGCGCTCCGGCGGCGGCTCGATGACCAGCGAGGCGGCCAAGCGCTCGCCGACCCACACCGTCCTCAGTGGACCGGCCGGCGGCATCGTCGGCGCCGCCTACCTCGCCGGCGCGCTGGGCCGCGACAGCCTCCTCACCTTCGACATCGGGGGCACGTCGCTCGACGCCTGCGTCATCGAGCAGGGCAGCGCGGTCGCCGCCCACGAGGCGCAGCTGGAGCACTTCCCGCTGCTGATCCCGACGTACGACATCCGCACCATCGGCGCGGGCGGCGGCTCGATCGCCTGGCTCGACCGGGGCCTGCTCAAGGTCGGCCCGCAGAGCGCGGGCGCCGACCCCGGCCCGGTCTGCTACGGCCGCGGCGGCACCCGCCCGACGGTCACCGACGCGGCCGTCGCGCTCGGCTACGTCGACCCCGACCGGTTCCTCGGCGGTGAGATGGGACTGCAGGCCGACGCGGCCCGCAAGGCCCTCGACGAGCAGGTGGCCGGGCCGCTCGGGCTGCCGGTCGAGGCGGCGGCCGCGGGCATCTTCGACGTGCTGCTCGCGCGCACCGTCGGCGCGGTCCGCCAGATCACCGTCGAGCGCGGCCGCGACCCGCGGCAGTTCTCGCTGCTCGCCTTCGGCGGCGCCGGGCCGCTGCTGGCGCCGCTGCTCGCCCGGGAGATGGGCATCGCGGAGGTCATCGTGCCGTTCGCGCCGTCGGGCTTCTCGGCGTGGGGCATGCTCAGCGCCGACATCGAGGACAACTTCAGCCGCACCCTGATGACCCCGCTCGACGAGGTCGAGCCGGCCGCCGTCGAGGCGACCTTCGCCGAGGTCGAGGCCGAGGCGCTGGCCTCGCTGAGCGCGCAGGGCGTGCCCGCGGAGCTGGCGGTCCTGCAGCGGCAGCTCGAACTGCGCTACCTCGGGCAGGAGCACAGCCTCACGGTCACGGTCGGTCGCGACACCCTCGACGCCGACGGCGTGCGGGCCGCCTTCCAGGAGCTGCACACCGCCCGGTACGGCCACGCGATGGCCAACCGCCTGCAGATCCTGAACCTACGGCTGCGCGCGGTGGGCCGCACGGCGAGCCCGACGCTGCTCGAGCCGCCGCCGGGCGACGGCGATGCGGCCCGGGCCCTGATCGGGCGCCGGGACGCGTTCGATTTCGGCGCCCGCGCGGTCGTGCCGTTCGACGTCTACGACCGGGCCCTGCTCGCGCCGGGCGACGCGTTCGACGGTCCGGCGCTGGTCGACGAGGGCACGTCGACGACGGTGGTCCCGTCGGGCCAGCGGGTGTCGGTCGACGCGCACGGCTATCTCCTGGTGCGGGCGGCATGACCGGTTCGGAGCGAAGCGGAGAGGCCGGTCATCATGGATTCAGCTCGAAAGTCGTGCGGCCGGAGCGAAGCGGAGGGCGCATGACCCAGCTGGATGGTGCCACCGCCGAGGTTGTGCGCTCCTACCTGCTCGCCGCGGCCGAGGAGATGCGTGCGACGCTTATTCGTACCTCGTTCAACCCGGTCATCTACGAGGTCCACGACTTCGGGCTTTCGCTGTACGACGCCGACCTGCGCCTGGTGGCCGAGGCGACCGGGCTGACGTTCTTCCTCGGCGCCAACGACTTCTCGCTGCGCAAGGGCGTGGAGTACGTCGGCCGGGAGAACCTGCACCCGGGCGACGTCGTGCTGCTCAACTACCCGTACTGGAACGCCGCGCACGCCTACGACGCGACGCTGTTCGCCCCGGTGTTCGAGCCCGACGGGCCGCTGCTGGGCTTCCTGTGCGTCCGGGCGCACTGGATGGACCTCGGCGCCAAGGACCCGGGCTACGTGCTCGACTCCACCGACGTACACCAGGAAGGCATTCTCTTCCCGGGCACCAAGGTAGTGTCGCGCGGCGAGCCGGTCCGCGAGATCCACGAGCTGATCCGGTTCAACTCGCGCATGCCCGACGAGGTGATGGGCGACCTGCACGCCCAGATCGCCGCGCTGCGCACCGGCGAGCGCCGCTTGCTGGAGATCGTCGAGAAGTTCGGCCGGCCGACCGTCGAGGCGACGATCGAGCGGATGATCGCCGACGGTGCGGCCCGCACCCGCTCGGCCCTGGCCGCGCTGCCGCAGGGCTCCTGGAGCGCCGAGGACGTGCTCGACGACGACGGCATCACCGACGAGCCGATCCAGATGAAGGTGACCGTCACGATCGCCGATGACACGTTCACGGTCGACTTCGCCGGGTCGTCGCCTGCCGTGGCCGGGCCGGTCAACATGCCCTACGGTGCGACCGAGGCGATCTGCAAGGTCATCCTCAAGTCGCTGACATCGGCCGACCAGCCCTCCAACGCCGGCACCGTCGCGCCGCTGGTGGTGAAGGCTGAGCCGGGGACGCTGTTTCACGCCGTGTACCCGCAGCCGACGTTCACGCTGTGGACCGGCATCGTCGCGGTCGAGCTGATCCTCAAGGCGCTCGCCCAGGGCATGCCGGGCCAGCTACCGGCCTCCTCGGGCGGCGACGTGCCCGGGTTCATGATGGTCGGCATCCACCCCGACACCGGCGCGCTGTTCGCGGTCTCCAACAACGAGCCCGTCGGCTGGGGCGGCACGGCGCACCACGACGGCATGAACGCCGCCACCCACGTCTCCGGCAGCACCGGGCGGATCACGCCGATCGAGGTGATGGAGGCGAAGACCGGCATGTTCTTCGAGCGGATGGAGATCCGCGCCGACTCCGGCGGGGCGGGCCGGTTCCGCGGCGGGGCGGGCCTGCGCCGCGACATCCGCTTCGTCACGCCGGGGGAGTTCCTGTCGGTCATCAAGAAGACCAAGGCCCGGCCGTGGGCGCTTGCCGGCGGGCTGTCCCCGGAGGCGAACCGGGTGATCATCTTCCCGGGTACCGACCGGGAACAGTCGGTCAGCACCAAGCGCACCGTCGTCGCCGTCGGCGACCGGGTCACGCTGCTGAGCGCCGGTGGCGGCGGGCACGGCGACCCGCGCGAGCGCGACCCGGACCTGGTGCGCGAGGACGTCGCCGAGGGGTACGTGTCGGCGGAGCAGGCCCGTGAGGTCTACGGGGTCGAGGATGCCTGAGGTCGACGGCGCCACCGCCGAGGTGGTGCGCAGCTATCTCGTGGCCGCGGCCGAGGAGATGCGCGCCGCGCTCGTGCGCACCGCGTTCAACCCGGTCATCTACGAGGTCCACGACTTCGGCATCTCGATCTACGACGCCGATCTGCGCCTGGTCGCCGAGTCGACGGGTCTGTCGCGCTTCCTCGGCGCCAACGACTACTCGATCCGCAAGGGTGTGGAGTACGTCGGCCGGGACACGCTGCGGCCGGGCGACATCGTGCTGCTCAACTACCCGTACTGGAACGCCGCGCACGCCTACGACGCGACGCTGTTCGCGCCCGTGTTCGTCGACGACGCGCTCGTGGCCTTCCTCTGCGTCCGGGCCCACTGGATGGACCTCGGCGCCAAGGACCCCGGCTACGTGCTCGACTCCACCGACGTACACCAGGAGGGTCTGCTGTTCCCGGGCACCCGCGTGTTCGCGGGCGGCGAGCCGGTCCGGGAGATCCTCGAGCTGATCCGCTTCAACTCGCGCATGCCCGACGCGGTGCTCGGCGACCTGCACGCCCAGGTGGCGTGCCTGCGCACCGGCGAGCGGCGGGTCGCCGAGCTGTTCGCCACCTACGGCCGGGAAACCGTGGGCGCGGTGGTCGACGCCGTCGTCGCCGCCGCCGAGGCGTCCGCCCGCGAGGCCGTCGACGCCCTGCCGCAGGGCTCGTGGACGGCCGAGGACTGGCTCGACGACGACGGGATCACCGACGACCCGATCCTGATGCGGGTCACCGTGACGATCGCCGGCGGCACGTTCACCGTCGATTTCGCCGACTCGTCGCCGGCCGTGCCGGGCCCGGTCAACCTGCCCCTCGGCGCGACGATCGCCACCTGCCGGGTGGCGTTCAAGGCGATCACCACGCCGACCGAGCAGACCAACGCGGGCCACTTCGCGCCGCTGGTCGTGCGGGCCGAGCCGGGCACCCTCTTCCACGCCGTCTACCCGGCCGCGACGTTCACCCAATGGACCGGCACCGTCGCGCTGGAGCTGATCTACAAGGCGCTGGCGCAGGGCATGGGCGGCCGGCTGCCGGCCTCGTCGGGCGGTGACGTGCCCGGGTTCATGATGGTCGGCGTCCACCCCGACACCGGCGCGCTGTTCGCGGTGTCCAACAACGAGCCGGTCGGCTGGGGCGGGACGCCCGGTCACGACGGCATCGGGCCGGCCAACCACCCGTGTCAGACCCAGGCCCGGATCACGCCGGTCGAGGTGCTCGAGGCGAAGACCGGCATGTTCTTCGAGCGGATGGAGATCCGCACCGACTCGGGCGGGGCCGGCCGGTTCCGCGGCGGACCGGGGCTGCGCCGGGACATCCGGTTCGTGACCCCGGGCGAGTTCCTGTCGGTGATCAAGAAGACGAAGTCCCGGCCGTGGGCGATCGACGGCGGCGCGGCCCCCGAGGCCAACCGCGTCGTGATCTTCCCCGGCACCGCGCGGGAGCGCGCCGTGAGCACCAGGCGCACGACCGTCGCGGCCGGCGACCGGGTGACGGTGCTGACCGCCGGCGGCGGGGGACACGGTGACCCCGCCCTGCGCCATCCGGACGCGGTCCGCGAGGACGTGGCCGACGGCTACGTCTCCGCCGAGGCCGCCCGCACGATCTACGGAGTGGAACCTTGAGCCTGCTGCTGGAGAACTGCACGGTCGTCGACGCGCGCATCGAGCCGGTCGAGGACGCCGCCGTCCTGGTGGTCGGCGAGCGGATCGCCGCCGTCGGCCCCCGCGAGCGGGTGCTGGCCGAGGCCGGCGGCGACGCGACCCGCATCGACCTCGACGGCGCCTGGATCACCCCGGGCCTGGCCAACATGCACACCCACCTGTCGCTCACCCTGCCGGGCGCCGCCGGTGACCGGCTCAAGCAGATGGGCCCGCACGAGCTCGCGCTCTACATGGCCGACGGCGCCCGCCGTACCCTCCACTGTGGAGTGACGACGGTCCGCTGCGTCGCCGAGAAGGACCATGCCGACTTCGCGCTGCGCCGCTCGATCGAGGCCGGCCGCACGCCCGGACCACGGATCTTCACCGCCGGCCGCGCCCTGGTGTGCACCGGCGGGCACGGCCACGAGAGCAGCGACACCCTCGAGTGCGACGGCGTCGACGGGTTCCGGCGCGGGGTACGCGAGCAGGTCAAGGCCGGCGCGGACCTGATCAAGGTGATGATCTCCGGTGGCATCGCCGGCCAGCACGAGTCGATCGACACCCGCCAGCTGCACCCCGACGAGCTGGCGGCGGTCCTGAAGACCGCGCACGACTGGGGGCGGCGGGTCACGGCCCACGCCGGGCCGGCGCCGGTCATCACGGAGGCGGTCGAGCTGGGCCTCGACTGTGTCGAGCACGGCTACGAGCTGACCGCGGAACTGGCCGCACTCATGGCCGAGCGCGGCACCGCCCTCGTGCCGACCCTGCTCGTCACCCGGTGCAAGGCGTTCTTCGACGAGCTGGGCGTCCCGGAGTGGATGCAGCGGCGGTCGCTGGGCGCGGGCGAGCGGCACCTCAAGAGCTACGAGCTCGCCGTCGACGCCGGGGTGGAGGTGCTGCTGGGCAGCGACATGCCGCCGTTCTGGGCGTTCGAGGGCACCAACGCGACCGTCCGCGAGCTGGAGCACATGTCGGCCGTCGTCGGGCCGCAGCGGGCGCTCTACGCCGGCACGCTCGGGCCGGTGCGCTGGCTGCGGGCCGAGCAGGACCTGGGCACGGTCGAGCCGGGCAAGCTGGCCGACCTGATCGCGATGGACCGGGACCCGGCCGCGGACACCTCGGCGTTCCGCGGCGTGCGATGGGTGATGAAGGGGGGCGCCGTGGTGCGCGACGACCGGGCCGGGGTGCGGCCGTGACCGCCGGCGTGGAGATCGCCGCCGCGATCGACGACATGTATGCCGCGTTCCTCGCCGGCGACCGGGCCCGCTTCGACGCCCACCTCGACGCGGATGTCACCACCTGGGAGACGCACCTGCCGGGGCCGCTGCGCACCCGGGCCGAGCTGGACGAGTACCGCGACAGCCGCGACGCCGCCGGCCGGCGTCCGGTGCTGGCCGAGATGGTCGCCCGCGCGAAGCGCATCGACGTGTGGGGCGACGTCGGCGTGGCCCGCTACGAGCTGTACTGCCGCGGCGAGGACGACGCGTCCGTCACCCGCGTCACCGACGTGCTGCGCCGCACCGGCGACGGCTGGCTGATCGTCCACCACCACGCCGAGCTGGTGCGGCCGTGAAACGCCTCGTCGCCCACCGCGACGGCGAGCCGCTCGACGTGCTCGTCGTCGCCGACGTGCCGGACGACCCGGAGCCCGGCCCGGGCCTGGTCACCGTCGCGGTCGAGGCGGTCGGCCTCAACTTCCTCGACGTGATGCTGTGCCGCGGGACGTACCCGGTGCGGCCGGACCCTCCGGTCACCCCCGGGGTCGAGTTCAGCGGGCAGGTCCTGACCGGGCCCGACGCCGGCCGCGCGGTGATCGGGTGCCCGGCGCTGCCGCACGGCGCCCTCGGCGAGACCGTCACCATCGACGCCGGCTTGCTCGTGCCGCGGCCGGCCGCGCTCGACCCGGTGATCGCCGCGGGCATTCCGGTGACGTACCAGACCGCCTGGTTCAGCCTGGAGCGCGCCGGAGTGTCCGCAGGGGACACCGTGCTGGTGCACGCCGGGGCCGGCGGGGTCGGGATCGCGGCCACCCAGCTCGCGGTCGCCCGCGGCGCGCGGGTGATCTGCACCGCCGGCGGCCCGGCGAAGACCGAGGCGTGCCGCGCCAACGGCGCCGACGTCGCGATCGACTACCACACCGAGGACTTCGTCCGGGCCGTCGACGCCGCCACCGGCGGCGCCGGGGCCGACGTCGTGATCGACCCCGTCGGCGGGGACGTGTTCACCCGCTCGCTGGACTGCCTCGCCTTCGAGGGGCGCATCGTCGCCGTCGGCGCCGCGGCCGGGCCGCCACCCGCCGTCGACCCGATGCGCCTCGTCGCCCGCAACGCCACCCTCGTCGGCCTGTCGTGGGGCTCGGCCTACCCGTGGCGCCGGCCGGACGAGGTCGCCGCCGCCTACGCGGCGCTGTTCGCGCTGTACGCCTCGGGCGCCGTCCGGCCGCCGGTCAACCGGGTCGAGCCGCTGGAGGGGGCGCCGGCGGCGCTGCAGGACCTGGCGGCCGGGCGTACCACCGGCAAGATCGTCGTCCGCATCGGAGGGTGAGGCATGTCCCAGGACAACGACATGGAGATCTACGACCTCAAAGTCACCGTCGAGCGCATCGAGGGCCGCTCGGTCTGCGGGATGGCGGTCGGTGACTGCTTCGAGCTGGAGCGCAGCGCCCATCTGCGGCTGCCCGACGGCAAGCACTTCTGCGTGTACGCCCTGGCGGCCGTCCTGCCGTTCCTGGCGGCCAAGCAGCGCGCGTTGCCGGCCGGTGACTGGCTGGAGCGCGACACCCTGTTCTGCTGCCCCGATCCGGAGGAGCGCCTGGTGATGCGGGTCGAGCGCACCCGCCTGCGCGGGATGCGATCGGCGGATCTCACGTGAGTGCCCCGGCGCGGGTCGAGGTCGGTCTGGGCATCCAGAGCGACAAGCGGCCCGGCGACTACGCCCGCCTCGCCCGGGCGGCCGAGGCGCACGGCTTCGACGTGCTGACCGTCTTCGGCGACCTCATGTTCCAGCCGCCGATCTTCCCGCTGCTGGAGATGGCCGGCGCCACCTCCCGCGTCCGGCTCGGCGCCGCCTGCCTCAACCCGTACTCCATGGCGCCCTACGAGATCGCCGGGCAGGTCGCCGCGCTCGACCTCGCATCGGCCGGCCGCGCCTACCTCGGGCTGGCCCGTGGCACCTGGCTCGGCGCGGTCGGGATCGACCAGCGCCGGCCGATCGCCGCGCTCGGCGAGGCGGCCGAGGTCGTCTACCGCCTCCTCGGCGGCCGGACCGACGGCTTCGACGGCCGGGTGTTCCAGCTGGCGCCGGGCGCCGCCCTGCGCTATCCGGTGCAGCGCCCCGACCCGCCGCTGCTGATCGGCGCCTGGGGCCCGCAGGGCGCGGCGCTCGCCGGCCGGATCGCGGCCGAGATCAAGGTGGGCGGCAGCGCCAACCCGGCGATGGTCGGCGTCGTGCGCGAGCGGCTGCGGGCGGGCGCCGAACCGGCCGGCCGGTCGGTGGACGAGGTGCGGATCGTGCTCGGCGCGGTGACCGTGGTCGACCGCGACGGGGCCGCCGCCCGGGCCAAGGCCCGCACCGAGGTCGCGATGTATCTCGCGGTCGTCGCCGAGCTCGACCCGACCGCGGGTGTACCGGCGGATCTCGTGCGTCGCGTCGCCGACCTGGTCGACCGGGGTGAGGACGAGGCCGCCGGCCGGCTCGTGCCCGACGACGTGCTCGACCTCTTCGCGTTCTCCGGCACGCCGGAGCAGGTCGCCGCGCAGGCGCAGGCGTTGATCGACGCCGGCGTCGGGCGGGTGGAGTTCGGCACGCCGCACGGGCTGACCGACGAGGGCGGCGTGGACCTGCTCGGCGGCGCGGTGCTGCCCCTGCTGCGCCGGGAGGCGGCGTGAACGTCGATGTGATCGTGGGACCGGGTCTGGTCGCCGACCTCGATTTGGTGCGCGAGCTGGCCGAGGCCGAGTTCGCCGGGCTCGGGGTGGACGGCGCCGTCCGCGAGGCGCATGACCTCGCGCCGGCGTTGGAGGAGACGACCGGCGCCGTCGTCGTGCTGCCCGGGCCAACGGCACCGGCCCGGCGGCTGATGACGGCGCCGGGCGCCCACGCCGCGCGGACCGTGTGGCTCGACCTCACCGCGACCGGGTCGCAACCCGTCGCGCCCGGGTCGGAGCATCACCAGGGCCGTGAGATCTGGGGTGTCACCTGGGCCGTGCGGCGGGCGGTGCACCGGCTGCGGCGCCCGGCCCGGCGGATCGCCTACGGGTCCGGCCCGGAGCAGTGGGGCGAGCTGCGGCTGCCCGCCGGCACCGGGCCGGCGCCCGTCGCGGTGCTGCTGCACGGCGGCTTCTGGCGGTCGGTCTGGGGCGCCGACCTCATGGATGCGATGGCGATCGATCTGGCCGACCGCGGATTCGCCGCCTGGAACCTCGAGTACCGGCGCCCGGACCGTCACGGCTGGGCGGCGACGACGGCGGACGTCGCCGCGGGCCTCGCTTTCGCGGAGGCCGCCGACCCCCGGGTCGATCCGTCGCGGCTGGTGCTGTTCGGTCACTCGGCCGGCGGGCAGCTCGCGGTGCGGGCGGCGGCCGACGCGCCCGGTGCGGTGTCGGTGGTCGTGTCGCAGGCGGGCGTCCTCGACCTTGCCGAGGGCGAGCGGCGCGGGATCGGTACCGGCGCGGTCGCCGCGGCGCTGCGCGGCGACGAGGCCGCGCTGGCGGCGGCGGACCCGCTGCTGCGGCTGCCGCTGGGCGTGCCGGTGGTCGTGGTTCAGGGCCGTGGCGACGGCCTGGATCTCGTCGACATGTCCCGCCGCTATGCCCGGGCCGCGCTGGCGGCCGGCGACCGCGTGGTCCGGCTGGAGCTGCCCGCCGACCACTTCGACGTGATCGACCCGCGCACGCCGGCCTGGGCGGCGACGATGGACGCGGTCAACGAAATTTTGATGTGAGAGTGAACAACGATCTTTAGAACAGCCGCGGGGTCACCACCGAGACCACGGTGGTGACCTCGTCGGTGTCGTTGTAGAGCCGGTGCGGGGTGCTGGAGCGCAGGTGCAGGCTGTCGCCCGGGAAGAGCCGGTGCTCGATGCCGTCGACCTCGTAGAGCAGCTCGCCCGACACCACGTAGGCGAACTCCTCGCCGGCGTGACCGTAGGCCTCCTCGCGGCGCCCGCCGGGGGCGATGTGCACGACCATCGGCTCGAGCACCAGGTGCGGGCCGCGGTCGGAAAGCATGCGGTAGGTGATCTGGCCGGACACGTACTCGGTCGCGCCGTTCTGGGCGCGCATCAACGTGAAATGCTCCGGCAGGTCGGCGATCGGCACCTGCGGCGGTGCCGCCTGGTCGTCGGCGTGGAAGAACTCGGAGACCGGGCGGTCCAGCGCCGCGGCCACGCCGTTGAGGGCGGTCAGTCCGATCGCCGAGATGCCCCGCTCGACCTGGGAGAGGAACCCGATGGACAGGCCGGACTGGGTGGCGAGGCCCCGTAGCGTCAGCCCGCGCTCCTTGCGGAACTGGCGCATCCGCGCCCCGACCAGCGCCTGCCCGTTGTTCTCGACGCGGTCCTGCCTTGCCGTCGTGCGCACCTTCGAACCTCCTGCCGAAACTTGTTCGATCCTATCGAACTTGGTCCGGCGGTGAGGACCCCCCGAAAGTCCCCGATTCGCGGTCGTCCGTGCCACAGTTCGGGGTGTTCTTACGTACATCCGGACTCCGAGCCGGTCTGCTGGGGCGCTGGCATCAAGCTGCGCTAGCCTCCGCGCCGGATGTCCACTGTGGTCAAAGTTTCGGTGTGCGGGCAGCGGGGGCTACTCGGATTGGGCCGGCTCGGCGGTCGGAAAAGGACACGGCGACGTCGAGTCCGCCGCCGGGTCGTGGTTCGGCGATGATGCGCGCCCCGTGTGCGGTGGCGACCGCGCGGACGATGCGACGGCCTCGTCCGCGCTGGCCGTGAACCAGCTCGGCCGGGGAGGGCCGCAACGGCCCCGACGCCGCCGGCGGCACCGCCGAAGGCGCGCAAGATCGTCGGCCCGGTGGGGTTTGCCGCCGGAGCTTCAGGTGATGTCGCCACGGCGAGGCGGCACAGCGTCAGACGGTGCCGGCGCCGGGCGGTGGAAGGGGAAGGCCAGGGTGGCGCGGATGGTGGTGCCGGTCAGCAGCATGACGAGCCGGTCGACGCCCAACCCGAGGCCGCCGGTGGGTGGCATGGCGTAGTCGAGCGCGGCGAGGAACGCCTCGTCGAGCTGCATGGCCTCGGGGTCACCGGCGGCGGCCTTGAGCGATTGGGCGGTGAGGCGGGCGCGCTGCTCGGTGGGGTCGATGAGTTCGGAGTAGGCGGTGCCCAGCTCCATGCCGTAGGCGACGAGGTCCCACCGTTCGGCGAGGCGGGGGTCGTCGCGGTGGGCGCGGGTCAGTGGCGAGGTCTCGGTCGGGAAGTCGAGGTAGAAGGTGGGGTACGTGGTCTGCTTCTCGACGAGCGCCTCGTAGAGCTCCAGGACGAGCTCGCCGGCGGTGGCGTCGGCGGGCGCGTGGACGTCACGGGCGGTGCAGATGGCGCGCAGGGCGGCCACCGGGGTATCGGGCGTGATGTCTGTGCCGCAGGCCCGGCCGACCGCGGCGTGGACGGTCACGACCGGCCACGGGGCGCTCAGGTCGACGGGCTGCAGCGCGCCGTCGTCGCCCGGGCGCAGGGCGGACGGGGTGCCGTGGACCGCGGTGGCGACCTCGAGGATCAGGTCCCGGGTGAGCTCGCGCATGGTGTGGTAGTCGGCATAGGCCTGGTACGCCTCAACCGACGTGAACTCCGGGTTGTGGGTGGCGTCGGCGCCTTCGTTCCGGAAGTTCCGGTTGAGCTCGAACACCTTCTCCATGCCGGCCACGCAGAGGCGCTTGAGGTGCAGCTCGGGGGCGATGCGCAGATAGAGATCCATGTCGTAGGCGTTGATGTGGGTGCGGAACGGCCGGGCGGTCGCGCCGCCGTGGACCGGCTGCAACATGGGGGTCTCGACCTCGGCGAACCCGCGGGCCGCGAAGCCGTCGCGCAGGGCCTTGACCGCGGCACTACGCCGGCGCAGGACCAGCATCGAGTCGGCGTTGACGAGCAGGTCGAGGTGGCGTCGGCTGACGCGGGCCTCGGGGTCGGTGAACCCGGCGTGCCGGCCGGGCAGGGGGCGCAGGCATTTCGCGGCCATCGTCCACGCCGAGACCAGGACCGACAGCTCGCCCCGCCGGGAGGTGACCACCTCACCGGTGACGCTGACGTGATCGCCGAGGTCCACGGTGCTCTTCCACCAGGCCCTCTCCTCGGCCGGGGTGCCGTCGGCGGTGAGCATGGCCTGCAGGGTCGCCCCGGTGCCGTCCTGCAGCACGCCGAACGTGACGCCGCCGAGGTCACGCAGCGCCCGGACGCGGCCGGCCACCGAGACCTGGACGCCGGTGCGGCGGTCCGGGGCGAGACCGGGGTGGGCCTGCCGGACGTCGGCCGGGGTCGTGGTCCGGGGCACGCTCACCGGATAGGGCTGGCGGCCGGCCCGGGCCAGCCGCTCGGCCTTGGCCAGGCGGGTGAGTTGCTGCTCGCCGACGCGGCGCACGGTGCCTATGAGGGCGAGCCTCTCCTGCTCCTGTCGGTGGACAGCGACCGGGAAGGGGACGCTCTCGCCGGTCTCCAGCCGGATCTGCTCGTGGTCCTGTAGCCGTCCGGCGGGGTTGAAGGCCGGCAGGAACCCCTCGGCCATGCCGGCGGCGATGGCGGCCCGGGTCAGGGTCAGCGACGAGTCGTAGCACAGGAATCGCGGCAGCCAGACTGGACGGTACTTGGCGTTGGCGCGGTACAGCGACTCGAGCTGCCAGAACCGTGACGCCACGGACAGGGCCGTGTCGGTGAGGCGGACGACCGGGCCGGCGCCGACACGCTCGGCCGAGCTGAACACCGCCCGGAACATCGCGAAGTTCAGCGAGATCTGCCGCACGCGCAGCTCCCGGCAGGCCTCGACCAGCCCGGCGATCATGAACTCGTTGACGCCGTTCTCGGCCGTGCGGTCGGCGCGCATGAGGTCGAGCGACAGACCGTTGGCCCCCCAGGGCACGAACGACAGCAGCCCGCGGATGCGGCCTTCGGCGTCGCGGGCGACGACCATGACGCATCGCTCGTCGGAGGGGTCGCCGAGCCGGCCGAGGGCCATGGAGAACCCGCGTTCGGGCGCGTCGCCGAGCCAGGACTCGGCCAGGCGCGCGACGTCGGCGACTGTGGCCGGGTCGAGCTCGCCATGCCGCCGGACCTCGGCCGCGTAGCCGGCGCGGCGGACCCGGGTGACCGCCTGCCGGACGGGCCGCATCGTCCGGCCCTCCAGGCTGAAGTCCGCGACGTTGAGGATCGCCTCGTCGCCGATGCTGAGTGCCTTCAGTCCGGCCGCGACATAGGCGCCCGCGCCGGCCTCGCTGGCCGACAGCACGGCCGGGAACCAGGCGTACCGGCGCGCCTCGGCCAGCCACGCCTCGATCGCGGCCGGCCAGGAGGCGGCGTGCCCGATCGGGTCGGCGCTGGCCAGGCTGACGGAGGCGACCACCCGGTAGGTGATCGCGGCCCGCCCGTCGGGCGAGAAGACGACGGACTTGTCACGCCGGGTGCCGAAGTATCCCAGCGAGTCCCGCTCGCCGCTGTCCAGCAGCAGTCGCCGGATCCGCAGCTCGTCGTCGGCGCCGAGGAACTGCTTGGCCCGGGCCGAGCGCAGGAACACCCCGACCGCCGCGAACAGCGCCGCCGCCGAGGCCGTGCCGGACAGTACCGCGATCCAGTGGTGGCCCCGATGTCCGTGCAGGCCGGCCTTGTCCTCGGGCGCGGTCAGCCCGAACGCCGACCGGGTGGCCCACACCAGCGACTCGCCCAGGCCGCGCAGCGTGTGCGGGAACAGTTCGGTCAGCGCGAGGGCGAGCAGCCACGACAGCCCCAGCCCGGCGGCGAGGACGAGCAGCGCCCCGCGGCGGCTGCCGGGGGACAGCCGGGCCGGGAAGCGGCCGCGGGCACGCCACAGCAGGACGACCAAAATCGCACCGATCGGCACCGACGCCGCGATGGACACCATCTCCCACGGGTGGGGGCGCTCCGCGGCCGCCAAACCGTCCCAGAAAACCGCCAGGACAACGGTGGCCGCCGCATCCGACAGCGTGACCAGCACCTGGTACACCAGCAGCAGGATCAGTGCGGCCCACAGCCGGCGACGCAGTGCGCTGCCCAGCAACAGCAGCGAGGCGGCGATGAACAGGTTCGGCGCGACCGGCAGGTTGAGCAGACCGAACACGTCGTCGACCCACCACACCCACGCGACGTGCCGCAACGGCAGGCTGACCACGACCCACAGACCGGCGATGGTCACGACCCGCCCGGACCAGGCCGCGACGCGGTCCAGCCGGCCGTCGGCGCGTGCGGGCATCGGTGCGGGCGATGCCCCGGTTCGGCGTTCGAGCAGTCTGGTCACGCAAGCATCTTCACATTCCATGGATTACGGCAGGCCCGGTATCGCGGCCGGCGCCTAGCATGTGGCGCGAAGAGGCCACGACGGTGCGTCCTGGACGCTGGCCGAGGATCTCCGGCGTCCTGCACCTCCACGGCATCCCGGCCGGGTTCGACGGGTCGGCGCACCGCGTAGACAAGCCGCAGGAGGCTTTCGGCGACGCCATCGCCGAAAGCCTCCTCGCCCTGATCCCTGAACACCACCGAGGCCACTGCGCAAGTCGTGCGAGGCGGCCCCGGTCGGTGGTCATCCCGATACGCTGGGCATGCCGGTCTCGATGTGGCCGGTGAAGCGCTGCGACCAGGCCGGGTCGACGTTGACGGTGATCGTGAAGTCGTACCACCCGTTGTTGTACGCAACGGCGTTGAACCAGTCGTCCACGGTCTGCCCGGCACCCACCGCGTAGGTCCAGGGGCCGTCCGTACGGTACTGGTTCGACGTGATGGTGAAGGTCATCGCCGAGGCTGATGTGTGCTTCATCCGGAACCAGATCGCCTGCTTCCCGGTGTTGGACGCCACCGCGTAGTAGCTGCTCACGAAGGCGTCCTTGCCGGGGGTGGTGGCGTTGCCGGCGAAGCGGCGCAGGAAACGGTTCGGGCCGACCATGCTCAGGTCGTATTGGCCTGAGCCGTAGCCTGCCCCGACGTTGAAGTAGTCGGTTGCGGTGCCGCCGGCGTTGACCGTGTACTGCCAGGGGTCGCGGTTGCGGTACGCGTTGGGGTGGATCGAGAAATGGACCGCCCGCGTCGCCTCGGCGCCCTGGTTCACCATCTGGAACCAGGCCAGGATCTTGCCGCCGGCGCCGAACTCGAGCCGGTCGAGGTAGCCGTTGGGCTGATAGGGCAGGGCTCTGGCCGGCCGGGTACCGGGCTCCTGTGCGGGCAGGGCGTTGGTGCCCGGGGTCGGGTTGGGCAGCGTCTTGCAGTAGGCGTGGGTGATCACGCTGGTGGCGGGCAGTTGCGGCAGCCCGTACACGGGCGAGGCGAAGTCGAAGACGCCGGTGAGATCGCCGACCACCTTTCGGCGCCATGCACTGATGTTGGGGCAGGTCGCCGGCCTGCCGAGCGCCGCGGTCCACCGTTCCAGGAACCGGATGACGGACGTATGGTCGAAGACCTCCGAGCTCACCCAGCCACCACGGGTCCACGGCGAGATCACCAGCATGGGTACGCGGAAGCCGAGCCCGATCGGTACGCCACCGAGGAACTCGTCAGCGGTGCCGCTCGGGGGAACCGGAGGCGGCACGTGGTCGAAGCAGCCGTCGTTCTCGTCGTAGTTGAGGAACAGCACGGTCGAGTTGGAGACGCTTGCGTCCGCGTTGAGGGCCTGGATCACGAGGTTGACGAAGTGCGCGCCGTCGCCGGGCGGGGCGGACGGGTGCTCGGAGAACGCCTCGTTGGCGACCACCCAGGAGACCTGTGGGAGCGTGCCGTTGACGACGTCGGCCCTGATGGCGTCGGCGATCGCCTCGTGTGTGGGCTTCGTGCCGGGCACCGAGGCCATGCCGCGATCGTGGAGGGGGTTGCCCGTCGGGGCGCTCGTGAACTGCTGGAAGTACGCCAAGCCGTTGTCGCCGAAGTTGTCGCTCGAGCGCTGGTAGACCTTCCATGTCACCCCGGCGTTCTGCAGCGCCTCGGCGTAGGTCTGCCAGGTCAGCCCCGACTCATCGCCGCCGTCCTTGCTGTTCGCGTCGACTTTGCCGCTCCAGAGAAAGGTACGGTTGGGTCCCGTCGCGCTCAGCGTCGAACAGAAGTAGGCGTCGCAGACGGTGTATTTGTCGGCGAGCGCGTAGTGAAACGGGATGTCGTTGCGGTCGAGGTAGCCCATCGTGCGGACGTTGCCGACTCCGGAGATCCAGGTGTCGAGTTTGCCGGTGTTCCACGCCGCGTGCTGCGATGACCAGCTGTGCGCCAGCTGCCCGTTGCACTGAGCCATGTCGTCGGGGTCCGCGCCGCCAGCGGGAAGGGTGCTGCTCATCTTCCACGGGTACTGCCACCCGGTGCCGTTGGGCTGGCGGAAGATCGAGCTGCCGGTGCTGGTCGTGACGGCGGTGCGGTCGCCGAAGCCGCGTACTCCCTTCAGGGTCCCGAAATAGTGGTCGAAGCTGCGGTTCTCCTGCATCAGGATCACCACGTGCCGCACATCGGTGATCGTGCCCGTGGTCGCCGCGGCGGCCCTGACTGGAGGGCCGGTTTCTATTCCCGGTGCCACCACTGCGCCTGCGGCGGCGCTTGCGGACAGCGTGACGAAGCTTCTGCGGCTAAGCCGTCCCATATGAGGTCTCCTTCGGGGTGAGGGGGTGCTGGAAACCCCTGGTTGGGTCAGCCGACTGTGAAGACCGTGAGGACGGCGGCGTGGTCGGATTGCCAGGCGTTGCCTGACGGGTCGGACTGGGACGGGATGCCTTCCCAGAGCGCGTCGGAGGACAGGAGATGGAGTTCGACGATCAACGATGGCACGTGCATTGAAGATCGGCAATGCGCATGGCGCTCGAACTCGTCCGGCACGCGATCGGGCCGGCGGACTCGGCAGCGGCAGGGACGCTGGGGTCCCACATGGGCGGGACCCCAGCGGTTACGACCATTGCCGGTCTGTTGGCCGGCTCAGCCGGATGTCACGGCAGGTTCCACTTCTGGGTCGCGCCGCCGTTGCAGTCCCTGATCTGCAGCTGGGTGCCGGAACCGCCGCCCCCGTTGTCGTCCAGGCATCTGCCGGATTGCGGGTTGACCAGCGAACCGTCGGACTGTCCCCGCCATTGCTGGGCACCGGTCTGGTTGCAGGTGTACAGCTGTACCGGGGTGCCGTTGGCCGTGGAGCCCCCGCTGACATCCAGGCACTTGCCCATGGCGTGCAAGGTGCCGTCCGTGATGACCGCCCACTGCTGGGACAGTGTGCCGTTGCAGGTGTAGACCTGTACCGGGGTACTGTCGGCGTTGGTGCCGTTGCGGACGTCTACGCACAGGCCCTGGTAGCCGGTGATCAGGCCGGTGTGGGCCTTCGGCGACGTGGCCTGGCAGCCCCAGGTGTAGGGCCCGGAGCCCGAGCTCGCGCTGAAGGCGGCCGCGTTGTGGGGGTACTGCCGCTGGCACGCGTCGTCCATGTTGATGGAGATGTGCGAACCGGTGTAGGTGACGCAGCGCCAGTCGCTGCTCGTCGTGCCGTCGAGGCCGGCCCCCGCGTGACCGATCGACTGGCAGTATCCCTGCAGGTCGACTCCGCCGAGCTGGGTGTAGGCCGGCGCCGTGTTCAGTGTGACGGTGACGGAGGTGGTGCCGGCGGGCAGGGCGACGACGCCGTTGGCGTTGTCGACGGTGCCGGCGCTGGCGGAGGCGATGTTGCCGATGAACTCCGGCACGCTGAACTGGATACCGCCGGAGGGGGCCTTTCCGGACATGGTCAGGGTGACGCTGGACCCTGAGGCGCTGATCGTCGCGCCGGCGCGGCCGCCGGCGATCGGGTAGTTGCTGACGCTCACCGACTGGCCGCTTCGCAGCCACTCGGTGGGCACGCCGCGGCCGACGATGACCGATCCGTTGGACTTCTCGGCGATCAGCGAGTCCAGGAGCACCTTGGAGTTGTTGGCCTGGCCCCACATGTGCGGGCCGGAGCCGGTGCCGGATGTGGCGTGCGTTCCGGGCGACCAGTTGGTGGTGGCGGCCGACGGGATGCCCTCCCACCAGGAGTACGGCGCGCTCTGCGCATTTTGGATCATGAAGAGGTAGTCGTAGATCCCCTCGGCCCGGTAGCGGGTCGAGCTCAGTCCGGCCGAACCGTAGCCGGCGTTGTAGGCGGTGCTGTAGCCGTTGTAGCCGCCGTAGGTGTGCGCCGGCAGTCCGGAGTTGTAGGTGAACCCGTAGTCGTAGGTCGCGTCGATCATGCTCGTCATGGGCCCGCCCGGGCTGCCGCCCCACAGTTGGCCGTCCCAGGACCAGCGACCGAACAGGAACGTCGAGGCCCAGTTGGCGTTGCCCGGCTGGCCGCAGGCGTTGGCGGAGTTGGGGACGTCCATCGCGCAGGGCAGGTAGGACAGGTGGTTGGCGGAGATGGTGGCGTTGAGCTTGGCGTTCACGGCGGCCAGCAGCGTCTGGTACTGGCTCGCCGCCCAGTTGGCCTCGGTGGTGTTGCCCAGCCTGGTAGCGATGTACTTGTAGGTCAGCAGGCCCATCAGCGCGGATTCGTTGTCGAGGGTCCAGTAGCCGTCGGAGTCGATGGCGTTGGAGAGCTTCATGATGCCGCCGGGGCCGGTGGCGTTGGCGGCGATGGCGTGCGCGTTCTGCTGGATTTTGGCGAAGCTCTGCTGGACGAAGGCTGTGTTGCCGGTCTTCTCCAGGTAGACGGCCCAGGGCCAGCTGTACTTGTACAGCGCGTCGGGGTACTCGTTGTAGAGCAGGGTCTGCAGGTAGCTCGTGGCGTTGGAAAGGTCGCCCTGGTCGAACAGGTTGGTCATGATCCCGACGAGGTCGTGGTCGTACAGCCGGTCGTAGCCGTTCTCGCCGACGTTGAGGTTGTTCCCGTCCTTGATGATGTTGGTGTAGATATAGCCGGCCTTGTAGGCGTTGGCGATCTGCGGATCCGGCGCCGATATCTGGGCGATCTGCGCGAGTTTGCCGTCCCAGTAGGACGTCATGTGGGCGTAGTGCGTGTCGTACCCGCCGGCCCCGGTCAGCGCGGCGTTTGAGGGCCAGGCGTAGCTGCCGCCGAACTTGTCGATCGCGATCACGTAGTCGAAGTTGACGGTCCGTCCGGCCGCGACGGTCGTCGACGGGCTGTTCAGGGCCAGCAGCGACGAGGACGGGGCGGGGTTCTCCGTGTGTGGGACCGAGTCGTGGTTGGCGACCGTTACCCGGGAGTAGGCGGCGACGAAGCGGTTGCCGCCGATGGTCACCTCGTCTGCGAAGTTGGTGATGGTGACCGTGCAGTTGTCCCGCTCGAACTGCGTGGTCAGCGCCGGGTAGTAGCCCCCGGCGTTGAACCACTGGAGGCGGGAGGGGTTGTTGTAGATCCCGAAGCCGACGGTGATGTTCTTGCCGGCCCGGATGTCGAAGCTGCCGTCGCGGTGTGCGATGGCGGCGTCCAGGTCGCCGTCCCAGCCGATGACTCCGCTGTCGACCTGGGTGGTGCTGGCCACGGCCGGAGTCGAGCGCGCGATCTGCACGCCGAGGCCGACGGCGGCGAGCGCTGCGGACAGCACCACCGCCAGCCAGCCTCGTGATCGATGCTTCCTCATCTTGACGTCCTCTCCGGCGGGCCGCCGCGGTCGGCTGGCAGTTTAGCGTTAAAGCGCTCGATGTTACGGATGGACGTCATCGTGATTGCCGCCGCGTTGCGCTGTCAACCCTCGCCTGCTGTGGATTCATGCCATGTGCGGGCGGATCACATGTTGGTAACACTGGATTGACAGGCGGGCGAGGCACGTACACGGTTTTAGCGTTAAAACCAACCGTTGAAGGAGTGCAGGATGCATCGATACGCGAATCGCCGGGCGGTCGCCGTCGTCGCCATAGGAGTGCTGGGCATCGGTGGCTGCAGCGCGGAGGGCGGCAATGAAGCCCCACCGGCGGCGGCCGACCGTGGCCCGATCACCCTGGCCACCGGCAAGGACACGACCGGTACGATGCAGGCGCAGCTGGACCGGTGGAACGCCGAGCACCCGAACGAGAAGGTGACCCTGGTCGAGCTGCCGGAAAGTGCCGACCAGCAGCGCCAGCAGTTCATCCAGAACGCCCGGACCAAGTCGGACGCGTACACGGTGGTCAACCTGGACGTGGTGTGGGTGGCCGAGTTCGCCGCCAACCGGTGGATCGACGAGTTGCCCGCCGGCAAGGTGCCCGTCGACAAGATGATTCCCGCGGTCGTGGATACCGCCAAGTACTTCAACAAGCTCTACGCCGTGCCCTACACGACCAACGGCGGCCTGCTGTTCTACCGCAAGGACCTCCTCGACGCCGCGGGCGCCGCGGCGCCGACGACGTGGGCGCAGCTGAAGGACGCCTGCGCCAAGGTCAAGGCGCTACCGGAGGGCAAGGACCTGTCCTGCTACGCGGGACAGTTCGACAAGTACGAGGGCCTCACCGTCAACTTCGCCGAGGCGGTCGACTCGGCGGGCGGCGCGATCGTCGACGCCAACGGCAAGCCGACGGTCAACACCAGCGAGGCCAAGCAGGGCCTCGGGTTTCTCGCCGACTCGTTCAAGGACGGCACGATCGCCAAGTCGGCGATCTCGTTCAAGGAGGAGGACGGCCGGCGGGAGTTCCAGGCCGGGAAGCTCATCTTCCACCGGCAGTGGCCGTACGAGTGGGACCTGGCCAACAAGACCGACGGCTCCAGCAAGGTCGCCGGCAAGTTCGCCGTGGCCCCGCTGCCGGGCCTGAGCGGCCCGGGCAAGTCGAGCCTCGGCGGCCTTGACCTGGCCATCAGCGCCTTCGGCAAGCACAAGGCGACCGCGCTGGACTTCATCAGCTTCTTCGCCGGCGAGGACAACGCCCGCAAGAACCTGGAGGCGACGTCGAACGCGCCCGCCTACGCCTCCCTCTACCAGGACACCGGGCTGCAGCAGAAGTACCCGTATCTGGACACGCTGCGGCAGTCGATCCTCAATGCCGCGCCCCGGCCCAAGGTCGTCGCCTACGGCGATGTCACCGCGGTGATCCAGGAGAACGCCTACGCCGCCATCACCGGTACCAAGCCCGTCGACACCGCCCTGGCCGACATGCAGGCCGGCCTCGACAAGGCGGTTGCCACCAAGTGACGTCGACCCTGTCACTGTCCCGCCCGGTGCCGCCGACCATCGGCCGGCGGCACCGGGCGCGGACCCGGCGCCTCGCCGCGCTGCTCGTCTCACCGGCACTGCTGGTGCTGGCGCTCGTCGTCGGCTACCCGATCCTCGCCGCCGTGCGCATGTCGTTCCAGGTGTCCAGCGACCACATCGACCCGCAGACCGGCTTCAAGGTCACCGGCACGACCACCGGCCTGGCCAACTACGCGATCACCAACGGCCGGTTCGTCACCGCGCTGTGGAACACCACCACGTTCACCGTGGTCTCGGTCGCCCTCGAGGTCGTCATCGGCGTCGCGATGGCGCTGATCATGCACCGCGGCCTGCGCGGCCGGGGCCTGGTCCGCTCGTCGATCCTGGTGCCCTGGGCGATCCCGACCGTCGTGTCCGCCCTGCTGTGGCGGTGGATCTTCGCACCCTCCGGGGTGGCGAACGCGGTCCTGTCCGCCGACGTCGTGTGGACCGGCGACGGCATCTCCTCCTGGACTGCCGTCGTCGTGGCCGACACGTGGAAGACTGCGCCGTTCATCGGCCTGCTCACCCTGGCCGGCCTGCAGGCCATTCACCGGGAGGTCTACGAGGCGGCGCGCGTCGACGGCAGCTCTGCGGTCTCGACCTTCTGGCGGATCACCCTGCCGCTGGTCCGCCCGGTCCTCGTCGTCGCGGTGCTGTTCCGGCTGCTGGACGTGCTGCGCATGTTCGACCTGCCCTATGTGCTGGTCGGGCCGCACAAGGGCTCGGTGGAGACCCTGTCGATGCTTGCCTACGACGAGATGACCAACCTGCGATTCGGGCCCGCCGCCGCCTACGCGACCGTCCTGTTCCTCTACGTCATGACCATCGCGTTCGTCTTCGTCCGGATCTTCGGCGCGGACGTCACCAACCGGGGTGCCTCGTGAAACGGATACCGCAGTTCGCCGCCACCGGCGGCCTGATCGCCTACTGCCTGCTGCCATTCGCCTGGATGGTCATCTCCAGCCTGCGCCGCCCGGCCGACCAGTTCTCCAACGACCCGCTGCCCCTGCCGCCGTCGCTGGACAACTACCGCGCGGCCTTCGACCCGGCCAACGGGTTCGCCAAGGCACTGCTCAACAGCCTCATCGTGGCCGGCGTCACCACCGTCGTCGTGGTGGCCGTCGCGGCGCTGATGGCCTACGCCATCGCCCGGCTGGAGTTCCCGTTCAAAGGCGTCATCCTGGGCTTCATCATCGCCACCGCGATGTTTCCCGGCATCACCATCCTGGTCCCGATGCTCGAGGTCATCATCAAACTCGACTGGATCAACACGTACCAGGCGATGGTCCTGCCCACGATCAGCTTCGCCCTGCCGCTGGCAGTGTGGGCGCTGACCGCATACTTCCGGCAGCTGCCGGTCGAGCTCGAGCAGGCTGCCCAGGTCGACGGCTGCGGACCCCTGGAAGCGTTCTACCGCATCATGCTCCCGCTCGCCGCACCGGGCGTGTTCACCACGGCGATCCTGGCCTTCATCGCCTCCTGGAACGAGTTCATGGTGGCCGCCAGCGTCGTCAACCGCAAGGACACCATGACCGCGAACGTCATCCTGTCGCTGTTCACCGGCCAGTACGGCTTCGATCAGCCGTTCGGCACCCAGATGGCGGCCGGCACCGTCGTCACCGTCCCGCTGGTCGTGCTCGTGCTCATCTGCCAGCGCCGCATCGTCGACGGCCTCACCGCGGGAGGCGTCAAATGAACCCGTGGTGGCAGTCCGCCGTCATCTACCAGATCTACGTCCGCAGCTTCGCCGACACCAACGGCGACGGCGTGGGCGACCTCGGCGGCGTCCGGAGCCGGCTGCCGTACCTGCGCGAGCTCGGCGTCGACGGCGTGTGGCTCACCCCGTTCTACCGATCGCCGATGCGCGACGGCGGCTACGACATCACCGACCACCGCGACGTCGACCCGATGTTCGGCACGCTCGCCGACTTCGACGCGCTGCTGGCCGACGCCCACGCGCTCGGCCTGCGGCTCATCGTCGACCTGGTGCCCAACCACACCTCCGACACGCACCCGTGGTTCTCCTCACCGCACCGCCGCGAGCGGTACATCTTCCGGCCCGGCCGCGGCGATGGGCCGCCCAACGACTGGGAGTCGGTGTTCGGCGGCCCCGCCTGGAGCAAGGACCCGCACAGCGACGACTGGTACCTGCACCTGTTCGACGCGTCCCAGCCCGACCTCGACTGGGACGACCCGGCCGTGCGGCAGGAATACGCCGCGGTCCTTCGGTTCTGGCTCGACCGCGGCGTCGACGGCGTCCGCATCGACGTCGCCCACGGGCTCGTCAAGGCCCCCGGCCTGCCCGACGCCGGTCACGCCGGCCAGGACCACCGCGGCGGCATCCTGCCGTACTTCGACCAGGACGACGTCCACGAGGTGTACCGCGACTGGCGCAAGATCCTCGACTCCTACCCCGGCGAACGCATCGGGATCGCCGAGGCCTGGGCGCCCACCGCCGACCGCCTCGCCAACTACACCCGCCCGGACGAGCTGCACCAGGCGTTCAACTTCCCGTTCCTGCTCAGCCCCTGGCGGGCCGAAGCGGTCCGGGCCGTCATCGACCAGACCATGCGCACCAACCCCGCGCCCACCTGGGTGCTGTCCAACCACGACGTGCAACGCCACGTCACCCGGCTCGGCTCGCTCGACCGGGCCCGCGGCGCCACATTGCTCATGCTCGCGCTGCCCGGCTCCGCCTACCTCTACCAGGGCGAGGAGCTCGGCCTGCCCGAGGTCCTCGACCTGCCCGACGGCGCCCGGCAGGACCCCACCTGGCGGCGGTCCCAGGGCCGCGAACCCGGCCGGGACGGCTGCCGGGTGCCAATGCCCTGGACCGGCGAGGCACCCGCGTTCGGGTTCAGTGCATCGGCCGCGACCTGGTTGCCGATCCCCCCGGACTGGCGGCCGCTGAGCGTCCAGGCGCAGCGGACGCCCGACTCGACGCTCACCATGTACCGGCGCGCGCTGCACATCCGCCGCCGCATGACCGGTCCGCTGCACTGGCAGGACGCCCCGGACGGCGTGCTGGCCTTCACCCGCGCGGCGCTCACGTGCACGACGAACCTCACGGACCGCGACGTCGACGTCGTCCCGCCCGGCGCCCTGCTGCTCGCCAGCACCGTGCTCGCCGCGGCCCGGCCGACCGGCGCGGTGTGCCTGCCGCCCGGCGCCACCGCCTGGTGGCACTAAACTGGCGGGACCACGCCGGTCTCGGAGGAAACGTCACAGTGCCAGTCAACGATCAGCCAGTCACGCTGGCCGACGTCGCGGCGGTGGCGAACGTCTCCGCCCAGACCGTGTCCAACGTGCTGCGCCGCCCGGAGCGCGTGCTGCCCAAGACCCGGCGCAAGGTGGAGGCCGCGATCGAGCAGCTCGGCTACCACCCCAACCATGCGGCCCGCGCCCTGCGCGCCAGCACCTCCCACGTCATCGGGCTGCGGATCGAGCCGACCTCCACCGAGGTCGTCGGCTCGATCCACGACCGGTTCCTGCACGCGCTCGCCGAGGCCGGGCGGCCCAGCGGGTACCACATCCAGCTCTTCACCGCCGACGACGCCGCCGCCGAGGCGGAGGCCGCCCGCACGCTGATCCGGGCCGGCGCCGCCGACGGTGTCGTCCTCTACGACGTCCGTGCCCAGGACCCGCGGCCCGGCCTCCTGCTCGCCGGCCGGGTGCCGTTCGTGTCCTTCGGCCGGACCGTGTCCGGCACCGGCGAGTACTCCTGGGTCGACGTCGACGACGAGACCGGCGTCTCCGACGCCGTCGACCACCTGGTCGAGCGCGGCCACCGCCGCATCGGCTACATCGGATGGCCGGAGGACTTCTCCGTCGGAGTGCGCCGCGCCCGCGGCTGGCACGACGCCATGACCCGCCACGGCCTGCCGACCGACCTCGACGCCCGCGCTGAGGACACGATGCCCGCCGGTAGCCAGGCGGCCGGCCGGCTCCTCGACGACCCGCACCCCCCAACCGCCATCGTCGCCGCCACCGATACCATCGCCGTCGGCATCCACCACGAGGCCACGACGCGCGGCCTGCGCCCCGGAGCCGACCTGGCGATCGTCGGCTTCGACGACACCCCGACAGCGCTCGCGTTCGGCCTCACCAGCATCGGCCAGCCGGTCACCGAGGCTGCGCGCGCCATCATGGAGCTGCTCATGGACACTGTTGCCAAACCGGACCGACACGCGGTCCACGGCCGGCTCCTCGCTCCCCGGCTCGTAGTCCGCGCCTCCTCACGATCGGCCCGCCCGTAGCCACGGCGCCGGACGCACGGCCACTCGGAAGTGTCTTGCCGCAGCAACCCGGACACCGGTCGACCTGGATTCAAGGACATCGGTGGACTGGGCGGTGGACGGTCCCGCCGTGCTGGCACTACCTGCCGAGGCGGGACGCCGGGCTCCGTGGCCAGTTGGCTGGACGGCGAAAAGCCGTGCGTGAACGGCAGTTGGTCGACCGGCGCGACCGGGTTTGGCTCCGGATGCGACGGACGAAGGAACCGTAATCGACCACCGGGACCGACGACATCGGTGGGTTCAGACTCGATCCGTCTTTTCACGGGCGAAGTGCGGTTCCGCCGCTTCCAGTCGCGGTACCGCGACGCCGAGCCGTCGCGCTTCCGCCAGCACGTCCCGGCAGATCTCCCGCGGCTCCTGAGCCTCGGGGTCGGAGTGCGTCGCAAAGTTCCTGCGCACCGGCGCGACATGAGCGGTCAGCCAGGCGAGCACGGGGGCCATCAGCCAGGTGGGCGTACGGAACAGCAGCCCGCCGCCCCGGTGACGTCGCAGGTCAAGGCCTCGCGCTTCGAGAAGCGGTAGAAGTTCACGGCCGGCCAGCAGCGCCTCGCGGAACGCGCCCGTCGACCCGGCCAGCTTGGCCAACGACCCCAGCCGCACGCCCTGCGACTGCAGGCCCGCGTCCGACACGAAATGTATCCACAGCCAGCCGCGGAAGTCGGGTCGCTCCCGCGGCCGGAACCCGGCCTCGCGAAACACCCTGCGTACGGCCCGCTCCCGGTCGGTCGGGGGCTGGCCGAGGGTGCCGAAGATGACTACCGGCAACAGCGCCCCGCGGAGCACGCCGTCCTCGCCGAAGCCGCCACCGGCCTGGGGAAAGCCCCAAGCGACCTGGTCGACGGGAAGGGCGCCGATAGCAGCCTGCGGCTCGGTCCAGATGTTGCCGAAGACCAGCACCGCGGCCTGACCGACGCGCGGCGCCAGGAAGGCCGCCGCCTCCGAGAGGCGGTGGTGCCCCACGCTGAGCACGATCAGGTCGAAATCGTGGTCTGACCGCAGCTCCTCGCGGTAGCGCACCGGCCACTTCTCGATGACACGCTGCCCCCACACCCGGCGCCGTGTATCCAGCAGGTCGAGATCTGTCGTCTCCCCGTACGTCGCCGCGCGGCCCGGGCGGACGTAGAACTCGACGTCATGTCCGGCCCGTTCCAAGGCCCAGCCGTAGATGGTGGCGATCACGCCTCGGCCGAACATCAGGATCTTCACGGTGCACCTCGTGGGGTAGGCTCGATTTGGAGGTCATCTCCACTTTCCAAAAATATGGAGGTCATCTCCACTTGTCAACGCGAGGTAGCGCATGACCGCCGACAAGCCGCTGCGGGCCGACGCCCGACGCAAACGCGAGGCCCTGCTCGCCAAGGCCCGGGAGATCTTCGACGCCGGCGACTTCTTCGACCTGCGCTTCGACGACTTCGCCCGCCTGGCCGGGGTGGGCACCGGCACGCTGTACCGCCACTTCCCCACCAGGGAGGCACTGGCCGAGGCGGTCTACCACGGGGAAGTCGCCGCGCTGTGCGACCGCGCCCGCCAGCTACAAGCCACGCTGCCCGCGGCGGAGGCTTTGGCGACCTTCCTGCGCGGCATGGTCGACCACATGGTTGCCCACGAGGGCCTGGCCCGGACGCTGGCCACCCTCATGGCCGATCGCTCGGGTGTCCTCGCCGAGGGCAGCCGGCCGCTGGAGCAGGCTGTCACCGACCTGGTGGCCGCCGCCGTGCGGGACGGCA
The DNA here is from genome assembly GCF_040300725.1 of Dactylosporangium sp. NPDC000244. Taxonomy (NCBI): domain Bacteria; kingdom Bacillati; phylum Actinomycetota; class Actinomycetes; order Micromonosporales; family Micromonosporaceae; genus Dactylosporangium; species Dactylosporangium sp. NPDC000244. The sequence continues at coordinate 126,238 of NZ_JBEPEH010000005.1, forward strand.
CCGTTCGCGACGACGTGGGTGCGGGTGCCGTGATGATGGCGCTGCATGGCATCGGTGCGGCCCATGATCGCCCCGGCTGGCGAGCCGAGGCCGACGGTGTCATCTCCCTCGTGCTGGACGGGCTGCGCCGCCCGCACTCAGCCCAGGCGGCCATCCGTACGCCTTCCAGAAGGAGAGGCGCATGACGTGCAAGAATTGCCGTTGGCGCCAACCGCGGTCAGCACGGGCATCTCCGGGCGTCAACATGATCGCCACCCGCTCCGCCCCGGCCATCCCGCCGATCGCTGGGCTGATCGCGGTGGTCGTGGACGACAATGGGGCCGGCACTGCCTGAGCGGTGCCGCGCTGGCCTTGGCGGCGGACAAGCCGGGTTGAACGACGGTTACGACGGTTACCTAGAGCCGGGCTCGCATCGCCCGGGCCGGGTGTTGGTGACTGCGTCGCCTGGCTCGACCCTCGGGGTCGACGGCGGCGGCGAATGGGCTGGGTGCTCGGGTGCCCAGGCGCGCTGGGCGCCCGAGCACCCGCCATCCTCGTTACAGCCGGGCGACGATCTTGTTCATCGTGTCGATCTCGGCCTGTTGCGCGGTGATGATCTTCTGGGCGAGTGCCTTCGCGTTGCTGTTGGCGCCGTTGGCCAGTTCGTCTTTGGCCATGGTGATCGCGCCCTGATGGTGGGCGATCATCATGGTGCAGAACTGCTTGTCGAAGTCCTTGCCCGTGGCCGTCTTGAGCTTGGTCATGTCGGCGTCGGACATCATCCCCGGCATGCCGTGGTCCATGCCACCCATGCTCGTGCCCATGCCGTCGCTCATCGCCGGTGCGGGCTTGCCCCAGGCGGTCAGCCAGCCCTGCATGGTCTGGATTTCCGGGTCCTGCGCGGCTTTGATCTGTCCGGCGAGGGTCTTGACCTCGGGGTCGGTGGCGCGGGTGTCGGCGAGCGCGGCCATCGCCACGGCCTGCTGGTGGTGCGGGATCATCATCTGGGCGAACATCACGTCGGCGTCGTTGGATGCGGCGGCGCCGGATGCGCTGCCGCCGGCCGCAGTGGTACCGGCCGGGTGCATGCCCGGCATCTGGTCGTGGCCTCCGCTGCCCCCGCAGGCGGCCAGCAGCAGGGCGGTGGTGAGGGCGGCGCCGGCCAGGACGGCACGGCGCACGAGCGTGCGCTTCATTGGTGGTGGCCTTTCGGTGTCGAATGGTACTTGCGCGGGACGCGGCAGCACGGCACCGGCGCGGGGCCGGCGTCGTGCGGGGCGTCCTATGTGCGCAGGACCGACACCGTGGCGAGGGTGAGGCCGAACGGCCGGGGTGGCGGAGCTCGCGGGCCGGCACGCCGCGTGGCGCGGGGGCGTGCCGGGCTGGCGTTCGCGCGCCGGCGGGTGAGCAGCATGGCGACCAGAACGATGACGGCGAAGGCGACCAGGACGGCCAGGCAGATGGCCCAGCCGTCCATGCCGCCGTGATCGTGCCCAGATCCGGTCAGCAGCATGGCGCAGCCGTCGCCGGCGCAGCCCGTGAGGGCGTCCAGGGCGGCCGTGTTCACTGCGGACAGAACTGGCATCGTCGCGACATGTTCGGCGGCCGGCACGTGCTGATGACCGTCGGGCAGATGCGGTCCGGCATGCCCGAGCGTGTGCATGGCGGTCAGGCCGAGCAGGGTGGCCAGCAACAGCGCGATCCGGGCCGTCCGCCCGAGCCCCCCGTTGACCGCATGCGCCACGCGGTTCACGGTACCGGCCGCGTGCTGCCTGCGGCGAGCCGGGCGCGAGTGGCGCCGGGTCTGCCTGTCATCCGGGCTGCAGCGCGGCGAGGGCCACGGTGACGAGCCGGCCGCGGGCCGAGCGGGTGGCGGGCAGGTCGGCGGCGGCGCCGAGGGCGTGCAGGCAGAACGCGGCGAGCTCGGCGGCGGGGACTTCGGTTCGGACGGCGCCGCCGTCGGCCGCGGCGCGGATGACGTCAGTGAGCAGCGTGTGCAGCTGATGCCGGGCTCGGTGCAGGTGTTCGGCGCGATGCAATGGGACGGCGAGGTCTGGGCCGTGGCCGACCGGCGCGGTGCCGGGCTGGTGCCGGCCGCCGGTCAGCTCGGCGAGGGTGGTCAGCACGGTCCGCAGCCGCTCGTCCGGCTCGGCGACGGTCGAGGCCGCCTGCGTGAGCTGGGCGAGGTGCTCGCCGACCCGCCGTTCGTGCCATGCGACGACGATCGCCTCCGGCCCGCGACCCCGCCGTCGGCTTGGCGGAGCTGCGCAGCGCGTCGCCGGTCGTGCACGCCGCGGCCGCGATCGGACTGCTGCGCTTCGCGCTGGTGCTGTCGGTCTACAAGCCGCGCGGCGTCACGCCCTGGGCCGGCCGAACGGTCGATCTCGGACGCCGCCGAAGCGGTTCACGTGCGATCAGCCGGGCCGGCGATAGCCGGTGACGGGACGTCCGCCGAGTTTGGCCATGCGGACGTAGGCGCCGGTGGTCGGGGCGTGCACCATTCATCCGCCGCCGGCGTACATGCCCATGTGGTGCGGGTCGCTGTAAAAGAACACGAGGTCGCCGGGGCGCAGGTTGGCCTTGGCGACCGGTTTGGTGTCCTCCACTGCTGCCGCAGCTTGAGGCCGGAGCGGTCGTAGCCCTTGGTGCCGGCGCGCCCCGGATGTAGGGCTTGCCGATGAGCTCGCACGCTTTTCTTCGCGGCCGTGCCGCCGGCGCCGCCGAGGTAGTCGACGGGCACGCGACCGGCCGGGCTGGCTGGCCTTCGTCCGCCCCGCCGACAGCTTCGCCGTCGACGTACTGCCCGCGTCCCTCGTCGCCGCGCTGGGCATGTCCTGGCGTTCATCCCGTCGCTGGGGGCCGCGATCGGTGCCGCCGACCCGAGGAGGGCGGCCTCGCCTCCGGCATCGTGAACACCAGCTACTCACTGCCGGGACGGGTCGGCGGTGGGTTGCCCGTCGAGCATCCGACGGCGACGCACGTACTCGTCCTCGTCGATTTCGCCCCGGGCGAACCGCTCGTCGAGGATCTGGTGCGCAAGTGGGCCGCTGTCCGGGCCGGAGCGTGTGGCGTGGTTCGGCGGCGTGCGCCGGTCGAAACGGCGTACCAACATCACGATGCCGACGATCACCAGCGCCCAGAACAACAGGTTTCCCAGGGTCATGAACGCCATGGTCCACGCGCCCATGCCGGTGCCCCAGTACATCATCACGACGCTCCTTTCCAGGTCGTGCTACCCGACGCCAGAGCCGTGATCGGTTCCGTTCGCGCGGGGACACTTCAACCTTCCCGCTGTGTATCGCCGGCGGGTATGGCGGAATGTCATCGTGGCGGGGCCGAAAGTCCCTGTCGCACCACCCTGGCGTGATGCCTGCAGCCGGTGCAGCACTGTCAGGGCCGGGATCGAGTCGGGGCTTGATGGTGTCGGCGACCGCGAGGACGCCGGCCGGTACGCCGTCGACCGCGGCCAGGATCGGTGTCTTGCCCTCTCGCGCGAACTGGGCGGAGACCTCCTCGGCGGAGGTGACGTGGAGACCGGCGTCCGACAGCAGCCGGGCGGTGCCGACCAGGAGTTCCCGCCCGTCGACGGTGGCCCGCACGCCCTTGCCGGTGATCGACCACGCGGGCGATGCGTGCTCGCAGGCCGACTAGGGTGCGGATGGCCCCGCCCGTGCCGGCCTTCGCGCGGGCCTCGAGCAGCCGGCCGAAGAGGATCAGGGTGATGATGACGCCGGCGGCCTCGAAGTACACGTCGCGCACCTGGGCGCCGCGGATGCTGCCATTGCTGAATGGCGCCGCGCCGAGCTTCCGGGCGGGGTCCGCCTGCCATTTCGTCACCAACCCTGTCGCCGCTTGCGGGCTACCATTGGATGACCGACGGGATGGCCACGCCAACCCAACCGCGAACCCGAGGATGGGTTGTCCCGGTCATCGTCTGGATGCATCCGCCGCATTGTGCTGCAAGGGGTGGAGGGCGTCGCTGATGCGGGCGCGTCTGACGACATTGGTGCTTCGTCCGAAGCCGCCACCCCTCGCGCTCGGGTTTCTGGTTGCCGCGGTGCTCATCGGCGCGGTGACCGCCGTGATGTTCCCCTTCCAGGATCTGCACGAAGGCGTGCGAAGCATTGTCTATCTGTGTGGCGTCCTGGTCGTGGCAACCGTGTGGGGCGCCAGACTGGCCGTGGTGGCCTCGGCGGCCAGCGCCGCCGCATTCATCTATTTCGACGCTCCTGCCTACCGGGAGTTCAGCCACACCGCACAGCGGGACCTGCAGATCGTCGTGGCGTTCATCGCGGCCGGGCTCCTGGCCGGCTTCCTCGCGGACCTGTCCCGATTCCGCGCCGCCGAGGCATCGCAGCGGCGTCAGGAGGCCGAACTCGTCGCCGACCTCGCGGGCCAGATGGTGCGTGCCGGCGATCTGCGTTCGGTCCTCGGTCCGGCATCACAGCGAATGGCCGAGGTGTTCGCGCTGCCGTCCGCAGCCATCGAGCTCGGGGCAGTTGCCGGAGACGAGCGGCGGGATGCGGTGGCGTTGTGGGATGGTGCGACCCGCCTGGGCACCCTGCTGGTCCCGGCCGGGCTGCCCGCACGGACGTTGGAACGCCTGCGGCAACGGGTCGTACCGTCGCTGGAGTCGCTGCTGAGTGCGACATGCGGCCGTATCAACTCGCTGCAGGCAAGTCGTGAAGAGGCCAGCAGGCTGACGGCGGAACAGGCCGCATTGCGCCGGGTGGCGACCCTGGTCGCACACGATTCCGCACCGGCCGAGGTCTTCGACGCCGTCACCGCGGAGCTGTGCAGGATCTGCGGACCCCAGAACACCGGCCTCGTCTGCTACGAGCCGGACGGTACCGGCACGCTCGTCTCGGGCCGGAACGAGCCCGGCATTGCGGAGACGCCGGCCGGGACGTGCATCCAGCTTGAGGGAGACTGCCTGTCCGGGATCATCAAGCGCACGGGCCGCTCGGCGCGCGCAACATACGACCATGCCGAAGGCGCCACCGCCGAGATGTTGCGCGGTCTGGGCATCCGCTCGGGGGTCGGCGTACCGGTGATCGTCGAAGGCCGGCTCTGGGGCGCGGCTGTCGTCACGACCACGTCGACCACACCGATACCGCAGGCCACCGAGGCACGCCTGGTCGAGTTCATCGAGTTGCTGGCCACCGCGATCGCCAACGCCCACAGCCATACGCAACTCACCGCCTCCCGCACCCGTATCGTCACCGCCGCGGACAACACCCGTCGCCAGCTCGAACGCGACCTGCATGACGGCACGCAGCAACGCCTCATCTCGCTGGCCCTCCAACTGCGCACCGTCGAGGCGTCGATTCCACCTGGACTGGACACGGTCAAGGAGGAACTGTCATCAGCCGTGGGCGGTCTCATCGGCGTCTGCGAGGACTTGCGGGAACTGTCTCGGGGAATCCATCCCGCGATCCTGTCCAAGGGTGGGCTGGGCCCGGCGCTCAAGACCCTTGCCCGCCGCAGCACGGTCCCCGTCGAACTCACGGTGGACATCGACCGGCGGCTGCCTGAACGAGTCGAGGTCACCGCGTACTACATCGTCTCCGAGGCACTCACCAACGCCGCCAAACACGCCCGGGCGACGCTGGTGTGCGTCGAGGCCGAAGCCGGTGACACAACCCTCGGGCTCACAATTCGAGACAACGGCGTCGGCGGTGCAAGCACCAGCAAAGGGTCAGGGCTGATCGGCCTGCAAGACCGCGTTGAGGCACTCCGCGGCACGATGGAGGTCATCAGCCCGCCCGGCGGTGGCACGACACTGCTGTTCAGCGTTCCGCTCAATGGCAGCTGAGCGTCTCGCGACCGTCGGCTCGAAGCACGCCGTCCGTGGGGTCACGCGGGAGATGGGCCTCGAGCTCGCTCCGCTGGGCATCCGCGTCCTCGGCGTCGCGCCGAGCTACGTCCCCACGGAAGGCAGCATGATCGCGGCCGCGGCCGCAGCAGAGCTGTGCGGCGATGTTCCGCCGACCGATCCCATGCGGCTCAGCCCGATCGGCCGTGCCGGTGTTCCCGACGACACCGCGCGCGTCGTGCTGTTCTGCGCGTCGGACCTGTCGACCCTCATGACCGGCAGCACGCTGCTCGCTGATGGCGGTGTCACCGCCTGAGTGGATCGGTTCGCCGAGTCCGGCCCGGCTCGGGCCGCCTGTGGCAAAACCCTCAGGTTGGCGTTGGGCAGCCGATTGAGGAGCAGAGAGGTTCCGCGAGCTGGGGGAACGCGTATGGTCTGGCGACGGGGACGTGACGGTTCGGCCGCAGTCCAACCTTCAACGGTGGACGGCACGCAGCAGGTCGCGGCATCTTCCGAACGTGACGCGCTCAGGGCGGAGGTTGAATCGCTACGTGAGCGGCAAGCGGCAGCGCTCGAGCGGTTCGAACTGATGACCGATGCGGCCGGGATCGGCCTGTGGGACATGGACGTTGTCGCCGATGATCCGGTGAACCCGAACAACGTCTTCAACTGGTCTCAGGATTTTCGCCATATGCTCGGTTTTACCGACGACCGGGACTTTCCGAACATCCTGTCGAGCTGGTCGTCCCGCCTGCACCCCGAGGACGTGGACCGTGTGGTCGCAGCGTTCATGAACCACCTCAACGATCGAACCGGACGGATCCCGTACGACATCGAGTACCGGTTGGCTCTGAAGGATGGCAGCTATCGCTGGTTTCGCGCGACCGGGGCGACGAAGCGCGACCGCAACGGTGTGCCGTTGCGTGTCGCCGGTGCGCTCTTCGACATCGACCGCGAAAAGAATCTCATGGCCACGGCCGAGGACCAGCTTGACCAGTTGACCGCGTCCGCGGCGAAACTCGACCAGGTCAGTCACGACCTCGGGCAGGCTGTGAGTGCAGCCGCCGCCCGGGCGGATGAGGCGGCGGCGACGATCAGCAAGCTGGACGCCAGCAGCATCGAGATCGGCAACGTGGGCAAGCTGATCACGAGCATCGCGGCCCAGACGAATCTGCTGGCACTCAATGCCACCATTGAGGCGGCGCGGGCCGGAAACGCGGGCAAGGGATTCGCCGTCGTCGCCGGTGAGGTCAAGGAACTGTCGACCGAGACCGGTCAGGCTACCGAACAGATCGAGGTGCAGATCAAGGAGATCCGCATCCGGACCGGCGAGGCGGTCAAGAGCATCCAAGAGATCAACGCTACGATGCAGGCACTTCGCTCGACGCGAGAGGCCGTCGACTCGTTGGTCCGCGAACAGAAGCTGTCAGCGCCGAGTCGCCGATGATCATTCGACGGTGATGCCCGCGCACTGCAGCACGACGACGCCGAGCGGGCGCTGCTGGGCCTGGCGCACGGGCTGGCCGAGGCCGGCCGGTTCGCGGAGGCGGTGACCGTCCAGACGGAGGTCGTCGCGCTGTATCAGGACCGCGGGGCGGGGGACAGCGGCGCGCTGTGGGCGCTGCTGGGCCTGGCGGTCTATCTCGGCCGGGCCGGACGGAGCGGGGCGAGCCTGGATGCCGACCGGGAGGCCCTCGCGCGGCTGCGTCAGATGGCCGCAGAGCAGCCGGCGATACGGCCCACCCTGGCGATCTGGATGGCCGGCTCCGCGCTTTGGTTCACCGTCGCCGCTCACCCACGGGAGGCCGGAGAGCTCCTGCGTGAAGCCGCCGCGATCTGTGCCGGGCTGCCGGCGGTGGGCTCGCCGTCCGGCGTATACAAGTCCATTCAGGCCGCCCATTTCGCGCGCTCCGGCGCTCGGGCCGAACCGGCCGCACCGGGCGGCCGCAGGATGCGTACGACCATGGGGCAATGCTGTCTCGGGTGCGCAGTGAGGTGCTGCGCGATGTGTTGCCGTCGCCGGACGCGGTGCAGATCTGGGATCGGGGGCCTGCCGGGTCGCCACAGCGGCTGGCCTGGCTGCCGTCGTGGCTGCCGCTCGGCATTGACGTCATGGGCGGACTGTTGTTCGCAGACCTCCGCGCCGGGCCTTTGCACGGGGCGGTGCGGTCATTCTTCCGCGACTCCGGGGCCGGGGATCGGTTCGCCTGCGAGCGCGGCGTCAAACCTCCCCGCAGAAGGCCTCAGACACCGCCGCACTTGGAACGCCAGGGGCAACAACTTCATGCTGCCGCGTGACCCACTTCCACCCCGTTCGGGCGGCAGGGAGCGCTTCGTCGTCCCACCAGCGCCTGATGCGTGGGGCGGCCGGCTACCCCGCCAATAAAGCCCACCGCAAGGAGATTGGGTGCCCCGACTGCTGCCGTGGCGATGTTGATGGCGCTTCTTGAGATTCCCGGATCAGTACCGGAAGGCGCTCACCGCGGTGCGTAGCTCGGCCGACATCACGCTGAGTTCCGCCGCCGCGGCGCGGGCGGTGGCCGCGCCGTCGCGGGTGCTGTCCGCCGCCTGCACGACCTCGCTCATGCCGCCGCCGATGCGCTCGGCGCCGCCGGCCGCGACGTTGAGGTCGCCGGCCATGCCGCCGGCCGTTGCGCTCTGCTCCTCGACCGCGGCCGCGATAGTCGTCTGGTACTCGTTGATACGCCGGATGACCTCGCTGACGCTCGCGATCGACTCCACCGCGCTGCCGGTGTCGGCCTGGATCGCCTGCACCCGCCGGCCGATCTCCTCGGTCGCCTTCGCCGTCTCCTGCGCCAGGTCCTTGACCTCGCCCGCGACGACCGCGAACCCCTTGCCGCTCTCGCCCGCCCGCGCCGCTTCGATCGTCGCGTTGAGCGCCAGCAGGTTGGTCTGCTCGGCGATCGCGGTGATCACCTTGACCACATTGCCGATCTCGGCCGACGACATGCCGAGGCGCTTCATGATGTCCTCGGTCGCGGCGGCGACCTCGACGCCGTCGCGGGCGACCGTGGCCGCCTCGCTCGCGCTCGCCGAGATCTGCCGGATCGACTGGCCCATCTCGCCGGCGCCGCCGGCGACCGAGTGCACGCTGCTGGACACGCTGCCGAGGTCCTGGCCGATCGACGCCACCCGCTCGGAGGTGCGCTGTGCGCTGCGCTCCAGGTCCTGGCTGGTCTGCTCGAGCTGGGCGGCGCGCCCGGACAGGCCGGTGCTGCTGCCGGCCAGGGTGCCGACCGCGGCGCGCATATGGGCCGTCGCGGCGTTGACCGACGCCGCCATCTCGCCCAGTTCGTTGCGGGTCGTCACGTCGACGGTCTGGGTCAGGTCACCGCCGGCGAGCGCCTGCAGGGCCTGCCGCAGTCGCTGCAGCGGGCGGATGATCGCCCCGGCGACGAGCCCGGCGAGGATCAGCGCCACCAGCAGGCCGGCGACGAGCACGATGGTCAGGCTCAGCCGGGCCTGCGAGTACGTGTCCCGGGCTGCCGCGAGGCGCGCCTCGCCGATCCGCACGGAGATGGCGGTCAGGTTGTCCAGCGCGGCGATCGTGCGGTCCGCGGCCGGGTTGAGCTTCTGCACGCGCATGGCATCGAGCTCGGCCGTGCGGCCCTGAGCGCTCAGCTGCTGTGCCTGGTCGCGCAGGGTGAGGAACTCCTGCCAGCTCTGCTGGAACGACGCAAAGGCGCCGCGCTGCTCGGCGGTCAGGTCGAACCGGCCGTACGCCTCGGCGCCGGCGTTGAGGTCCTTCAGGGTCTGGTCCTGCATCGCGGCGAACGTCTGGCGCGCCTGGTCGCCGGCCGACGTGGTCGTGGCCAGGGCGCTGTACCGGAACTTCCACACCAGCTCGTGGAGCTTGCCCAGCGTCTCGGCGGGCGCCACGGCACGCCGGTACATCTCGTCGCTCTGCGCGGCCACCGAGCGCGTCTGCACCAGTCCGAGCACCCCGATGACCAGGGCGACCAGGCCGGTGACGGCCACGGTGACCATGATGGCCTTACGGACACCGAGCGAACCGACCATCCGCTCCACCACATCGACTCCCAAGTGTCAGGGCACCACGGCCACTCCCACCACACCCCATCGGCGCCGCGCCCGCGACGCTGAGGAAAACGCCGGCCGCCCTCCCGCCGCCGCAGCGAGCCGGCCGTCGCCGAGCACATCAATCGCATCTTCGCCAAACTCGGCCTCGGTGCCGACGCCACCACACACAAACGTGTCCAAGCCGTCCGTCGCAACGACAGCGGTCAAACGTTCGGGCGTATGGCGTCGGCCGGCTGTTCAATTGACTCGTGTTGATGTCGTCCGTATTCTGCCGTTGTGTTGATCCTGGCCGATCGGTAGCCACGGAATGCTGGCGGGCGGCGACAGCGAACCGAGTCGGGTCCGGTTCCGGCTGCTCGGACCGCTGCGGCTGTGGGACGGCACGGCGTGGGTGCCGGTTGACGCCGCGCAGCAACGGGTGGTGCTGGCGCTGCTGCTGCTCAACGAGGGTGGTGTCGTCGCCACCTGCCGGCTGATCGACGAGATCTGGGGAGCCCGCCCGCCACGCGCCTCGGACAGCGTGCTGCGCGGCTACGTGATGCGGCTGCGCCGCCAGCTGGGCGGCGGCCGGCACGGGCCGTTACGCACCCGCACCGGCGGGTACGAGCTGGCCGTCGCGGCCGGGGACGTCGACGCCCGGGTGTTCGAGCGGCTGGTGGCGGACGGACGGCGCGCGTTCGCGGCGGGCGAGCGTCCGACCGCGGCGGCCCGGCTGGCCGAGGCTCTGGCGCTGTGGCACGGCGCACCCCTGGCCGACGTGCCGGCCACCCTCACGGTGGCGACGCACGCCCGCCGGCTGGTCGAACTGCGGCTCGCGGTCACCGAGGAGTGGTCGGAGCTGTACCTCGGCCTCGGCCGGTCGGCCGAGGTCGTCGACGCACTCCGGCAACTGGTCGAGGAGCACCCGCTCCGCGAGCAGCTGTGGACCGTGCTGATCCGGGCCCTGCACCGAGGCGGCCGGCGCGGCGAGGCGCTGACCGCCTTCGAACGCGCCCGCCGGGTCCTGCTCGGGGAGTTGGGCCTCGAACCGTCGGCGCAGCTGCAAGCCGTACACGAGGCGATCCTGGCGGACACCCACAGCGCCGAACCGGCGACCGGCTGGCGCGCACCCCGGCAGCTACCGGCCGACGTGCCGGGTTTCGTGGGCCGCGCGTGGCACCTGAACCAGCTGGCCCGGCTGCTGCCCGCGGATGCCGAGCGCCCGGTGCCGGAGCCTGTCGTGGTCTGTCTCACCGGGACGGCCGGAGTCGGGAAAACCTCCCTTGCGGTGCACTGGGGGCATCGTGTCGCCGAGCGGTTCCCCGACGGCCAGCTGTTCGTGAACCTGCACGGGTACGACCCGGAGGGCCCCGGCCTGAATCCGGCCGCCGCGCTGCGCAGTGTGCTGGAGTCGCTCCAGGTGCCCGCCGACCGAATCCCGGCCGGGGTGGACGCGGCCGCCGCGCTGTACCGCAGCCTGTTCGCCGGCCGCCGGATCCTGGTGGTCCTCGACAACGCCCGCGATGCCGGGCAGGTCCGGCCACTGCTGCCCGGTACGCCCGGCGGCGTCGTCGTGGTGACCACCCGGACCGACCTGCCCGGCCTGGCGATCGCCGACGGTGCCCGATCGTTGCCGGTCGGCCTGATGAGTGCCGGCGAGGCCCGACAGGCCCTGGCCTGGCGGCTCGGGTCGCGGCGGGTCGCGGCGCAGACGCGGGCCGTCGACGACCTTGTGGCCCGCTGCGCCGGGCTCCCGCTGGCGCTGGCCATCGTCGCCACCCGCGCCGCGGCCCGGCCGGGGCGCGCACTGTCCACCGTGGCCGGCGAGCTGGCGGCCGCCCTGACGCCGGCACCGGACGGGGCCGCACCGGCCACGGCCCTCGACCCGTTCGCCAGCGGCGATCCGGCAACCGATGTGCGGACTGTCTTCTCGTCGTCGTACGGTGCGTTGACCGAGCCCGCCGCTCGGCTGTTCCGCCTGCTGGCCGTGCACCCGGGCCGGGACGTCACCGAGCCGGCGGCCGCCGCCCTCACCGGCGTCGGGGCGGACCGGGTGCGGGCGCTGCTGGGCGAGCTGACGCGGATGAACCTGCTCGCCGAGCCGGTCGCCGGCCGGTACGCACCGCACGATCTGCTGCGCGCGTACGCGGGTGAGCTGACCAACCGGACCGATCCCGTCGAGTGGCGACGCTCGGCGCTGGAGCGGGTGCTGGACTACTACGTGCGCACCGCGGACGCCGCATGCCGCCTGACCGACCCGTTGCAGGAGCCGCTCGACACCGCGCCGGCGCAGGTAGCCGGGTGCGACGGGTTCATCGACGGGGCACACGCGAGGCAGTGGCTGCGCGCCGAGCTCGGCAACCTCCTCGCCGCGCTGTTCCGGGCTGAACGGTCCGGGTTCGACCGCCACGTGCAGCGGCTCGCGTGGCTCGTCGCCGGATTCCTCGCCCGCGACGGCCGGTGGCACGACCAGATCGCCGTGCAGCGGACGGCTCTGGCCGCGGCGGCCCGGCTCGGCGACCGCACCGGCGAGGCGCACGCCCACCGCACGCTCGGCAACGCGCTGGCGCGACTGGGCCGGTACGATGACGCCGAGCGCCACTACCGGTACGCCCTCGACGCCTACGCCGGTCTCACCGATCACGCCGGACCCGCCCGCGTCCACGGCCACCTCGGCTGGCTGCACGGCCGCCGCGGCGACCACACCGAAGCACTCACGCACAAGCAGCGGGCGTACGAGTTGTACCGGGCGGCGGGGCACCGCACCGGCCAGGCCCGGACACTCGACCAGATGGGGCGCAGCCACGTGCAGCTCGGCGCCCACGAGACGGCGGTGTCCTACTGCCGCCGGGCGATCGACATGCTCCGCGAGGCCGGCGACCGGCACGGCGAGGGCCTGGCCTGGGACGGCCTCGGCTCCGCCTACCGCGAGCGCGGCGCCGCAAGCCCAGGTCAACGGCACCGCAGGGTCGGATGGCATCATTCTCGTGCCGTATCGCAAGGTCCGGTTCAGTGTCGTGTCGGCGACGCCGACCTTCTTCGTCGGCGACTCGCGGATCGTGACCAACAACCTGGACAGCCCGGTCACCGCCACGTTCACCGCGATGCAGTCAACCACGGTGACCGTCAGCGTCATGGCCGGTACCTCGGCGAAACTGACCGAGAAACTCCAGCAGACCGTGAACGTCACGATCACGGCGTCCCGCACGACGTCCGTCGGAGTCAATACCACCGCGACGGTGGCGCCGCACAGCTCGGTGCTGGGGCAGTACGGCGTGCAGGGCTACTACGTGGTCTATGACGCGCAGACCATCCTCTGGTACTGGTGGCAGGGCCGCTGCTACGACGAGGGAACGCAGCGCGGCACCACTGCTGCGCCGACGTCGGTCGAGGGCTGGCAGCTGTCCGCCGCCTGAGCCGCCGAATCGACCCCGGGCGGCCCGCTACCCCCGGCGCGCTTCGGCGGCCGGACGCCGCCCGGGTCGTGCGGACAGGACGGGCCGGTTGATCACGAGGTCGGCACGTCGGCCCCTGTTCGCGCACTCACCGGATGCGCGACCGTCAACTGATGCGCCTCGTGACCGTCTCGGTGCGGACCCGCCGGGCGGAGGGGCTGGAGACGTCAGTCGGTCACGATGTGACGGTGCGGCCGTTGAGGTGCTCGAACCCGTCCTTGATCAGCATGCGGAGCACATCCAGGTCGACATCGGCGAGTCGTTTGATGTACAGGCACGACCTGCCGGTTGTGTGCGGACCCAGCCGGGCCATCAGCTCCGCGTGCTGGTCATACCCGTCGGAGATGTAGAGCGTCAGCGCCTGTTTGCGGGGGGACAGGCTCACCGCCGGCCAGTCGGCCTCGCGGCCCGAGGCGTACCGGTAGTGGTACTGGCCGAAGCCGACGATGCTCGGACCCCACATTGCCGGCTCCAGACCGGTCACCTCTCGCATCAACGCGCAGACCTCTTCGGCATCCGCCCGGCGCCGCGGGTCGGGCACCGTGCCGAGGAAATCGGCCACGCTCGCGCCGGTGCGGGTCGTCTTCGGCTCGTTCGCCATGACGGTCAGGCTAACCCGGCCGCCGGTCGGATCGGTACACGGATCTGTTACCAGGCCAATCCCGCATGGTACCGGCGAGGATCTCACCCCGGGCGGCTGTGAGCCGATAGGCGCCGCATGAGACCTGTCCCGGCCGCCGCGGCGCCAGTGTTCGCCGCGGTCGCGGGGGCGGTGTCCTTATTCGTGCCGGGCACCACCGCCGCACACATCGCGTACCTCATCGGATTCACAACCGTGGTGGTGTGTGCCTGGGTGGGCCTGCGGAGCATCTCCGGGCCCAGCCGCGGCGCGTACCGGTTCGTCGCGGCCGCGCTGACGGCCTGGCTGACCGGGGACGTCCTGTACGACGTGCTGGACCGGCTCGCGGGGCCGCTCGGCGACCTCTCCCCGTCCGACTTCCTGTGGCTGGCCGGCTATCCCTTCCTGGTGATCGGGATGGTCAAGCTGGCGCGGCTGCGGGCGCCAGCACGACCAACTCACCGGCCTGGCCAACCGGACGGCGCTGAGCGCCGCGCTGGAGCTGGAGCTGTTCCGCGCGTCCGGATTCGGGCCGGTGGTCCTATACATGGACCTCAACGGCTTCAAGCAACTCAACGACCGGTTCGGCCACGCGGTAGCGGGCGGCACCGGCCGTAGCCGGCGCCGCCCGTCGATCACGTCACTTGCAGCTACCGACGAGACAGGTGCTCCACAGCGAGTGGGTGTAGCTCACGCCCGCTCCCTTGACGGGTCCGTTCTCGGTGCCCAGCCAGCCGCCGGCGGGGTTGGTGCCTACCGAGACGTCCCAGTCGCTCCAGTCCGGGGCGCCGTTCGGCTTGAGACCGACGCCGGCGCCCCACCGGCCCACCGAGCCGGAGACCGACGCGGCCTGCCGGCCGCTCGACTTGTGCGCGTACCCGACGGTCGGGAAGCTGAACCCCAGGCCGGCGCTGGTGGAGACGGCGTTGCTCAGGCTCAGCTTGCCGTTCTGCCACTTGGCTTTCCAGCAGACCTTGTGGACGCAGAACGACTCCGTGACGAAGACGTGTTTCCACAGATAGCTCTGGATGGTCTGGCCCTTGGGACCCGGGTACTTGCCGCACTTGCGCATGTACGGGTCCGCGGCCGCGCAGTGGTTCCACGCGTCCACCTTCTTCTTGAGTGCGGCCGCTCTGGCCTTGGCGATCTGCTCGGCCCGCCGCTTCGCCGCCGCGTACTCCCGGGCGGCCGCCCGGGCCGCGGCCTGTCGCCTCGCGTAGTCACAGCTGTCGCAGTAGTGCGTCTGCGCCTTCTTGGCCTGGTACCTCTGGTAGTCGCAGCCGTCGCAGTAGTGGTGACTGGCCGGGCTGGACGCCTTCTTCTTCTTCTTCTTCGATCCGGACGACTTCTTCTTCTTCTTCGGCGCCGGGGCGTTGTCGTAGCCACCGCAGCCGTCGCAGTAGTGCCCGCCCGGCAGCACCCGCCACTCACCGTCCGCGTCGTTCATCGTCACGGGAGTGTTGTTCGCGTACGCGTACGCGTTCATCTGCTGCGGATCGCTGGGATCGATGATCGGGTCGACCGAGAGGAAGCGCCCGGTGTCCGCGTCGTACTCGCGGGCGCCCAGCTGGGTGAGGCCGATCGACGAGTCCACGTTGCCGCCGACGTAGCCACGGTCCGTCGTCCAGGTCGGGGCTGCCCCGCGCAGCTCGCCGAACGGCAGGTAGCGGCGCTGCGTGACGGTCAGGTCGTCGGCGTCGATGGACAGTTGCGCCGTGCCCATCCGGTCGGCCGCCTCGAACGTCAGCCCTCCGGCCGTCGTGCGCACCGCCGTGACCGAGCCCAGCGTGTAGTACCGGGTGGCGGCCAGGGCGCTGGTCGACTTGGTGAGCTTGAGCTCCGCCGGTCCCAAGTAGACGGTCACCGCCTCGGGATCCCGCCGGATCAGGCGGTTGCCGTCGGCGTCGTAGAGGTACTCGGTGGTCTTGCCGCCCTCCACCACCTTGCTCAGGTTGCCCTCGGCGTCCCAGGTGAGGATCTGTGCCGAGCCGGCCACGGTACGCCCGGTGGTGTTGCCGTCGGCGTCGTAGGTGAACCTGTTCGTGGTCCCGGAGGTGGTGACAGTGGACAGCGCGTGCGGCCGGCTCGCCCCGGCCGCCGGATAGGTCGAGGTACTGGTCGTGCCTGTACCCGTGGTGGTGTTGTAGTTGGTCTCGGTCAACCGGTTGCCGGTCTTGTCGTACGTCCAGGACTGCCAGTAGGGCGCCGGGCCGCCCAGGAACGCCGCGCTCGGCGAGGTCGCGCACCTGTTGGTCGCTGTCCACGCCGATGTGAGCCGGCGCAGGTAGTCGTACGTGAAGCACTGGGTGTCCGCCGCGCCGCCCGCCGGGGTGTCGGCGATCCGGGTGACGTTGCCGGCCGCGTCGTACGTGTAGTTGACGTCCGAAACGTGCATCGGCGCCACGCTGCGGTCCACGACCGCCCGGGTGAGCCGGTGGGTCGAGTCCTCGTAGAAGAAGGTCTGCGCCACCTGCTTGCCGCTCACCGACTGCAGCGTGTACTGCAGCGGCTCGTCGTACACCGAGTAGGTCGCCGCGGTGAGCAGCGTGGACAGCCCGGTCTGGGCGGTGGTCAGCCGTCCGTCGGAGTCGTAGCTGTACCGCAGGGTCTCCGCGGTCAGCCCGCCCATCGCCGGATAGGTCACGACCTGCGTCTGGCCGGTGTCGGTGTACCCGGTGTTGAACTTGTAGGTGCCCGCCAGGCTGCCCTCGGCCGGCGGGATCGTCACCGAGGTCCCCAGCGGGCGGTACCTGGTGTCGTAGTTGGTGACCGTCGTGCTGTACGCGGCGCCGCCGACGTAGCGGGTCGACGCGGTCGGCTGCCCCTTCGCGAGGGTGTCGTACGTCCAGTCGGCCAGCTTGGTGCCGGACGTGGACCCGCTGTACTCCGCCGTCTTGCGGCCCAGCGCGTCATAGGTGTACGCGAGCGTGTTGCCCTGGGCGTCGGTCGTGGTCAGGAGCTGGTCGGCGTTGTCGTAGGTGTAGGTCGAGGTGCCCTTGTCCGGGTCGACGTCGGTCACCTTCCGGCCCCGCAGGTCGTAGGTGTACTTCCAGACGTTCTCGGCCGCGTCGGTCACGCTCGCCAGGTCACCGCCGGGCGTGTAGGTGTACTTGGTCGCGTCGTAGCTGCCGGTGGGCGCGCCCGACGTGTACTGGCGCAGCTCGGTGGTCTCCCCGTCCGCGTTCGTGATCGTGGTCGTGGCGGTCCCGCCGGCCGGCGGCGTGACACTCGTCCGGTCCCCGCCGTAACTGGTCGTGGTGCGCCACTTCTCCGTGCCGTACGAGAGGAAGATCTTGGTTGTTTCCCGCTCGTCGCCGTCGTAGACGGTGACCGTCTGCCCCGGAACAGTGTTGTCGGTGACGGTCAGCAGCGTGGTGCCCGCGGTCCCGTCGTTCCAGTAGGCCCCGTTCTGCTTCACCAGCAGGCCCCGCGAGTCGTAGAAGTCGTCGGTGACGATCCGGCCGCCGCCGGCCGTCGGGCTCTGGGTCTGCCGCTGGCGCAACTGCCCGTCGAAGAACGCGTACTGCGACTGGTAGGTGCCGTCGTCGCGGATGGTCTGGGTCGTGACGACGTTCGGCGCGGCCGTCTGCACGAGGTAGGTGAACTTGTAGCTCGCCGAGGCGCCGCCCAGCTTGGACCGGTCCGCCAGCCACACCGCGCTGAGCCGGCCGAGCGGGTCGTAGGTGAGGTCGGTACGCCGGTTGTTCGGGTCGACGATGACGGTCTCGCTGCCCCAGGCCGGCTCGAAGGTCGTCGTCGTCACGTGCCCCATCGCGTTGGTCACCGTACTCGCCGTGACCGGGCCGCCCGATGCCGGCGTGAAGTCGGTCTTCGTCTTGGCGTCGAGCGCATCGTACTTCTCGATCACCCGGCCGTAGCGGTCGTAGACGGACCGCTCCGACTGTACGTACACCGGCGTGCTGCCCGAGTAGGACGCCAGCTCCTGTTTCAGGGTCTCCTCGCCCCGGGTCGGTGCCGACCCGAAGGTCGTGGCGCCGTCGTAGAAGGTCCGCACGTCGGAGATCACGTTCGACGGGTACGAAGGCGTGGTCGTGCACGCCACCGACACCCGCTCCTGCCGGACCACGTAGCTGGTCAGCCAGGCCGACGTGTTGCGGGCATAGGTGGTGCGATTGCACTCCTCGTCCCCGGTCACCGACGTGTCGCCCAGGTCGTTGGCCTGGACCGGCATCCCGTACGAGTCGTAGGTGGTCTGCACCTCGGTGCGCCGCCAGCCGCCCGCCGCGAGCGCCAGCCGGGTGCGCTTGCGGGCGACCCCGACGAGGTACGCCTTGGTGCTGCCGTGGGTCGAGGTCGGCGACGAGATCCAGGGGTCTGCGATCGCCCCGTCCAGCACGCTGCCACCGGCCCCGCTGTAGCTGATCTCCTCGCGGGTGAAGCCGGCCAGCGCCGGGCTGTCGGTGACCGCGGTGCCTTCCGAGTCGGTGACCGACACGCTGCGCGTACCGCTTGTCAGCTTGTCCCCGTTCATGCCCCGGAAGTACAGCGTCTCGGTCTGCGACGGTGCCTGGCCGGCCGCACCGTGCGTCACGCGCACCCGGCCGTACCCCCGCCACTCGCTCCAGCTGCGGTACTTCGCCGGCGTCAGCTCGTTGTCGTCGTGGTGCCAGGCGGCCCCGCCGAGGTACTCGTAGTCGGTCTCCTCGATCCCGGCCAGCCCGGACTGGTCGTCCTCGAGCACCTGGATCGGCACGTACTTGTGGAACCAGTCCAGCTGCGGGGAGAGGGCACCCTCCGGCACCCAGTACGCCGGGAAGCAGCGCTTGGTGTTGGAGTCCGGGGTCGGTGCGGCCGCCCGCGTGCACTCCTTGGCCGAGTAGTTGACCCGGGTGTGCCCGCCGGACTCGTCGTAGATGTCGGTGACCCGCCATTTGTACATCGGCGGGATGCCCTCCTCGGCGTCCACCCGGTTCTCCAGCTGGGTGCCCTCGAACGTGACCGCCGGCAGCGCGCTGGTGCCGCCGACCTTGCCGGTCCGGGTGATCGAGGCCAGCCACAGCGCCGGCGAGGTGCCGTCGCCGGGGTCACGGAACTCGTAGCCCAGCGCCCAGCCGTCGACGTCCTTGTAGGTGGTACCGGAGACCAGCACCTGGGTGGTGACGCCCGCCAGCCGCTTGCGCGACCAGAACGTCGGCGCGTACAGGTTGGTGCAGCTCGCACCGGAGGCGCACGCCTGGTCGTACGGGGTGTCCGGCCAGTTCTTCGCGGTGTCCTTGGTGATCGCCCCGGTGCCGCAGGTGGCACCGGCCGCGCACCGCTCCTCGACCGCGAGGTTCACCCGCATCGGGGCCGCCGCCGAGTACATCGTGTCCGCGCGCTGCCCGTAGTCGATTCGGCTCAGGTACCCGGCGCGGACGTATGAGGTGCCGGCCGACGCGGTCAGGTTGCGCCCGTAGTAGTTCGTCTCGGTCGTGTAGAAGTACGACATCGCGTTGCCGTCCGGGTCCACGACATAGTCCAGATTCCAGCGGTACGCCTGAGTGCAGTACGAGGCCGCGAAGGTGGACGCGTGGCACGGCTCTCCCGAGTCGTTGCCGAACACCGGCGCGGTCCACGCCGAGTTGGTCACCTCGTTGCCGCTCGCCCACCCCGGCAGCCGGTTGAGCCCGTAGTAGAACTGCGTCCCGTCCGGCGCGGTGACCCGCCAGTACTCGCCGTCGTTGTCGCCGTTGGTGGCCCCGGTCAGGTGCTCGATCCGCGACCCGTCGTCCTGCTTCTTGCGCCACACCCCGGTGCTGTCGTCCTTGACCAGCTCGACGGCGTCGCCGCCGGCAGCCAGGAACGCGTTGTCCGTCTCCCAGCACATGTCGTACGGCTTCGTCGTGGTGGAAACATCGTCGGAGCACGACTTGTAGCGCCGCTCGATGAAGCCCTCGCTCAGGTCCCAGCCCTCGCCGACCCAGGAGGACTGGTTGTTGGTCGCCGCGGTCCGGCCGTCCACGCTGCCCGAGGAGTAGCGCAGGTCCACGTCCGGCTCCGGGCCGCCCAGCGACGGGGGCACGTCCATCGGGTACGTCCACGCGAAGTCGCCGGACGAGCCGCCCGCCTCCCACGACGACGAGGCGGACAGCTTCGTCGCCTTGTAGTCGCCGGCGCTGCCGGCCGGCGCCGCGGTCGCCGCGAGCGTGGTCACCGTGCCGCCGGTGAGCGAGACGTCGGCGGTCAGCGTGCCCTTCGCCGTGGCGTTGTCGGTGTCGACCGGCGTGCCGGCCTGGCACTCGGCGCGGGCCGGGGTGCTCAGCGCACACGCCGGCAGCTGGACCAGCCGCAGCCGGGACGCCCAGTCGCCGCCCCACGCGTTGCGGAACGACGAGTAGTCCACGGTCACCTTCGCCTGCCCGGGGCTGTCCCCCTTGACCTGGAACAGCAGGCCGTCGACGCCGGCCCGCTCGGTGGCGGCCCGGTCGAGCACCTCGACCGTCGCCTTCCCGCCGGTCGGCTTGCTCAGGTACACCGGCAGGCCGCCGGCCCGGGCGCGGGTGGCGCCCAGGGTCACGTCGGCGGCGCCGGCGGCCGGCCAGTCCACCTTCGCCGGGGTACGCAGCACCGACTTGTCGGCGGCGGGCTTCGCGGCCTTCGGCGTGAAGTTCTTGCCCGGCACGGATCGTTCGTTCCGGGCGGCGGTCTTCCACTGCACCGGCGCGGCCTGCGCCGGCGTGGCGGGCACCACCTCCTGGCCGGCGGCCACCACGGCCACCGCCAGCAGTCCGGCCAGCACACGCCGGCTCACGGTTCGGTGTTTGCGCATGATCGGTACCCCGTTCATTCCGCGTCGGCGATGGCGCTGTAGATGTCGAATACCGCCTGGTCGCTCAGGGCGCCCGAGTAGACCCGGACGTCGTCGATGGCGCCGGTGAGATACTGCGAGAACGTCACGTTCGATGCCTGGCCGCGGCCCATCAGCAGGGCGCCGGCCGCGTTCCACGCGCTGGCGTGGTCGGTCTCGTCGACCGCCTGCCCGTCCACGTACAGCCTCAGCTTGTGGTCCTGGGCGTCGTAGACCGCGGTGAGGTTGGTCCACACTCCGACCGTCGGCACGTCGAACAGGTCGCTCGCCTCGCGCAGGGACGACCCGGACGCGTCCGTGGCCGAGGTGCGCACCGACCAGAGGTACGAGGAATAGTCGGAGTTCCACGCCCAGCCGAGGTTGAACGCGCCGACTGCGGTGCCGAGCTGGCTCACCGCGATGCCGTTCTTGGTGAGCGCGGACGGCTGCACCCACGCGCTCACCGAGAAGCTACCGTCGGTGCGGGCGGCCGGGCCGGACGCGGTGAGCACGCCCGTCGTGCCGTTGACCGCGACCGCGTTGCCGCTGACGCCGGTGACCCGGCTGACGCCCGCGGACGACCACGTGGCCGGGTGGGCGCCGGTGGCGTCGGCGGCGGTGGTGCCGGAGGTCTCGTCCATCTTCCACTGGCCGGCCAGGCGGGGGACCTGCTGCAGCTCACCGGGGAGCAGCACCCGGTCGTACACCTTGACCGCGTCGATGCGGCCGGGCCAGTACTCGCCGAAGGCGCTGGCCACCTGCGACCGCCCGATCTGGAAGACGCCGGTGGCCGCCCACGGGGTCGTGTACGCCGTGGTCGCCTCGAGCACACCGTTCACGTACAACCGGATCTGTCCCGCCGTGGCGTCGTAGACGCCGGCCAGGTGCACCCACGTGTTGGCCACCGGCGCGGTGGTCGAGATGGCCCGCACGAACGTCGTCGTGTCCGCGTCCACCGTCGTCCGATTGAAAATCCACTTCTTGTACGAGGAGGAGTAGTAGAGCGTGAACGTACTGGCGTGCGCGCCGATCTGGGTCATCGCGACGATGTTGTGCGACAGGTCGGTCGTGTAGACCCAGGCGCTCACCGAGAACGACTTCATGGTGTCGAGCACCGGGCCGGTCGTCGCCGCGTACCCGCTGGTGCCGTCCAGGGCGAGTCCGCCGCCGTCGAAGCCGTCGTTCCAGGTGGCACCGCCGCCGAGGGAGGCGTCGCGGGCATTGGCCGAGGAGTCCACCGCCGCGGTGGCGTCGCCGGTCTCGTTGAGCTCCCAGTCGCCGGTCGGGGCGGGTGGGGAGCCGGCGTAGAAGACGATGGTGGCCACCTCTGACTTGTTGCCGGCGCGGTCCACGGCGCGGACCTGCAGCCAGTTCACGAACCGGTCCGGGGTGACCGAGAACGTCACCGATCCGCCGGCCGCCGACGGGGTGGCGGTCTTGCTCAGCGCGGTCGCGTCGCCGTTGACCGCGTACTCGTACTTCACGACGTCCGTGCCGCCGTTCGCGCTCACCGTCACCGAGGAGGCCACACCCATCACGGCGTCACCCTCGGCGTTGTCCGGGAACGCGCTGGAGGCGACGGCCGGGATCGGCGGCCGCGTGGCATCGATCTGGAACTCGCACCACGAGCTCCACGCGCTGACGTCCGTGCCGTCCTCCGAGCGCACCCGCCACTTGCCGACCTGTCCGTTGCTGAACGCCCCGGTCGGGATCGCCTTCGCCACCACTGTCGGCTTCTTGCCGGCCACCGACGCCGACGTGTACTCGCCGACCGCGGCCGTGCCGTTCGACAGCCACCACTGGAAGTGCGCCATCACGGCGTTGTCGGCGTCGCTGACCGAGGCCCGCAGCGTCGGGGTCGTGGTGCCGATGACCAGCCGGCCGGTGCCGGTGGTGCAGGTGGTCGAGCCGTCCGTGCTGAGGTTGGTCGGCGCGGCCGGCACGGTGTTGTAGACGATGGTGATCGACGGGGTGCTCTTGAACCGTTTCCAGGACAGCGTGTCCTTGTTGGACTCCGCGGTCGCCGACGCCCTCATGCCCTCGGTGATCGAGGTCGAGCCGTTCGCGGCGGCCTTGACCACGTGCGGGGTCACGGTGAACTCCACGCCGCCGGCCGGGCAGCTGGACGACCACCCCTTCGCCAGGCTCTTCGCGGCCAGTTTGCTGATCCAGCTCGGCTGCTTGCTCCAGGTCGTCGCCGACGTGATGCCGCCGGTCTCCCAGACCTGCACCTCCCGCGCGGTGCACGACCGCGACCACACCTCCTGCGTCTGCAGGGTGGCCTTGATGATGTGCTTGCCCTTCACGCCCGAGGTGTCGAAGCGGAAGAACGACCGGGTGGTCTTGCCGTCGGTCGCGTCGTAGCCGACCCGGGCCTCGTCCTCGGCGTCGTTCGCGCCGTTCCAGAACGAGGTGGTGGGCAGGTTGCTCCACACCTGCGTCCAGGCGAGCTTCGACCCCGACCAGGACGGGTCGATGTAGACCGGGTAGCGGGTCGCCGTGCCGGTCAGCAGTTGCCGGTCGGGCTGCAGCGCGAGCGCCCCCGGGGTGACCTCGACGCCCATCCGGCGCACCGCGCCGCCCGGCACCGCCACCGAGCCCTGCCCGGTGGAGTCCCACATGTACGGCGCCGGAGCCTCGAACACCGCGTTGCCGCTCGCGTCGGCGGCGGCGAGGCTGCCGTCCGCGCGCGTCGTCATCTTCACGCCCTTGGTGGCGGTGGCCAGCTTCAGGGAGGCGAGGGCCGGGTTGGCCGCGGCCGCCGCCGACTTGACCACGAGCAGTTCGGAGAAGCCCTCGGCCACGGCCCGGACGGTCAGGTCGACGCCCGGCAGGACCTCGGCGTACGTGGCGGTGTTGCCGGACAGGATCGGCGCCGGCAGCGTCCCGGGCCAGGTCAGCGACAGCTCACCGCCGTTGCGCCGCATCCGGGCCAGCGCAGCGGTGCCGCCGCCGGAGAAGGACATGTCAAGTACGGCCGCGGCCGGCGCGACGGTGCCGTCGGAGTTGCGCCGCAGCGTCGTGTCCACCGGAACCCAGCTTGTACCGCGGCGTACCCGCACCGCCTCGACGCTCTGGGTCAGCGTGAACGTGCCGTCCGGGTTGGCGAGCACCTGCTGGTGCTCGTCGCGCAGCGCGGTCGCCTCGACCGGCTTGCCGGAGGCGACCGCCCGGGCTTGGGCCGCCTGCTCGCTCAGGGTCGCGGACGGCGCCGCCGACGCGACTTCGGGCGCCGCGAGCGGCGCGATCAGAGTGGCGGACAGCGCCGTCACCACGGCCAGGATCGATGGGACAGCAGGCATGGTGCCTCCCGTGAACATGCTTCTGACGCACGCGTTATCGCGTGCGAAGGGGGTGCTGAAGCCGATGTCGAAGTGACCGCCCGGTCAGCTGGCCGGGGTAGGCTCATCTTCAGCGCGCCACCCGACCATCTATTCAGGGTGGACAATCTCTTGAGAAAATCTTGCGCCACGGGCGTGAAGCGTCGAGAACTCCACGATCACCGATGCGGCCTCACCCGCTTCTTCGGCCTCCGCTGGGCCCTCTCACAGCACGAACTCCCTGCTCAGCGCCTCGCCGGTCAACTACGCAATCGCCCTGCCAGACGGCCTGTGCCTCGTTCGGGACCGCCGGGCGAGGGAAAACGAATCGGCATAGTAGGACCCGGTCATTCTCATCGAGGATGGTCGCGCGGACCGAGGTTCGAAAGTTCAACGACATGACGGACTCCCGCTCCTGTGCGCCTGGTTCCGGTGGTCGTAGTTGTTGTCGGTCGGCTTCGCTGGCAAGGCTCGATAGACGTCTCACGTGTGTTTCCTGGTGCCGTGGTGCCCGGAGACGCGGTGGCCGGAGCTCGACGAACTACGTCAGGAGAACGCGCGCGCTGGGGGTTCAGGCGTCGTGGCTGGCGCCTCCTGGTCGTATCGGCTCACCAGATCCGCGCGGCGCACCGGCGGCCTGGACGAGAGCCGGTCGCGGAGCGTGGACCAGACGTTGGCGGCTTTCGGGGCGCGGCGGATCTGGTCGCCGACGCGTTGCGCGCCGGTTCGGTAGGTGGGGTCGGTGAGCAGGGTGCGGACCGCGGTGCCGGCCCGGATGGCGAGCCGGTCGGCAGGCGGTGACCATGCCGGGCTGTGCAGGGCGGCCGGCCACGGGTCGACGAGCGCCACCCATGGCCGCCGAGCATCCCGAGGAGACCGACCCGTCGACGTGGACCCGGCAGACCTGCGCGGCGTGGGTCGCGGCACTGGACCGGATGAACGTCGGTCACTATGCCCAGCGCACCACTGGGATGGGTGACCGCGTCGGCAAGCCGCTGGAGCCGGCCTCGAAGGCCACTCAGCTCAGCGCGGTCCGCACGTTCTTCCGGGACTGTCAGGAGTGGGAGTGGCTGCCCCGCCGCTTCGATCCGCAACGTGCGCTGGCCACCCCACGCAGCGTCGCGGCCCTGCCTGCGTGTGCGCTGCCGCGCGGCCCGGTGCCGCGTTCGCGGCCCGCCGCTTGCTGATCGCTGCTCCGGCGCAGATGAGTCCGATCAGGAACGGATGGACGGCGCCGCGTTCGACCAGACCGATGATGCCGATGGGGTTGTCGCCCGCGCTCACGATCAGCGCGAGGTAGGCGGTCATCGACAGCAGGCCGATCACACCCACCACGATGAGCGCTCGTCCCATGCGCTGGGAGACGCCGATGCGCTGCCAACGGCGCCCAAGCACGATGGCCAACACATTGCCGCCGATGAAACCGCAGAACGCGCCCGTGCTGTGGTACTCACCGGTGCCGTTGTCGAGTGCCTCGCCGGATCCGGGATACAGGGCAAGCAGGACGCCACCGACGGCCAGCATCGCAGCCGGGACGAGCGTGGCCCAGCGGCGCCGCCCCGACAAATCCCGCAGCGCGACGGTCCCGGCCAGGATTGTGAGGCCGAACAAGAAGAAGCCGGTGTTCATCACCCACGCCAGCGGTGAGTACATGTACTGCCCGAACAATGTCGAGGGCCCATGAACACCGAGGTTGCTGATGAAGTGGTGGGTGTAGCTGTAGGCGGGATCCGTCCACGCCATAGCGGCAACGAACTCCGCGAGCAGGAAGATCACCGGTCCGGCGATCAGCAGCGCTCCTGCGCTCGGACGCTGCTCACGCGAGTGCCCGCCGGTGCCGAGGCTCCGCGGCGGCTCCTTTTCTTCAGTCATGCCTCTCTGCCTTTCTGCTGTGCGACGTGAGCTTGGCGTGACAAGACCGCCGGAGGTCGGCCACCTCCGCCGTGTCCGCGGCAGCGTTCCCGGGCGGACGGTGACCATCAGTGGCGCGCCGCGCGATAGAACGGGCGTCAGTACCTGGGCCTCAAGGCGGCGGCGCCCCACACGAGGCTCGTTGACTACATCCGGACTCTTAATATATCCGGTATACTTATACTGTCAATGTAGTTATCGCTCCGGTTACAGTCTGAGCATGGTGAACGATGCGCCCGTGGGGCGACGCGAGCGCAAGAAGACGGCGACACGGACGGCGATCCTGGAGGCGGCGACCGCCCTGTTCCTCGAGCACGGCTTCGACGCCGTGACCGTGCGCGAGATCGCGGACAAGGCCGATGTGACGCCCAAGACCGTCTTCGCCCATTTCCCTCGCAAGGAGGCGCTGGTCTTCAGCGATGAGAGCGAGCGGCATGACCGGCTCGTCGCGGCGGTGCGCGGCCGCGCACCGGGGACATCGATCTCCGACGCGTTGAAGGCGCACTACCTCGCCGAGATCGCCGCACTGAACACCGAGCCCATGAATCGGATCGTCGTCCTCATGGAAGGCACCCCAGCCCTGGTCGAATACGCCGAGAAGATGTGGCTGCGCCATGAGGACGCGCTCGTCGCAATGCTTACCGACGAATTCGGACTCGCCGAGCCAAGCGAGGAGATCCGCTTCTACGCGCGTTTCGCGCTCCAGATCCCGCTCATGGCCCGACAGGCCGATCCGGAGTCAGCCATCGACGCCGGATTCCGGCTGCTCGACCAGGGCTGGGCCAGCTACGACCGCAACCGGCGATAGCATGCCGGCGCTGCAATCGTTGCCGCCTGCGTCACCCGGGCGCGAGTACAGGAATCTGCGAAGAGCTCTCCAGGATTGCCCCACCTAGTCCCAGGACCGACCGACCAGCCCGCGCCGGTACCGGCCCGAGCCCCGACGCTCAAGCGCCAGATCGGTGTCCCGCACTACGACCGGGACCTACCCCGAGCGGATGCGTGCCTGCGACAGCAGCCACCCCCAGATCCGCGGGATCGGCGAACGCACTCGCGGCGTCGGTGCCAAGGGGTACCACAACGCGAACCACGAGCAGGACAACGCCCCCGGCGGCAACGCCGACCCAGGGCCAGTCCCTGCGGTTCTCGAAGATCAGCGCGGCCGGCATGGCCAACCTGCGCGGCCGATCAGCCGAAAGCGAAGGCCGTCCCGGTGCCGTTCGGGGTGGCCTTCTCTGGTTTGGCGCCGGGGCGGCCGGGTAGGCCGTGCGGGCGGCGACGCGGCCCCTGACCCCGACACGCGCGAGAGTGTGATGCGCCATGCCGACCTTCACCCTGTCCGACCTGCACGCGTGGCTGGAGCAGTCGCGCCGGCGCGGTCCGGCGTACTACGACGACGAGCGGCGGTGCTGCACCGTACTCGGTCACCCCGAGATCGTCGCGGTGCTCGCCGACACCGCGACATTCTCCTCCGACCTCGGCGACCTGGTTCCCCAGCAGGAGGATCTGGACCTGTTCCAGCGCGGCAACTTCGTGCGGATGGACCCACCCCGGCACGACGCCCTGCGCCGCCTGGTCGGCCAGGCGTTCACCCCGAGGACGGTGGCCGGCCTGGAGCCCCGCATCGCCGAGGTGACGACCGGGCTGCTGGACCGGCGGGCCGGCGAGCGGCGCATCGACCTCATCGAGGACCTCGCCTACCCGCTGCCGGTGATCGTGATCGCCGAGCTGCTCGGCATCCCCGCGGCGGACCGCCCGCTGTTTCGCACCTGGGCCGATCGCCTGTTCGAGCGCTCCGACGCCGGCCCCGACGAGTCGCTGGCCTCGCTGACCGGCAAGGAGGCGGTGGAGGCGATCGCGCCGGCGCTGCGGGAGATGAACGCCTACCTGCTGGCGCACATCCGCGCCCGCCGGGCCGACCCGGGCGAGGACCTGATCAGCCGGCTCGTGCTCGCCGAGGCCGACGGCACCCGCCTGTCGGACGAGGAGATCGTCGGGTTCGTCGGGCTCCTGCTGCTCGCCGGGCACATCACCACGACGGCGACCCTGGGCAACACGGTGCTGTGCCTCGACGCGCACCCGGACGCCGCCGCCGAGGTGCGGGCCGACCGGTCGCTGCTGCCGGGGGCGATCGAGGAGGTCGTGCGGCTGTACACGCCCTTCCCGCGGCTGGCCCGGCGGGCGACCACCGACGCCATGGTGGGTGAGACCGCCGTCCCGTCCGGTGCGGTGGTCGTCACCTGGCTCGCGGCCGCCAACCGCGACGAGCGGGTCTTCGCCGACCCGACCCGGTTCGACCCGCGCCGGGCGCCCAACCCTCACCTCGGCTTCGGCCACGGGCTGCACTTCTGCCTCGGCGCCCCGCTGGCCCGGCTGGAGGCGCGGATCGCCATGGAGATCCTGCTGGACCGGTACGGCGACATCGCCGTCGACGCCACCGAGCCCGCCGAGTTCCGCAACCCGTGGGTGATGGTCAGCCCGACCAGGTTGCCGGTGGCCCTGACGGCGCGACGGGCCGCCGCCGTGTGACCCGGCCGGCCCGGGCACCGAGAGTCGCCCGATCATGCGGGCTCGGCAGCTGCGTGCGCGGTCGGCAATGGCAGGTCAGGAGGCCGTACCACCGCGCGTCGCAGGCGGAGCGATGAGGTTCGCGTAGCTGGCTGGGTAACGAGCGGTCCCACCGTCGGCGCCAACCACGGTCAGCACCGGCATCGACTCAGCGGCCAGCCCGCGGCCGTCCGTGCCCTGACCAGTACGCCAGGCGTGTCGGCGCCGCGCTCCGGCGTGTCTTTGCCCGGACACCGGCGCCGGCCGCCGCGGAGCCGAACGGCGGGTCGCGGGCGCCGGTGGTCGTGGAGTATGTCGCGGTGCCGGACGAAGATGACCACACGGACGGAGTCGCGGCACCGATGAGCGCGCTCGACCTGCTGGAACGCACCCGCAACGGGCTGGCAAAACGCCCGGCTCGCAAGAAGTCCTCGAACGCGGCGCCGGTTGCGGCGCCGGCCGAGCGGCCCGAGGCAATGGACGAGTCGCCGGACCAGCTGCGCAATCGCCTGACGTCGCCGCGCGCAGGGGTGCTCCGCGGCCGGGCCGAGTCAATGCGCGGTGTCGGCGGCCTTGCCGGCGAGGGCGTCGGCCATCCGCCGGCGGAGCAGTTGCCGCTCGTGGCGCGTCGGCGCGAGGTCGGCGGCGTGTTCGAGCTCTTCTGCGGCCTCGGACGCCCGACCCAGGCGGATCAGGACGTCGGCGCGGACGGCGCCCAGCAGGTGGTAGCGGGCCAGGCGCTTGTCGTCCCGGATCGCGTCGATCGCCGCGAGGGCCGCCTCCGGCCCGTCCGCGTAGAGCAGCGCGACCGCACGGTTCAGCTCGACGATGGGGGAGGGGGCGACCTGGGCGAGTGCGTCGTACAACGCGAGGACCGCGGCCCAGTCGGTCTCGGCGAAGGTCCGCGCGCGGGAATGACGGGCGGCGATCGCTGCCTGGATGGCGTAGGGCCCGAGCGGCCGGCCGAGCTTGGCCGCGCGGTCGAGCATCGACAGCCCGTGGGCGATGAGGATGCGGTCCCAGCGCGACCGGTCCTGGTGGTCCAGCAGGACCGGTGTTCCGTCCGGCTCGGCGCGGGCGGCGAATCGTGACGCATGCAGCTCCATCAGCGCCAGCAGCCCGAACACCTCCGGCTCCGTCGGCAGCAGGCCCGCCAGCACCCGGCCCAGCCGCATCGCCTCCTGGGCCAGGTCGCGGCGGACCCAGCCGTCGCCGGAGGACGCGGAGTAGCCCTCGTTGAAGATGAGATAGACAACCTCAAGTACGGCACCGACCCGGGCCGGCAGCGTGTCGGCGCCGGGTGGTTCGAACGGAACCTGCGCCTCGCTGAGGGTGCGTTTGGCCCGCGAGATCCGTTGGCCGAGCGTCGCCGAGGGAACGAGGAACGCCCGGGCGATCTCGTCGGTGCTGAGACCGCCGATGAGCCGCAGGGTCAGCGCGACCCGCGCCTCCCGGGGCAGGATCGGATGACAAGCTATGAAGATCAGCGTGAGTACGTCGTCGGAGATCGGGTCGGGCAGGTCGTCGGCGACGTCGGGCGTGTACGGCTGCGCTTCCACCGCGATCAGTGCGGCCTTGCGGCGGCCCGCTTCCTCGCGGCGCGCTCGGTCGATCGCCTTGTGCCGGGCCGTGGCCATCAGCCAGGCGCCGGGCCGGGGCGGGATGCCCTCGGCCGGCCACTGCTCCAGTGCGGCAACGAACGCCTCGGAGGCGAGGTCCTCGGCGACCCCCACGTCCCCGATCTGGCGGGCGAGGGTGGCGATCAGCCGGGGTGCCTCCATCCGCCAGAGCGCCTCGATCGTACGCCGCACGTCCATCGTCATCCTTCTTCCCGGGGCGCCGGGCTCTCCTCGTCGGCGCCGGCGGCGGCGAGCGTGGCATCGAAGTCTGCCATTTCATAGAACGGCCGGATCTCGAGCACCTGATCCGCGCCGTACCGCGGGTCGTACGGACACCTCTTGGCCCACTCGACAGCCTCCTCCAGCGAGCGGACCTCCCAGATCCAGTAGCCGGCGATGAGCTCCTTCGACTCCGCGAACGGCCCGTCGACGACCGACGTGCCGGTCTCGGTGAAGACCACCTGCGCGCCCTTGGCGTTGGGCTGCAGACCCTCGCCGCCGAGCATGATGCCGGCGTTGACCAGCTGCTCGTTGTACACCTTCATCTGCTCGAACATCTCCGCCGTCGGCGTGGCCTTCTCCTCGTCGGCGCCGGCGCCCTTCGTCATCACCAGAACTCGCATGTCGTCTCCTCCTGTCTCCGCGCTTCCGCCTGGTCCGGGCAACACTAACCGGCGCTGGTCCTGGCCAGGACGTCGGCGAGAAACTCGTAGTCGACGGACTGTCCTTCGCTGATGTCGGCGGTCTTCCGCTCGCCGTTGCCCAACGACCGCAGAACGCCCTTGACGGGATCGATGCCCCCGGCATTGAAGATCAAGAATGAAATCCTGCCCCGCGCGACGTGGATCGCTGCCACGTGCCGACCGTCGCCGGCGAAGTGCGGCTTGCCGTACTCCAACCGCTCCTCGACGTCCGGGACCGTCCGACGGACGAGCTGCCGAAGCTTCTCGCACACCTCGACCTGCCACGGCAGTCCCCGGTTGATGTAGGTCGTTACGTCGTCGTTCATGTCGATCTCCTCGGGTATCGGTCCTCGGTGTTGTGCGGGCTCGTGCGTCACCGACTTGCTCCGGTGCGACTCGTCAGATCAGCTGGCCGGGCGGTAGGTGACCACGACCACGCCGTTGTCGAACGTGGTGCAGTCGACGAGCTGCAGTGCGGTGGCGCTCTCCGGCCGGAACAAGGGCTCGCCCTTCCCCTTGATCACCGGGTAGATCCAGACCCGGTACTCGTCGAGCAGCCCTGCCGCGGCGAGCGCGTCGGTCAGGCGGCCATTGCCCCAGATGAGGATGTCCCCGCCGTCCCGCTCCTTGAGTTGGGTGACCTCGGCGATGAGATCGTCCCCGGCGATGACCGTCGCGGGTCCCCACGCGGCGGTGTCCACCGGCCCGTTGGCGACCACGTACTTCTCGATGGAGTTGACGTGGTCGGCGTAGGGGTTGCCGCCCATGCTCGGCCACGCCTGCGCCATACCCTCGTAGGTCACCCGGCCGAGCAGCAGGGAGTCCGCCTTGAGCGTCATCGTGAACGCGTGCAGCTGGGAGCGCTCATCCGAGTACTGGAACGTCCACTCGTGGGGGTTGTCGATGTAGCCGTCGAGGGTGGCGTAGGTCGAGGTGATGATCTTGCGCACGGAACTCTCCTGCGGGTATCTGGCTGGGGTCGCGGGGCTCGCTTCCGTACAGACTTCGAACGGGAGAGGGCGGCTTCGACAACCGGCCGACAAAGTTTTTTCAAGAGCTGCTCCTCGAGCCACCCCAGGACGGGGCCGGCGGCGAACGGCCCCGTCCAGCCGCGGTCGTGGGAGGTGCCGGAAGCACGACCTGCGGTACGAGGCCGTCGGTAACCAGGTCGAAGCGTTGGCGGTCGTTGAGATACCGCGCGATTGACATGGCGTCCTCGACGAAGCTCGTGGAACCATCGAGCCCGCGGAGCGCTCTTCCCATTAATCGATACGCACCTCTATGATGCTGATCACTTCATTGTGATCCCCGACGGAGGTGGACAGTGCGGAAAATGACGATCCGCCACAAGAGTGCCGTGCGCCTGTTGTCCGGAGCGCGGCGGCTCTGGTTGGAATGGTGCTGGTAAGACGAGGCCGGGCGGGCGCCTCCCAGCGCCCGCCCTACGACTGCCACCGCGACCTCGGCCCGTACGCAGGGGTCGACGCATTCCTCGCCGACCTCGCCCGCGATCATCCCCGGCAGGCCGCCCGCCATGCCCTCGAGCTGCACTCCATCGTCCCGGCCCTGAATCCGGCCACGACGGCCGCGGCAGACGAGCAGCCGATCCGGTTCCACCCCGCTCGGCGTACGGCCGCCCTCTCGTTCGGGGCGGCGGAATTCGTGGCCGCGTGCGCCGTACGCCATCCCCTGACCGTCCACTTCGTCCACACCGACGCGGCCGACGAGACGACCGCGGAACTCCTCGCGACGCTGACGCGGCGGCTCGCGTCGACTCCGATGGCCCTGCACCTCCACGACGGGGGAGCGCCCGAGCCGGAGGTCGAATCCCGGCCGACCCACCTACGGGCCATGCTCGGCGACAGTCTGGCGCGCGGCTTCTACCACCACGCCGTGCGTACCGCGCGGCGCGGCCGGGCCGCCGTCACACCCGAGACCGACCTTGCCCACTGGTGGTCGTTCACCACGGGACTGGCCACCGCCCTCGCCGCGGTCGGCCACGCCGGCGAGGCACTCCAGTTGTACGCCGAAGTCCAAGCCGTCACCGACGATCCGAAGATCACGATGTCGGCCGCATACTCCACGGCCATGCTGTACGCCCGCCACCTTCCCCCGGCGCAGCAGAACCCGGCCATGGCCAGACAGTGGCTGGAGAGGGCACTTCACCTGGCCGACGGCATCACCGACGAACGCCGGCGCGTCGTGTCGACCGTCTTCTACGAGCAAGGCATCGCGCTGGTGGACAGCCGCGAGGGCCGGGCGAACCAAGCGCTGGAACTGGTGAACTCCGGTCTGGTGAAGCTGTCCACCGTCCTGGGCGCAGATGAGCGTCGGCAGGACCAAGCCCGCCTCCGACACAACCGGGCCCAGCTCCACTTGGCGCTCGGCAAAGCCGCCGAGGCGCTGGCCGACCTCGACGACGTCATCGCATTCGACCCCGAAAACTGCGAGTACTACGTCGATCGGGCGGCCTTGCACCGTGCCGCTGGGCGTACGAGCGCCGCCTTAGGCGACTACGCGGCGGCGATCCGGCTGGGACCACACCTGCCAGAGGCGTACTACAACCGCGCGACGCTGCATGAGGAGACCGGACGGAGCGGGGCGGCACGTGAGGACCTGCGGCGCGTCCTAGCCATCGATCCGGCCCATCTCGACGCCCGCGTAGCGCTGGCCAACCTCCATCTCGCGCGGGGCGACCTCGCTGCCGCCGAAGAATGCGTACGCTCAGTTCCGGCCGAGCGGCGCGACGCACCCGCACTGCTGTGCACGCTGGGTCTGATCCGCTCCGAACGCGGTGCCCTCGACGAGGCCGACGATCTGCTGACGCGGGCCCTCGACGCCGATCCCGGACTGGCCGAGGCGTGGACCAACCGAGCCGCCGTACGCTTCGAACGTGGCGACGCCGCCGCTGCTGTGGCGGACCTCGACCGTGCGGTGGTGCTGTCGACCGCGGCCGAGCCTCGCTACAACCGCGCCACCGCGCTGATGCGGTTGGAGCGCTGGGGCGAGGCCGCTGACGATCTGACTGCCGCGCTGGCCGTGCCCGGCCTGGACGCCAAGCTCCGCCGCGACCTGCGCGCCGGGCTCAACCGTTGCCGGGCTAATGCGTCGTCTCGTCAGCGTTGACGTCATCTGTCGCCATCCAGGACATGCCACGCTTTGACCGTGGCTGCCCGCGGGCACCGATTCGCGCCAGCCGGCCCATTACGTGTTCGCCACCATGCAGGGAGCGCTGCCCGTGCGGCACGATCTCGAACCGGGCGTCGTAGACGGCGCGGAAGTGCTCGACCTCGGCCCGTCGCCGTCGGTGAACAGCAGGCCGTGCTCGAACAGCTCGAGCTTGGCGTTTCGGCCGCGCCGCGCCGATAGCGCCTTGTCGATCGTGATCGCGGCGAACCCCGCGAACAGCAGCGCCATGCACACGTTCAGGGCGACGTTGCCGCTCACGACCGCCAGCGCGATCATGAGCGTGAGCGCGACGGCCGCGAACGCGGAGCCGGCCCATCGTTGGGGCTTCGGGTCGTAGGTGGCACGGTGCGCGCCGAGCGGCGCCATGTGAACTCCTGACTTCCAGCGGGCATCCCAGCGCGCAGGCTAGCGCGGAGTTCAGTAGTGAGCGCTACACCGACGCCGGAATGGCCGGTTGTTGCCGTGGCGGTCCGGTGATCTTGTGAGAGGTCTTGCAACACGGTCACGGCCGCCGGCAGGGCCTGGTGCGGGGCATGGCCGCGCATCACCATTCCCGTTGACCACAGCGCGTGAAGGGAAGGTCCGATGGCGGACACGGGAGTGCTCGAGCCGTCGATGAGTCTGGTCCCGGCGGTGCTGCGCGAGCGGCCCGGGTGTCCCGTCCTCGTCGTCGGGGGCCAGCAGATTGCGGCGGCGGCCTTGCTGCGGCAGCGACCGGCGCTGCGTCGCCACCTCGGCCGGCGCATCGTGCTGGGGCTGGGCCCCGGGCATCTGCAGGACGCCGTGGTGGGGTTGCCGGCCGCGGCCGGACCGGCCGCGCCGGTGCTGCACGCGTCCGTGCGGCTCGTGCGGGCGGCGGGCGCGGTCCGGCTCGTCGGCCTCGAGCTCGCCGACGCCGAGTGCTCGGGCGGGCCGCCCGTACCCCTGTGGGCCTGGCTCGGTCACCGGTCGCGGGTCGTCGTCGGGGCGGCGATGATGCTGGCCGTCGACGTGCGGAACATGCTCGTGCTCGACGGCGACGGCCGGTGCGGCTCGTGACCCGACGGCGCGGTGGCATCGCCGGGTTGTGCCTCGCCCTGCTGCTGGCCGGCTGCGGCGGCGCGGCGGCGCCCGGACCCTACGCCGGGCAGACGCTCGAGGTCGCGGCGACCTGGACCGACGCCGAGCAGGCGAACTTCGAGCAGGTGCTCCGGGCGTTCGGCCGGCAGACCGGCGCGCGGGTGCGGTACGTCTCCGGCGGCAGCGATCTGGAGGTGCTGCTGTCGGCCCGGATCGCCGGCGGCACGCCCCCCGACGTGGCGATGATTCCGCAGCCGGGGGTGCTCGCCCGCTATGCTGCCACCGGCGCGGCGATGCCGGTCACGGAAATCGTCGCGCAGCCGGTCCGGGCGCACTTCTCGCCGCAGTGGCAGCGGTTCGGCAGCTTCGACGGCCAGCTCTACGGCGTGTACTTCAAGGCGGCGAACAAGTCGGTCATCTGGTACCGCGCCGACGCCTTCGCCGCGGCCGGCGTGCACGCGCCGGCGACGCTTGACGAGTTGTCCGCCGTCTCGCAGACGCTTGTGGACTCCGGCACGCCGGCCATGACGGTGCCCGGGGCCGACGGCTGGCCGCTCACCGACTGGTTCGAGAACGTCTATCTGCAGCTCGCCGGCGCGGAACGGTACGACCGGCTGGCCGCGCACCAGATCCCGTGGACCGACCCCACGGTGGTGGCGGCCCTGCGGCTCATGGGCCGCTACTGGGCGGCGCCGGGATTCCTGCGCGGCGGACCCGGCGGCGCGCTGCAGACGACGTTCACGCGCTCGGTCGCCGACGTGTTCGGGCCGAGGCCCACCTCGGCGATGCTGTACGAGGGCGACTTCGTCGGCACCGAGATCGCCAAGCTGGGCGTCTACCGGGTCGGCGACGGCGCCCGGAACTTTCGCTGGCCGTCGGTGGACGGCTCGGGCGACGCGGTCGTGGCCGCCGGCGACGCCGCGACGGCCTTCAACACCCGCCCGGTGACGATGGCGCTGCTGGCGTACCTGGCCTCGCCGGAGGCGGCCGCCATCATGGCCGCCCGGGGCGGCTTCCTGTCCGTCAACCGTGACCTGGACCCGGCCGCGTATCCCGACGCGGCCAGGCGGGACATCGCCGGCGCCCTGGCGCGGGCCCGCACGCTGCGGTTCGACCTGTCGGACCTGGCGCCGCGCAGTTTCGGCGGCGGCAACGGCGCGAGCATGTGGCGGCTGCTGCAGGAGTACCTCGCCGCGCCGGACACCGACCCGGCGGTGGTCGCGGCGCGCCTCGAGGACGCCGCCGAGCAGGCGTACCGGGTGGCATGATGACCCGATCCGCCCGCCGCTGGACCGCGGCGTGGTTCCTCGCGCCGGCCGTGCTCATCATCGGCCTGCTGGTCGTGTACCCGATCGGCTGGACGGCGTGGCTGAGCCTGCACGACGCGACCGGCGAGCGGTGGGCCGGCACGGCCAACTACGCCGACCTCGTCGGCACGCCGCAGATCCGCCGGGCTGTGCTCAACAACGCGGTCTGGATCGTGGCCGCCCCGAATCTCGTGACGGCGGTCGGGCTGGTCGTGGCGGTGCTCGCCCAGCGGGTACGCCGGGCCACGGCGGTGCGGGTCGTGCTGTTCATGCCGACGGCGATCGCGCTGGTCGCCGCCGGCATCACGTTCCGGCTGTTCTACGACCAGAGCCCCGAGCGCGGGGTGCTCAACGCGGTCGTGGTCGGCGTCCACGACACCTTCCGGCCGCCGTCGCGGTACCACGGCGCCCGGCCCGGGGCGCTGCAGCAGCAGATGCGCTCGTTCCCCTCCGACGTCGACGTCGTCGCACCGGGGGCGATCGTCGATGTCGGTGCCGCTGCTCGTGTTCTTCGCGTTCCAGCGGTACTTCCGGCAGAGCGTGCTCGCCGGATCCGTCCGATAACCGCCACCTGAAACGGAACCCCACATGACACACCCCACCTCGCCGGCATCGGCCCGTCGGTTACCGGTCGAGCCGGACTGGTACCGCCGCGCCGTCTTCTACGAAGTGCTCACCCAGGCCTGCTTCGACGCGAACAACGACGGCGTCGGCGATCTGCTCGGGCTGGTGTCCAAACTGGACTATCTGCAGTGGCTGGGCGTCGACTGCATCTGGTTACCACCGTTCTATGACTCCCCGCGCCGCGACGGCGGGTACGACATCAGCGACTACTACGCGATCTGCCCGGAGTACGGCACGCTCGAGGACTTCGTGACGCTGCTGGACGAGGCGCACGCCCGCGGCATCCGGGTCATCACCGACCTGGTGCTCAACCACACCTCGGACGCCCACGAGTGGTTCCAGGAGTCGCGGCGGGACCCGGACGGGCCGTACGGCGACTATTACGTGTGGCGCGACAGTGACACCGGCTACCCCGACGCGCGAATCATCTTCGCCGACACGGAACCGTCCAACTGGACGTTCGACCCGGTCCGGCAGCAGTTCTTCTGGCACCGGTTCTTCGCCCACCAGCCCGACCTCAACTACGACAACCCGGCCGTGGCCGACGCGATGCTCGACGTCGTGCGCTTCTGGCTCGACCTGGGCATCGACGGCTTCCGGCTGGACGCGGTGCCGTACCTGTTCGAGCGTGAGGGCACCGACTGCGCCGGCCTGCCCGAGACGCACGAGTACCTCAAACGCATCCGCAAGATCGTCGACGACGAGTACCCAGGCGCCGTGCTGCTGGCCGAGGCGAACCTGTGGCCGACCGACCTGGTGCAGTACTTCGGCGATGCCGACCTGGGCGGCAACGAGTGCCACATGGCCTTCCACTTCCCCCTCATGCCCCGCATCTTCATGGCGGTGCGGCGGGAGTCGCGCGTGCCGATCTCCGAGATCCTCGCGCACACCCCGAAGATCCCCGAACACTGCCAGTGGGGCACCTTCCTGCGCAACCACGACGAGCTGACGCTGGAGATGGTCACCGACGAAGAGCGCGACTATCTGTACGCCGAGTACGCCGCCGACCCGCGCATGCGCCTCAACCTCGGGATCCGCCGCCGCCTGGCCCCGATGCTCGGCAACGACCGGAGCCAGATCGAGCTGTTCACCTCGCTGCTGCTGTCGCTGCCCGGCTCGCCGGTCATCTACTACGGCGACGAGATCGGCATGGGCGACAACGTGTACCTGGGCGACCGTGACGGCGTCCGCACGCCGATGCAGTGGAACGTCGACCGCAACGGCGGCTTCTCCCGCTGCGACCCGAGCCAGCTGTACCTGCCGATGAACAACGGCTGGGTGTACGGCTACCAGTCGGTCAACGTCGAGCGGCAACGGCAGGAGCCGGCGTCGCTGCTGCACTGGACGCGCAAGATGCTGGCGATCCGCAAGCGGCACGCGGCCTTCGCGGTCGGCGACTTCACCGAGCTGAGCGGCTCCAACGGCGCGGTGCTGGCCTTCCTGCGCGAGTACCACGACGAGGTCCTGCTGTGCGTGCACAACCTGTCGCGGCACCCGCAGCCCGTCCAGTTGCAGCTGGCCGACCGGTTCCACGGCCACGTGCCGGTCGAGCTGACCGGCAACACGCACTTCCCCGGCGTCACGGTCGCGCCCTACCTGCTGACCCTGCCCGGCTACGGGTCCTACTGGTTCCGGGTGCAGCCGCCGGACGGCGACCGTGTCTGAGGCGGGCGCCCCGGATCTGTTCGAGGCGAGCCTGCTACTGACGTTGCTGTCGACGGTGCGGCTGCCTCAGACGGCAAGGCGATAGCCGCGTTTGATCACCGTCTGCACCAGGTCGAGGCCGGGTAGTGCGCGGCGTAGGCGGGACACCGCCATCTCGATCGCGTGGTCGTCGACCTCGGCCAGGCCGGGCACGAGCCGGCGCAGCTCCGCCGGGGAGAGCACCTGGCCCGGCTCCCTGGCCAGGGCGCGCAGCACGTCGATCGGGCCCTGCTGGATGGGGTACAGCCGGCCGTCGAACAGCGCCGCGAAGCCGCGCACCTCCAGGGCGTGGCCGTCGACGGTGGCGTTGACGGTCCGCTCGAGCACCGAGCGGCCCAGCAGCGCGGCGGTCTCCTCGTCGAAGGGCATCGGCGCGATGCTCGCCGTGACGCCGTACCGGCTCAGCACTGCCGCGGCGAGCGGACCGCGGCAGACCGCCGGGACGTGCGGGCCGAGCTGGGCCAGCACCGCCGGCAGCCGTCTGTGTTCGGCGGCGAAGCGCAGCACGTGACCGGCCGCGTCCGGGTCGAGCCAGGCGACCGCGTCGAGCTGGCGGCGGCTCATCAGCTCCACGATCCGCCGCACCCCGACCACGTCGTTCGGCGGGCTGGTGACGTACGTGGGCACCTCGACCACGTCGGCGCCGTGGATGCGCAGCGCCTGGCCGGCCTCGGCCCGGCCCGGCTCGTCGAGCTGCACGGCGATGCGCCGGCCGGCGGGTTGGTGCGTCAGCAGGTACCGCAGCAGGTCGTCGACGCCGCCGGCCGCCGTCGACTGGATGTCGCGCAGGCCGCTTGCCCGCAGGGCGTCGGCGGTGCGGGCGTCGGCGGCCAGCAGCCGGGCCGAGCGGAACAGGGCCAGGAGCCGATCCGGATCGGGCGCGGCGTGCAGCCAGGCCCGCACGCCCCC
Organism: Dactylosporangium sp. NPDC000244; assembly: GCF_040300725.1. Lineage (NCBI taxonomy): Bacteria > Bacillati > Actinomycetota > Actinomycetes > Micromonosporales > Micromonosporaceae > Dactylosporangium > Dactylosporangium sp. NPDC000244. The sequence continues at coordinate 165,806 of NZ_JBEPEH010000005.1, forward strand.
GGCGGTCGCGGCGACGACGTCGTCCAGCGGTCCGCCGAGCGCGGCCTCGTCCAACGGCCCGCCGATCGTGGCCGTGGCCCGGCGGACGGCGTCCGGGTCCGGTTGCGGCACCGCGCGGACCCCCTGCACCGAAACGACTCGCGCGCCGTGCCGCTCCAGCAAGTCGGCGAGGGGGTGCCGGCGGCGATGGCTGACGACGCCGACGGTGAAGCCGGCGAGGAGCGCCCGCCGATCTCCCACCGTCGGATCGTCTCCGGCCGTGCCGGGCCGGGGCGGGTGGTGGCCGCAACAGGCCAGCCGGCGCTGCCACGCCGCGGACCGGGCGACACTTCTGGCCGGGCGCACCGTCGCCGTGATCTCGGGAGGCGCTGTGGACACACGTTCTTCCTTCGACATTTCGGAGGAACACGCGCGGCTGGCGGAGGACGTCCGGACCGTGCAGCGGCGGATGGCCGAGGTGCGGGCCACCGCCGAGTCCGAAGACGGGATGGTCAGCGCGACGGTCGGCGCCGGCCGGGAACTGCTCGAGCTGTGGCTGGACCCGCGCATCTACCGCGCGCCCGACTCGGCCGGGCTGGCCAAGGCGATCACCGACACCATCCACCGGGCCGTCGGGCTCGCGCACGAGGAGGCGTTCCTCATCGTGCGCGAGCTGCTGCCCGCCGAGGCCGGCCCCGAGTCCACCGACCTGCAGTTCGACCCCCTGCTGTACGAGCTCGACCGGGCGGCCGCGGGCGGTGAGCGGCGGTGAACGGGGTCGACCGCAACGGTGACGGCCTCATCGACATGGACCTCGACGTGACCACGGCCATGCACGATCTGCTGGCCGCGGCGGGCGAAGACCTCGCGGGCGCGTTGCGTGGGGTGAGCGGCACGCTCGGCGGCCCCGGGATCGGAGGTCGCGGCCCGCTGGGCGCGGCCTTCGGCGACACGGTTGTGAAGGCGGCCGGTGAGCTCGAGGCCGCCGCGAGGCAGGTTCCCCCGCTCTATTCCGGCTATGCGGACGGCCTCCGCGACGCGGTGCAGATCTACCGGGACGGGGACGCCGCCGCCGCGGGTCGGCTGACCCCCGGCGCATGACCGACCCGACCGAACCGGCGTGCCGCCTGTGGGACCGGATACGCGCACGCCGGGGCGGCCAGATGGACGTCCTCTGGCCGTCGCCCGATCTGGCCGCCCTCCGGGCCGCGGGCAACGCGTGGACCACCCTCGCCGGCGCCGCCCGCCAGTCGTCCGGCCACGGCGAGGCCGCCGCGAACGGGCTGCTCGAGGGCTGGCCCGACGGCGCCGGCCGGGCCATGCACCACAACCTCAACGTGCTCAACGACTGGATCAAGCCGCTCGCCCCGGCCATGGACGGGATCGCGGCGGCGTACCAGGAGTACGCGACGTTCGTCGTACGGATCCAGGAGCACATCCACAACTTCGTCCTGGAGCAGAACCACACGTTCGAACGGATCAGGCTGCTCGCCCAGCCCTGGGTGAAGGGCTGGCTGCTGGACCGGTTCGCCGACAGCGTCGCCGACAAGATCGCGAAGCTGGTGACGGACGCGGCGGACCAGATCCGCAACCCGGTCGAACCGACCGCCGAGCCGCCCGAGAAGCACGAGGGAATGATCGACGGCGGCCTGGACGCGCTCGGCCAGTTCGCCCTGTCGCTGGCCGGCCTGGCCGGCTACGGCGAGGGCGGTTTCAGCGTCTACAACGCCCTGATGGCCTGGGACGGGTTCGGGAAGCTCGCGCTCGCCCTGGGCGCGTACGGCCCGATGCCGACCGGTGTGATGTGGGACCAGTCGGGCGCCATCCCGACCTTCGACCGGGGCGAGCTGGGCCGGACGCTTGCCGACACGGGCAAGGCGATGGTCGCCTGGGACACGCCGGGCGCCGACATCGGGTACCACCTGGGCTTCGCCGGTGTCAGCATCGCCGCCGCCCTGGGCATCAAGGGCACCGGAACCGTCGCGCGGGTCGGCGGGGCCCTGGCCAAGGCCGGACGCATGACGGCGGCGGGGGAGGCGCTGGACGCGCTGGGGGCCGGGCTGCACAACGTGCCGACCGTGACGCAGGCTCTCTCGTCCGTGGCCAGGAAGGCGCTTCCCGAACGCTTCGGCGGTGCGGGCAGCATCCGGCCCGACCGCCCCGTCGGCGTCGACCCGGACCGCACCATCGCCGACGCCTCACGGCGGGGCGGCTCCGTGGACCCGCCGATCGGCGACCCGGTGCGCCCCCAGCGGCCCGACGCCTCGCCGCCAGGCACTTCTCCGGCCAGGCCCGACACGGGTGGCAACGCGCCGGGCGGGCCCTTGGGTGGGCGCGAATCCGGGGGCGGTCCGTCCGGCGCCGGCACCGGCGCTCCGGGGTCTGCCGCCCATCCGGCCGCGTCCTCGCACCCCGAACGGACCGTCGTTCACCCGAGCCAGTCGGGGGAACCGCCGCCTCGAACGCCGGTGTCGCACTCCGATTCGCCGGTGCCGACCGGCTCTTCGGGCCCGGCGGCGACGCCGGTCACCCAGGCCGGCCATGTCGGGCACGGTGGCGGGCCGGCCTCCCCGGTTGCGGTGCGGTCGTCCGGCGGCCATACGGCTCAGCCGGTTGGGGAGTCCATCGTCGGCCATGGCGGCGGGCCGGCTTCGACGGTTGCGGTGCGGTCGTCCGGTGGGCATACGGCCCAGCCGGTCAGGGAGCCGATCGGTGGCGGCCTGGACGGGTTGCCGCCCAGGGCGGCGATGGACGGCGGCCCGTCGACGGGCAGCACGATCACGGAGGCGATGCCGGGCCACGACACGAGGTCTCCCGGGCCGTCCGGGGTGGCGGCGATCCATGCGCCGGCGGACGTTCGGCCGCACGCCGGGGGCGGACCGGCGGGGCGCGGGCCGGGCCCCGCGGTGACGCCCGGGGCCGAGCTGCGGCGACCAGCGGCCGGGCGGGCGGAGGGTGCATCGAGCGCGGAACGGCCGGACCTGTTGCCGGGGGCGCCAGCCGAGACCGGCCGGCCCGCCGGCTCGGCGCGGCCGGACGAGGCGCCCATCGGCGATCGGCCCGCTGGTTCGGCGCGGCCGGACGAGGTGCCCGTCCGTGATCGGGCCGCCGATTCGGCGTCGGGGCGGTCCCCGCGGGACGGGCGTGCGGCGGACGGCACGAGCGGCCACGTTGCCCGCGAACAACGGCGACCAGGTCCCGAGCGACATGACGCCGGTCCGGACGCAAGGCAGGACGCGGCGGCGAGCGGCGCGGAGCGGCCCGGTCGACGCCTCGAGGACGGTGACCGTGACGGTGCCGTGGGTGAGGACTCGTCCGCGGAGGCCAACGGCGCGCGGCCGGAGCCGGCGGCGGACCGCGCGGTGCGGGGCGACGAGCCGAGGTCCGCAGATGCGGCGGACCGGAAGGCCTGGCGGCCGCCCTTGTCGCATGGTCCGCGCGAGCCGAAGTTCGTCCGGGATGTGGAGAACACGAAGTGGCACCGTGAGCCCGACGGCTGGTATCGGCCCGAGGCCGAGACCGCGCTGAGGACGGCATCCGGCGACGGCCCGCCGGTTGCGGTGCCGGCGGAGGCGCGCGGGCTGGTCGACGGCCGGGGCCGGCTGCGGTTGGTGGTCTTCGAGGACGGGCGCGCCTTCGACCGTGGGCTGCCCAAGAACGGCGAGCTGTCCGCGGAGTGGTTGGCGCACGGCGAGGCCGGCCGGCCGATCGCGCGGCCCGTCGAGGAACCCGTGCGCCTGCGCCTCGCCGACGGCACCGAGATCGTCGTGGGGGAGAAGCACGCCGACGCGATCCGTGCGGGCACGGCCGGCGGCGCGGGTGACGGGCCCGTGGTGGTCTATCGCGACTTCAGTGATCCGAAGAACCCGCGGGCGTACGTGCCGGATGACAACGGCCGGTGGGTCGAATCCGGGGCCCGGCCCGGCGAGGTCGACGCGTGGCTGAGCGGCCGGCACCGCCTGTACGACGGGGCGCGGCTGGGATACCGGATCGACGCGCGGTTGCCGTGGCTGAACCGCCTGGGCGATGCAACGCTGGGCAAGCTGGTGCGGCGGGGCAGTCCGGACGACGCCATGGCGGCCGCGTACGCGTTGATCGCCCGGGCCGAGGACCGGTATCTGCGGTGGACACAGCTGGACGCGGTCGAGGCGCTCCGGGACGGCCACGTCGTCAACATGGCCGCCGGCGAGGGCAAGTCGCTGGTCTACCGGCTGTACGCCACGATCAAGGCGGCGGACGGGGCGGAGGCCGTCCACGTCCTCACCACTCGCAAGACCCTGGCGACCCGGGAGTTCCACGCGTATCTGGATCTGCTGTCCGGTCTCGGCTTCGACGTACACCGGATGAATCCCGAGGGCAACGTCCCGGCGCCCCGCGGCGGCCACCCGACGGTCTACGTCGGCGAGGTGGACGATGCGGCGTTCGCCGACCTGCGAGACAAGACGATCCCCGGGGACGTGGCGATCCTCGACGAGATCGACGACGTGCTGGTGCACGGCAACAACGAGTTCGTCATCAGTGATGGCGCCTTGGGACTGGCCACCCCGGAGGTCTGGGCGCTCGTGCACTGGGCCCACGACCTCGTCGAGGGCGTGGGCGGCCGGGCACCGTGGCTGACCGAGCGTGACTTCGGGCGCGGACTGCGGGCCGGCGAGTGGCCACCGAACCGCCTGCGGCTGACGGACGCGGGCCGGGACAGGTTGGAACAGGCCCTGAACCGGGACCTCACGCCGGACGACGTGCGCCGGCTGGAGAATGCGGCCCGGGCCAAGTGGGACTACAAGCTGGGCCGGGACTACACCCTGAGCCCCGGCGACGACCCGCACATCGTGATCATCAAAGAGGGCTCACACGAGCCGATGACCGACCTTTCGACGACGGTCGAGCAGAACGGGGCCCGGGAGAGCCGCTGGAACGAGGGCTTGGCCCAGGCGATCGAGGCCAAGCACGGCCTCGACATCCGTGGCGACACGGAGTCGCCCAGACGCATCACGGCCGGGGAGCTCTTCGAGAAGAACTACAAGACGGTGGTCGGCGCGTCCGGCACCGCCCGCGGTCACGGCGAGGTGTTCGCCGCCCGGGGACTCTCGGCGGACATCCGGGAGGTCCCCCGCTACTACGAGCCGCGGTTGGACATCCGCAGCGAGGTGGTGCCGGGCGGCGAGGGCGCCAAGCTCGACCGGGTGGCCGCGATGGTCGAAGAACTGCTCAACGGGCCCCGTGGCGTACTCGTGCAGTGCGTCGAGAACTATCAGGTCCGCGCGCTCGTGGAGCGGCTGGAGCAGCGCGGGGTCAAGGCCGACTTCATCGACGCCGACTGGCAGCTGGCCGAGCACGCGAAGGGCCGGAACTGGGAGACCGAGTTCGCCGAGCGCATCAAGCGGGCCGGCGATCCGGGCAACGTGCTCGTGTCCAACATGATGACCGGCCGGGGCGTCGACCCCGCGCAGGGCGCGCACGGCCTGGAGGTGGTGATCACCGGCCATTCCCACGTGTCCGCCGACATCGACGTCCAGGCGGCGAACCGCGCCGGACGCAACGGTGCGGCGGGCCGCGTCACGTTCGTCGTCTCGTCGACCGACGCGGTGTTCACCAGGTCGTACCACCCCGAGGCCCCGGTGACCGTCATGGAGTTCGACCGGGCGGTCGCGGACCAGCGCGCGGCGGCCGAGCGCTACGAGGCCGAGCCGTCCGCGGGTCGCCTTGCCGAGCTCGACACCGCCAACGGACGCCTCGACGCGGCCGGTCAGCGGCTCCTCGCTCTCGTGCCCGAGCTGCAGCACGCCGCCGCGGCCCTCAACCAGCACCGAATCCTGGGCCTGGCCGGCGCGGCAATCCCCGTCGGTACCGACACTCCGGCCGTGTCGCAGGACCATCCGCCGCGCCCGCCGGCCACGTTCACCGGCCGCCCCACCGCGTCCGCGGCGAACGGCGAAACTCTCGCTGGCAACCCGGACGTCACCGGCGACCCCGGCAACTCCGCCGGCCAAACGGGCGTCACCGGCGGTTCCGGCAACTCGGGCGTCACCGGCGACCCCGGCGGTCTCGGCCCGGCCCAGGCGCGGACCTCCGAGCACCGGACGCCTCACGCCCTACCCGAGCCGGCCATCGACACCGCACCCGCGAGGCCGGCGCTGGTCGCCACCGCCCATCCACCGGGCACCGCACAGCCGGCACCGCGGGCGGAAGCAGCGCCCGACCCGGTTGCCACGCGAACAGGGGACGGAACGCCGGTCACCGCGACCGTGGTGCCCGGCACGCGCGCCGCCGCGGCCATGTTCGCCGACCCGAACACCACCGCGCTGGCCGGGTCGGTTCAACTGCGGCTGCAGCGGCTGGGCGAGGCGGGCTATCGCGATTCGGTCGTGCGCGGGGTGCGGGTGGCCGAGCAGGTCAGTCTGGGCGGCGACGTGCTCGAGCAGTTCCGGCCGGACGGCGGCCCGCCGGTGGCGCTGCGGGGTGTCGTGGCGGGCGCGGTCGAGGTGGACTGGTGGAGCGGCCGGCCGCCGCTGCTGGTGCGCGTGGCCGTCGGCTCGGTCGGTGCGGGGCTGCGGGCGCGCACGCTGTTCCCGGCCGAGACGACGCCGGGTGGCCCCGGTGTGACGGTCGTGCTCTCCGATCGGCATGCGGACAGCGATGACCTGATCGGCACGCTCGTGCACGAGCTGTGGGAGGCCCCCGGACGGCTGGGTCGTAGCCGGTGGTGGCTCGGCGGCGGCCGGCCGCGGCCGGCTGTGCTGACCCGGTCCGGCTCGGCGCCGGGTCGCGGGGCGCGGCTGTCCGACCACGATCGAGGGGGCGTCGGCGACGTGCAGGCCTTGGTCGCCCGGGTCGTGGCCGCGGACGATGCGGCGGAGCGCTCGGGGCTGGTCCGGGATCTGGCCGCGCACCTGGACCATCTCGGGCTGGGAACCATCTCGCCGCATCAGGCCGCGCTGTGGCGGATCGTCGATGCCGAGGTGCGGGCCGATCGGCTGCCGCCGGCCCAGCGCCGCCTCTACCTGAGCCTGCGCGAGCCCGGCTGGCAGCTGCGAGTGCCCGAGCCGCCCCCGGGCCCGGGCACGCCGCCCGCTCGCGGGACGTCGGCCGCGCCGGTGCCGGGTCCGGGCACGCCTTCCGCTCGCGGGACGTCGGCCGCGCCGGACCCCGCTGGCGCCGCCGGGCTGTTCTGGCAACGGGTGCAGCAGCTGAGCGGCGCCGGTTTCAGTGATTCGGTCATCCGCGAGCTGACGCCGATCGCTCATGCCGATCCAGGCCGTCCCGGTTCAGCCGATGTGGTGGAGGCGTTTCGGCCCGACGGCGGGCCGCCGGTGGTGGTGCGGGGCGTCGTCGCCGGCGTGGTCGAGGTGCACTGGTGGGACGGTCGGCCGTCGACGCTGGTGCGGGTGGCGGCGGGCTCGATCGGTGACGGTCTGCAAGCGCGTTCGCTGATCCCGGTCGAGCCGCCCGGCGACCGTGCCCCGGCGGTGACGGTGGTGCTCTCCGATCGGGCCGCCGACCCCGAAGCGCTGGCCGGCGCGTTCGTGCGCGAGCTGTGGGCAGTAGGCGAAAGGCGGGGTGTGCCGGCGCCGAATCTGCTCACGGCCGGCCCGCCGCTGTGGGCGAGCGGGTTGCCGAACCGGCTGAGCGGGCACGACGTCGCCGGCGTCAACGGGCTGATCGTGCGGGTGCTGCGGCTGGTCGCGGCCGGCGATGCGCGGGAGCGGGTTCGGGCCGCCGACGGCATCGAGGCGCTGCGCCAGGAGCTCGGGCTCGATCCCGAGGCGGACCCGGGGCATGCCGCGGCGCGCTGGGGCCTGGTTGACGCCGTCGTGCGGGGCAAGGCCCTGCCGGAGCCGGTCCGCCGGCACCTGGCGGCGCTGCGCCACCCGGGCTGGCGCGACCGGCTGGCGTTGCTGGACGCCGCGAGCGAGCTGCAGGCCGAGCCGGCGGACCGGTCGATCCGGCGGGTCGAGGTCACCGCCGACGGCGGGATCGAGGTCTCGACGCGGCGGGCACCGGGCGGGACGGTACGGCTGCGGGTCGAAGGGGCGGCCCTGCCGGTGGGCACGTTGTACCGGATGGAGCGGACGGACGGCGAGGCGCTCGTGCGGGTGCCGGAGGAGCTGCTGGCCGACCCGGCGCTCGCGCCCGGCGCGGTGACGTCGGCCGTCTCCGGCGCGGTGGCCGAGTCGCTCGCGGCGAACCGGCGGGCGTGGCTGCGGCGGGCCGGCGGCGGGGTGGCCGAGCTGGATGCGGACGTCACGGTGACGGGGGACAAGCCCCGGCTGGGACCGCACGCGGTGGGGCAGTGGCGGGCGGTGGCCGCGGCGGCGCGGCGGGTGGTCGCGCTGGCGGAGGAGGCGAGGCGTGCGCCGGGCCCGGCGGCAGCGGAGCGGCTGCGGGCCGTGAGTGGCGCGGAGGCGGCGCGGCTGCGGGCGGCGCTGGGCGCGCTGGGGCTGCTGGAGGGGCAGGCCGGGTTCGTCGACCGCCGGCGCGCCGTGGAGGCGACCGAGCACGGCCGGCTGCCGGCGGACGCGAGGGTCGCCGGGCTGGTGAGCCCGTCGACCCGGGCGGTGGCCGACCCGGCCGCGGTCATGCGGTCGCTGGCGTCGCTGGTGCCGCCGACCGCGGCGGACTTCGGCGCCCGCGGCGCACAGGTGGCGGCCGAGGAGTCGAAGATCAAGATCATTCTCGACGACGAGTGGTACTCCGTCTTCGAGCTCGACGTCGTGGTGGATTTGCCGGTGGAGGGGCCGCGGTTCGCCGAGCTGGGGTACGACGGCGGATGGCGGCTGCGGCTGCGGCCGGACGCCACCCGGGCGGCGCTGGGGCTGGACGTGTCCGGGGCGCTGGCCGAGTTCGTGCAGCGGATGTCGGGCGCGGACGAGGCGGCGGTGCGTGTGGAGTCCGCCGTGGCGAGGCTGCGGTTCCTGCACGGCTGGCATCGGGTGGCCGGGGAGCTGGTGCGGCCGGTCATCGCGGCCGAGATCGAGCGTACGGTCGAGGACCTGGGCGGCGCCGACCCGGGAGAACGGACCGAGCGGCACGCCGAGGTCCGCCAGGCCGGGCAGCAGCTGGCCGATCGGGTGGCCGGGCGCCGCCGCACGACGGGCCGGGCCGAGGCGCACGTGGCGGCGCGCCAGGCCGGCACCGGGCTGCCGGCCCCGTGGATGTACTACCCCGGCCGGGCCCTGGGCTCGGTGGTCAGCAGCATCACGAACATCGTCAACGGGCTGCTGGCCGGGCGGGCGCCGATGCTGCTGTACGGGCAGACCGGCTCGAACGTGGCCAACAACCTGCTGCAGGCCCAGCAGGACGGCGCGCTGCGACAGGCGTTGTACGTGAGCGAGCAGTCCCGCGCGGCGCGCCAGGCGGAGGCCGCGCCGCAGCCGGTTGTGGCCGACCGGCACGACGAGGCGCCGGTTGTGCCACCGCCCCCGCGGGCGCCGTTCTACCGCAAGCGGGCCGTGCCGACCGGGGTGGCGTCGGCCGGGCTCGGCGCGTTCGTGTGGTTGTTCGGCGGCAAGGGGCCGGCCGGCCTGGTCGGCGCGGTGGCCCCGCTCGCGCAGGGCATCGCCTACGGCGAGTCCGACTATCAGGCCGAACGCCCGGAGCAGCAGGCGCGGGCCGACCGCAAACACGCGTTGAGCAAGCTCCCGGACGGCCGGCGCAACGCCGCACTGAGCGACGTCTACTACTACACGGCCGAGCTGCAGGAGCGGGTTTCGGGGCTGGCGGCGGCCGGCACGCTCGACGAGGCCATCCCCGCGGCCGAGCGGGCCGCCCTGGTCGGCGAGATCCAGCGGGTCCGGGCCGAACTGGAGGCGGTGCGGGACGCCGTGGAACCGCTGGAGCGGCACGCCCGCGGCGCGGTCCGGCAACGCCGGCAGGTGCGCCGGCTGGTGCTGGAGGCCCTCGTGCTGGGGCCGGCCCGGCTGGGCGCGGCGATCGTCATGGCGCCGGTCCGCCTCGCCCGCGGGCGCCCGGCCGCGCCGCCGGAGGGTGAGCTGCCCCCGGGGCGGGCCCCGGACGGGCAGTACCGGGTCCGGATGGTGGTGCCGTCGGTGGTCAACGCCCTCGGGCTGACCGCCGTGACGATGCTGCTGGATCCGGGGTCGTTCAGCTTCGTGACGCTCACCGGCCTGGCCGGCATCGCCGCCAGCGCCGGCCTCGGGCAGGGCTGGGCGGCGCAGCGCGGCGACGAGGTCGCGGACGAGCTGGCGCTGGCCCTGATCCGCGCGGCCGGCCAGGCGCGCGACGGCCTGACCCACCTCGAGCAGACGCTGGAGCTGCTCGGCGATCCCACCGCCGATCCGGCCGGCCAGCCGGGCTCGGACCGGGTCCCGCTCGACGCGCACGGCGTGTCCGTCGCGCTGCTCAAGCACGGTCCGGCGCTGTCCATGCGGATCGCGGCCGTCGGCGTCGCCGGGCCGTACATGCTCCCCGGTCAGCTGGGCCTTTTGCTCCTCACTGGGGCCAGTCAGGCCGCGAACCAGGCCTCGTACGGCATCGGCGAGGCGATCTTCCGCAAGCTCGGCGCCGACGTCACCCGCCGCCACCGCGACCTGATCCAGCGCGACCGCGCCCGGCAGCTGGCCCTGACGCCGGGGGAACTGACCGAGCTCATCCGGACCGCCACCGACCAGGCGGCCCGGGCCACCGGCCCGCAGTCGGCCGCGGACCTGGTGCGCGGCCCGCGTGCCGAGGCGGGACCGGCGCCGACGGCCGGGCAGCAACAACAGCGCCCCGCCGGCAGCGGCGTGGTCGGCAAGGCCACCGCGACCGGCCGGGACGGCGACGCCGAGGCGGTGTTCGCCTCGCTGACGCGCGCGTTCAGCGGCGGGCACCCGAGCGAGGTCGCGATCGACCACGATCACCTTTCGGTGCTCGTGCGGCCCGACGGCGCCGACTACGCGCTGCTGTTCACGCCCGGACAGGTACACGACGGCATCGGCGTGGCGGACGAACGCTCCGGCGACGTGCGCGTCGCGGACCGGCGCTTGGTGCGCGTGGTGGTGGCCGCCGACATCCCGCGCGGTGCCGAGCTGACGCCGGATCTGACCGAGCGCGACGTCCAGGTGCGCCGGCTGGTCGCCTTCGAGGTCGGCCGGGCGACGGTGGCCGAGCCGCGGGGCCGGGCCGGCGACGGGCTGGGGCCGGACGCGAGCGGGCGGGCGCCGGCGCTCAGCCCGGCCGATGCGGGCCGGCGGGCCGAGCTGGTGGAGCTGCTGGACCTGCTCGGCGACCCGGCGGTCGGCGGCACGGCGCGGCGGGAGCTGCAGCTGACGGCGGGCCTGATGGTCGACTACCTGTACTCCGGCGCGCCGGACGCCGCCGCGGTCGGGCATCGCACAAGGCTGCTCGACCTCGCCGATCCGCACCGCCGGGTTGTGGCGGCCCTGCGGCGGGACAACGCGCCCTGGCGCCAGGACGGCCGGCGCCGCGCCGCCGCGGCCCTGGACGACGCGGCCGGCCGCCTGGACGGCGGTTCGGGCGTGTCGATTCGCCGCCGGGACGCCGACACGTTCGTGCTCACGCGCCCCGGCGAGGCCGACGAGCCCGTCGACGTCGCCGCCCTGACCGAGTCGTTGTTCCGCGCCGGGTTCGGGGTGCGGGAGGTGCCGGCGCAGGCGCTGGCGGGGCTGCGCCGCAGCGTGTCCGACGGGGTGGTCCGGCAGCTGGTCGCGGGCGTGGTCCGGGACGGCCTCGCCCGGCTGGACGTCACGGTGCAGGGCGACCGCCTGCGGGTGCCGCACCCCTCCGGCGACCGGTACATCGCGCTCTCCGACGTCCTCGCCCGCGCCGGGAAGCTGGCGGCCTCCCGCGAGCTGCCGGTCCTGACCGCGACTGTGGCGTACCAGCTGGGCCTGCAGGTGGGCGGGGCGCAGGCCGCGCTGCAGGCGTTGGCGGACCTGCGCGAGGCCAGGACGGGGCCGGTGGAGGCGGCCGCGGCCAGGCTGCTCCTGGCCGTCCGGCGCCAGCTCGAGTTCGACGGGGGGACGGTACCGGCGCCGTCTGTCGCCGCGGCGGAGGTGCTGAAGGGACGCGGGCCGGTGCCGGGCCAGCTGGTCGACGAGGCGCTGGCGCTGGTCGGCGCGGTGCGCGCGGACGTGGCGGCGGAGGTGATCGAGGACATAGTCACCGTCCTGGCCGAGATGGTGCAGGTCGCCGGGGCGGCGGTCGACGTCGGGGAGCTGCGGGCGTACGCGGCCGCCGTGGTCGGGGCGGAAGGGCTCGGCGGGCGCTCCGGCGTGGACGGCGCACTGGCGTCGCTGGGGCTGCTGGTCGAGGCGCGACCGGCGAGCCGGCCGGCGGCGGAGACCGTCGCCCGCCAGTTGCTGCAGGACAACCCGCGCGACGCCGCCGGGCTGGCCGGATCGACGCCGGCGGCGGCCGCGTTGATCGGGGCGGCGCGCGTGGCGATGGCGCGCGACGAGCACGAGATGCTGCGCAACGGCACCTACCGCGAGGCACGGGAGGCGCTGGCCCTCGACGATCCGGCGGCGGTACAACGCCATCTCGCCGGCCTCGCCGCACAGCTGAGCGCCGCGATACCCGCGCTGCGGGCGCGAAGCGTGCTCAAGGCGGGCGAGGCCGACGCGGCGCGGCGACAGGCCGAGGATGCCGCGAACGAGGCGGCGGACGCGGGCCGCAAGCACGACCGGCGCCGGGAGGCACGGAGGGCGTCGGCGGGCCGGGCCGAGGCGCAGCACCGGGAACGCCGGGAACGGTATGCGTGGATCGCGGATCGGTACGCCGCCGCGGAAACCGCCGCCCGTGCGGCCGCCGATGCGGTCGCGGCGGCGGCGCGCGAGCTCGCCGGGACGGCGGACCGGGCACGCCTACACGAGGTGGCGCGGCGGCTCGAGGCGTTCGAGGACGCGCTGCGGAAGGTACAGCCGGTGGCGGCGGCGATCTCGATGAGCCACGCCATGGACGAGCTGCCGTGGGAGGCCATCGCCGCGGAGCTGAACGCGATGCTCGACGACGCCGGGGCGCAGGTGCGGGTCGAGCCGGGGGCGCTCGCGGAACGGTTCGGCGCCGGGTGGCGGTGGGCGGTCGGCCCCGAGGGGATGGTGCTCGACCTGGACGGCGGCTCGCTCGCGGGCCAGGGGGACGCGGAGCTGCGGCTGCGGCTGCACCTGGAGGACCCGGTCGAGATCCTGAACCCCCGGCTGGTGCACCGCGAGACGACGCACGGGCAGATCCCGGTGTTCGCGCCGCTGGGCACGCAGCTGAGCGAGACGCGCGGCGTCCAGCGGGGGCTGAACGTCAACCCCGCCGTGGCGAAGTGGGTGGCGGCCGCCGGGACCACACTGGCGGCCTGGGCGGCGCCGCTGCTCGGCCACGACCCCGGCCAGTGGTCCACGTGGGCGCAGTACGTGTTCGATCACCTGAAGTGGGGCGTCGGCGGCACCGCGGCACGGTCGCGCTCGGTGGGGATGACCGGGGCGAAGCACGCCCCGCCCGGGCAGGTGTGGGACAACCGGGGCGACGGCACGCAGTACGAATACCGGTACCGCCTGGAGGCCGGCGTCGACGTGGGCGCCGGGCCGGCCTCGCCCCGCCCGGTGAGCTACGGCCGGATGCCGGTGATGGTCGATCACCCGTTCACCCGGCCCGCCGACCCGGCCTCGGCACCGCGGCCGGCTCCGCCCACGATCCACGGCCTGCCCGACGAGCACACGGTGCTCGGCCTGACGGGCCTGGTCGAGCTGTACGAGAGGCTGCTGGCCCGGCTCGGCCCGCTGACGCCATTGGGCAGCGTGGCGCGAGGCGAGCTCATGACGCACGTGTTCGAGGTCGCGCCGGCCCGGCTGGCCACGGCGGTCAACCACGCCGAGACCGGCGGCCTGCTCGGTCACCTGACCACGGACGGCCGGAGCCGGGTCGCGATCACGCTCGAAGCGGAGCTCGGGGATCCCGCGGACGCCGAGATGATCGGTCCGCCGGCCGACAACATCCGCCTGGAGATGCTGGGCGTCTCGTTCGCCGACGAAAACGTGTCCCGGCAGCGCGGACTGCCCCGCGAGGCCGGCGGCACGTTCGGGTGGGACTTCAACGGCACCGCCGATCCGGGTCGGCCGGACGTCACGGCGACGGCGGGGGTCGCGAGGGGCTCGGAGGCGCACCTGGCCGGCCACGGGCAGCGGACCGCGATCGGCGTGTACGTCCACAAGGACAAGGGCCATCCGACGGCCTATCGGCGCACCCTGCGGTGGCGGGCCCGGATCGAGGTCGACGGCGCGGCGCGGCCCGACGTCACGGCGCCGGGCGAGGCCGTGCTGGCCCACTCGGAGCGCATCGCCGCGGCGATGGGGCTCAAGCTCGACCCGAGGGCGATCCGCGGCGACGGGAGCCTGCGCGACGCCCTGGACCCCGCGCCGCCGGTCGGCCGGGACCCGGCCGCGTGGTGGCTGGGCGACGGGAGCACGGATCGGGTCCCCGGCGTCGGGGTGGGTCTCGTCGAGGACATGACCGGTGTCGAGGAGCAGGCATCCGGCGACGACCCCGGCGGCATTCGTGAGCAGGTGCTGACGTACCTGCAGCGCAAGGGCTTCCTGCCCGCCGACCGCCGCACCGCGCTGCGGTTTCTCGGCCATCTCAACGCCGCACGGCTCGCGACCGAGTACGACGACGCGACGCAGCGCGGGCTCTACGTGTGGGTGGAGAACGACAAGGGGTCGCGCGCGCTGCTGCGGATCAGCATCGAGGAGCACGGTTACCGGTACCGCGGACACGGCTTCGCGCGGGAGGTCGTCTACCTGGACATCGACTCGACCGCGTCGACGCAGAGCTGGGGCGGTTCGGGCTCGTTCGCGCCGACGCCGCTGTCGGCGACCACGACGGCGCACAAGGACGTGCCGGTGCTGCGCGACCTCGTGCCCACGGCCGCACCCCAGGCCGGCTACACCAGGCCCATGTCGGCGTGGATCGACACGAGCCAGTCGATGCGCAACCAGGAGGTGTGGCTGATCGAGTCGCGGGACGAGGGCGAGGGGCAGGGGGTCGCGGAGTACGACGCGGAAATCTCGATCACGGTCGAGCTGGTCGACAGCGCCGGCCGGCGGGTCGCCGACATCACGAGCGGCCCGGTGCCCGGCACCGCGCGGGTGCTCGTGCCGGCGGACCTGCTGGCCGACGCCCGGCCGCCGCGGTTGCAGACGACGCCGGCCGCGATGGCCGAGGTGTCGCGCGAGGCGCTGCGCGGGGCCCGGGTCGTGCACATGGACGGGACCGGGCTGGCCGAGGAGTGGCTGGAGCTGTACCAGCGAGCCTTGCCCGGCACGCTGCCCGGGATGCGACGCTCGCCGACGGACGCGGCCCTGGCGCTCATCACCGCGGCGGGCAGCCTGCGCAGCCAGCGGGCCACGGGAACGGCGCTGTTCATGTACGGCACCCACACCGACGTGGTGGACCCGGCCGACGCGGCCGGATTCGTGACGCTGCTCGCCGAGGGCGACCTGTTCGACATCAGGCACGTGGCCAGCGGCACGTTCACCGACGGCAACATCGGCCTGCCGATGATCGGCCACAGCCTCGCCACCGGGGTCAGCGTCGCCAACACGGTGTCCGGCTCGGGCAAGGACCTGCTGGACCCCGACCACGACTTCAGCAGCGGCCTCGGCGAGCTGCTGCACCGGCCGGGGGGCGCCGGGAGCGGCTACACGGACACCACCGGGGCGTCGTTCACCTGGGGGACGGGCGGCGAGCGCTCGGCGTCGGACACCGCGGGCGAGGAGGATCTGCTGATCAACCTGGGCCGCCAATACGTGTACGTGGCGACCTGGCGGCGCACGACGCGGCTGCTGCGGCACGGCGAGCCGGTCGTCGGCAACGAGCGGCCGGTCCCGCGCCGGGTGGTGCTCATCCGGGAGGAGCGCGACGCGCTGCAGTGGTGGGTGCGGGGCAAGCTGCCCGTCTCGCTGGACGAGGTCGCCGACGCGCTGGAACGCTACGCCGGCGGCGAGCTGCACCTGAACCGCCGGCTGGCCGTGCAGGTGATGCTGAAGTACCGCGCCGAGCTGGCCGCCACGGGCGCGCCGACGTGGCCGGAGCTGCCGGACGCCGCCTTCCGGACCACCGGCGAGCTGGCGGAGCGGCTGGCCGACCGGATCGGCCCGGAGTTCCCCGTGGCGGAGTTCCCGGACACGCCGGGCCGGTGGGTCGCGCGCGGCGAGTCGGCGCGGTACCTCGACGACCTGCTGCGGTGGTTCGCGGGCCGGCCGGTGCCACCCGCGCCGATGCGCGAGGAGCTGGCCGGGCCGCTGCGGGAGCTGCTGGAGTACCTGAACCTCGGCGGCGGCCAGAGCAAGTTCACCGACATCGACCTGCGCGGCGAGGACCTGTTCGAAGCCGTCCTGACCGGCGTCGAGACGGTGGCGCCCGGCGTCACGGGCCGCAACGCCGGCATGTGGCGCGAGGTCGCCGGCACGTTCGCCGCCCTGCGGGCCGACGACCTCATCGGCGAGATGATCTCGCCGCGCGGGCTGACGCTGCGCCTGGCCGACCTGGCGGGCCTGTTCGACCAGGTGGTCGAGGTCGACGTCCGGGCCGGGCTGGGCGTGGGGACACCCGTGCAGGATGTGGCCGACGCGCTGGCGATGATGCAGCGGTACGCCTGGCAGGGCAGCGGCCGGAAGGGCTCGTCCAGCCGGTCGGTCGGCGTCAGCTACACCGTCGGCACCAAGGACGCCGACGGCGCCGGCACCGGGGCGCCGGGCACGGCCGTCACCGGCGGCTTCGGCGTCGGCTCGTCCCGGGCCGGTGGCTACGGCGAGACGCTCACCCAGCTGCAGCGCATCTTCACCGCCGGCGGGGTCGAGATCTGGCGTCCGATCACGGTCACGGTCGAGGTGCGCCTGCTGCGGCTCGGCCCGCCCGGCCGCACGGCCCGCGCGGCCGGCGACCTCGTCCGCCGCGCGATCGGATCGACGGGCGAGACGACGTGGCGCACCCGGCTGGACGGCCAGGTGACCCAGTTCGTGCCCGGCGAGCTGCTCAAGGACGCCGACGGCCGGCCCCGGCCGGTGCCCGCGGCCGCCGGCGAGGCCCGCCTCGCCGATCCGCGGCCGGTGCGGCTGCCGCGGATCTTCAGCGTCGACGACACACGCCAGCACGTCGCCACCGCCGTCCTCGCCGCCCTCCGGGAGCTGCGATGGGCCGGCCGCCGGGCGGCCCTGGTCGAGCATCGCGTCAACCGGGCCTTCAGCTCCATCCGGTTCAACGCGCTGCTGCGGCGCATGGCCCAGGACGGCGGGCACACCATGCTGTGGCTGCCGCTGAACCTGCGCAAGCCCGGTCAGCACCTCGCGGTGGTGGTGCGCGTCGTGCCACGCCGCCCCCGGCCGGTCATCGACCGCGGCGAGCTCGAGGCCGGCTTCACCCGGCGCAGCCTGCACGCCACCAGCGCGAAGGCCGGCTGGAGCTGGTCGGCCGGGCCGACGTTCGCGGAGCGGGCCAAGGACCTGCTGTCGGGATCGTGGAGCGCCACGCGCAGCGGGGCGGCGAACTCCGACCACCGCCACGGCGACGAGGACCAGGACACCCTCAACGTGGGCGGCGAGGCCATCACCGCCGACCTGGACCTCGACATCACCGTCGAGATCGTCCGGTACGAGGCCACCGCGTCCCGGTGGACCCAGCGCCCCGGGCTGCTCCGCGCCTCGCGCACCGGGCCGTGGCGAGCGGTGCAGCGCGTCGAGATCTCCGGGGGCGCGGCCGAGGCCCGCCTGACCATGTTCGAGGCGGACTGGGCCGACATGCTCGACCAGCGCAACGAGCGACGCTGGGAGCTGCCGTCCGCGGACCCCACCGGCCCGGCCATCCGCACGCTGGACTACGCCGCGCTGGTCAACGACGCCATGTGGGCGCGGCCGGACGCGCCGGTCCACCGGGCCATCGCCGACGAGCTGCGCCGCCGAGTGGACGGCCCGTTGTCGCGCGTCCGGCTCCTGGTGAACGCGCCGCTCGAGCCCGGCCTGCCCGATCCGTTCATGCAGGCCCGGGCCGTCGCCGCCGAACTCGGGGCCACCGTCGAGCTCGACGTCACCGACGCCATCGGCACCGTGCGCCGCTTCCACGCCCGGCCCAGCGGCCGCCTCACCAGCCGCCGGGTCGACGGCGGCCTCGCCGCAGCCCTGGCCTCGCTCTACACCGGCGACCTCACGGACCCCGCCCACGCGGCCGGGCTCGACCTGATCGCCCTGTACCGCGACCACCAGCGGCACCCGCAGGCCCACGCCACCTTCGCGGACCGGGTCAGGGCCGAGCTGCCGGCCGACCCACCGCACGACCCGCCGGTGACCGCGACCGTGGTGCCCGGCACCCGCACGGCGGACGCGGTGCTGCCGCTGTGGGAGGCCGACGCGAGGCTGCGCCGGCGGCCGGGTGCCGCGCCGCGGCGGGACGTGCTGACGGCGGCCGGGGCGGCCCCGCGCCCGGGTGCGCGGCTGTCCCACCACGATCGGGGCGGCGTGGGCGACGTGCAGGAGCTGGTCGCCCAGATCGCGGGGGCGGAGCCGGCGGCGGCGATCCGGGATCTGACCGCGCATCTGCGGCACCTGGGGCTGGAGCCGGGCGCGCCCAATGCCGGGGTGCTGTGGCGGATGGTCGATGCCGAGGTGCGCGCCGATCGGCTGCCGCCGGAGCAGCGGCGGCTGTACCTGAGCCTGCGCGCCCACGGCTGGCAGCGTGCGGCCCTGGCAGGGGTCGCCGAGGCGGTGCTGGCCGGCCTGCTGGCGCTGTTCGCCGGTCCGAGCCTCGACCTCGATGCGTTGCGCGACCGGCTGGGCTCGCGTCTGGAGGACGGCGCCGACGTGTACCGGGTCCGGGCCGAGGCCGCCGTGGTGCTCGGCGCAGGTGCGGGCCGGGCGCGCGGCGACAGTGCCCTGGCGGCGCTGGGCCGCCTGTGGGAGCACGACCCGCGGCCGCCGGCCCGGGCGGCCGTGGAGGCGGTGACCGGCGAGCTGTTCGCCGCGCTACGGTCCCGCGACGCCGGCCCGGACTGGATCCGGGTGGCGCTCGCCGAGCGACGCTGACGTCAGGCCACGTCCAGGTACCCGGCCCCGGCCGACAGCAGCGTGTGCAGGCGGTCGAGCACCGGGGCCAGCATGGCATCGGGATCGGCCGGCCGGCCCACGGCGACCCCGTCGGCCGTGGCCAGCAGCTCGCACGTGGCCCAGATGGTGGGCTGGCGGGGTGCCCACTGCCAGATCTCGAAGGCCAGCTCGTCGACGGCGGCCAGCGGCTGCCCGGCGAGACCGAGCTGGAACGAGTCCGGCCGCCGGGGGTCCGTCCCCAGGCCGGACAGGAGGGCCTGGAAGCGGTGCGTGCGCGCGAACAGGAGCTCCGGCGCCGCCTCGACGAGCACACGCTCCTCGAGCAGCTCCGCGACGATCCTGGTGACGTCGGCGCCGCTCTGCTCGCGGGCGGCGGCGGCGAGCCGCTGGCAGGTCCAGGGCCGCTCGTCCGCGGGGCCCGCCAGGCCGTGCGCCAGCGCCCACACGGCGAACTCCTGATCGGAGTAGAGGCTCGTCACCGACCGGCCGACCCGGACCCGGTGCGCCTGCAGAGGCGCGCCCGCCGCCGGGAAGAAGGTGCCGAGATAGTGGCCGACCGGGAACACCCACGCGTTGTCGGTCACGGCCGCCCCGATTCTGTGTCGAGGTAGACGGCCTGCACGTCGAGCAGCCCGTGCAGCGAGGGTAGGAAGCCGGCCAGGACGTGGGCCGGGTCGCACAGCTCGGGCTCGGTGCCGCCCGCGGCGCGTTCGTGCCCGGCGAACGCCTCGCAGGCACGCCACAGGTCGCCGTCGAGGTGGGCCCACGCCCACAGCTCGTACACCGGCCGGGTCACCTGGATCAGCTCCCGGCCGAGCAGGCCGATCCCGTAGCGCCCCGGCTCGTCGGCCGAGTTGCCCAGTCCTTGCATCGTCGGCACGACACGATGGGCACGGGCGAACGCGACCGCCTCGGCGGTGTCCGGCGCGACCTCGGCCAGCAGCCCGCGGGCGAGCAGCCCGCCGACGATCGGCGCGGCGGGCCCGGCCCCGAGGTGGTCCAGGCGGTCCTCCAGCGCGCTTCTGGCCAGCAGTTCGTGCGCGAACGCCCACCCGGCGAGCTCGGCGTCCGACAACTCGTGGATCCCGCCGCCGAGCTGGATTTCGTGGTGGTGGCCGGGGTCGTCGGCACCGTCGGAGAAGGTGCCGATCATCCGGCCGAGCGGCAGCACGAGCGAGCTCATGAGGGCCGACCTTACTGGAACGGCACCGCCGCCGGACGCGGGAACGCTGGCAGGATGCTGCCGTCCCGCAGCTGCGTAACGCCGTCCGGGCGCAGCATGAGGGCTGTGCTTGTCGCGCGTTCGATCTCCGAGTGTCACCTGTTCATGGCCCTGCACCCGTGTGCGGAGTGCGGCGAGGACGACTTTCCCTGGAGCCGCCACGATTTCGGTACCGGCGACGACGGGCCGGTGTCCGTCTACGAGGGCGACTGCCCGTCGTGCGGGGCCGAGCGCCGCTTCGCGTTCACGCTCGGGCCGGACCTCGTGCCGCCACCGGCGTTCGGCGGCCCGGAGCCGTCCCGGATCATCGACCCGGGCGAGTTCTTCGCGCTGGCCGAACGGGCGGCGCAGTACGCGGTCGTCCCGCCCGACGCCTCGGCGCTGCGCCGGGCCGACGCCGCCGACGCCGCGGCCGACGCGGTGGCCACGCTGGAGGAGGTGCTGAAGTTCCTGCCGCCGTCCGCCGACGCGGTGCCGGCGGACGAGTTCACCTCCGCGGCGGGCCGTGCCGTCTACGATGCCGATCCGGCGCGGTTCGGCCGCGAGGGGCTCACGGCGCAGCGCGAGGCCTACCGGCAGACGCTGCTCGACCTGACCCGATGAGCCGGCGGCGGATGCGTGCGGTCGCCGCCGTGCTGGTCGCCGTCGGGGTTGTGCTGGTCGGCGGCGGCGGCGGACGGCCGGCGGACGCGGTTCCGCCGGCCGGCGCCTGCCAGAACCCGGAGCCGGCCCACGGGCAGATCCGGGCCCAGCCCTGGGCCCAGCAGGTCCTCGACCCGGAGCGGGCCTGGCCGCGCAGCCGGGGCGGCGGCGTGCTGGTCGCGGTCGTCGACTCCGGCGTCGACGCCGACCATCCGCAGCTGCGCCGGGCGGGCAAGGTGCTGCGCGGCCGGGACTTCTACTTCGCCGGTACCCTGCCGGGCTCCTACGACTGCGTGTCGCACGGCACCGGCATCGCCGGCATCATCGCCGCCGACCCGGTGCCCGGCATCGGCTTCCACGGCGTGGCCCCGGACGCCCGGATCCTGCCCGTGCGGATCACCGACCGGGACATCAGCGAGCAGGGCCAGTCGCTGCGGATCGATCCGCAGGTGGTCGCCAACGGCATCCGCTACGCCGCCGACCAGGGCGCGAAGGTGATCAACCTGTCGCTGGCCGGCTTCGACGACTTCCCGGCCATCCGCGGCGCGGTCGCCTACGCGGTGGCCCGCGACGCCCTGGTGGTGGCCGCGGCCGGCAACGCCCAGCCGGACGGGTCCACCGAGCTGCCGTCGTACCCGGCCGCCTACGACGGCGTCCTCGGCGTCGGCGCGGTGGACGCCGACGGCGCCCCGCTACCCGGCTCGCAGATCGGCCCGTACGTGGACCTCGTCGCGCCCGGCGCCAAGGTGCTGGCCGCCACGCGGGTCGACGGGCACGCCTACGTCGACGGCACCAGCTTCGCCGCGGCCTTCGTGGCCGGCACGGCGGCGCTCGTGCGGGCGGCCTGGCCCGGGCTCACCGCGGCCGAGGTCGCGCGGCGGCTGACGGCCACGGCCAGCCCCGCCCGCGGCGGCCTGGACAGCGACGCCTACGGGGCCGGCCTGGTCGACCCGTACCGCGCGGTGACCGACGGGCTCGACCCCGACCAGCCCGCGGCGCGGCCAGCGCTCGTGCCGTCGCCGCCGGACCGGGCGCGGCTGGAGCGGGCCGCCTGGGCGCGGGGCACGGCGTCGACGGCGACATGGCTGGCACTGGCCGCGGCCGGCGCGATCGCGCTGGTGGCGGCGATCCTGCCGCGCGGCCGGCGGCGCCGCTGGCGGGCGGGCTGGACCCCCGCGGTGCCGGCCGAGCCGGCCCCGGCGGACCCGCCTGAGCAGATCTTCCTGCTGAGCGAGCGGTGAACGAGCGGATGCCCGGTGTGCGGCCTGCACACCGGGCATCCGTGCGGTGGTTCACATGCCGGAGACCAGCCGCATGACCCGGCTCAGCGTCTGCTGGCCGATGTCCAGTACCTCGCCGTAGGCCGCGCCCTCGGCGTTGAGCGCGGCGATGTGGTAGCCGGTGTTCTTGCGTACCAGCTGGTACTGCTCGAGCTGCGCGTTGGCCGCGTCGTCGTCCCAGCCGTTGCCGACCGTCGCCCGCATCCGGTGCAGCAGGTCGTCGGCGTGGCCCTCCAGCTGCCCGGCGGTCTGGTGCGCGCCGGACTGCAGCTGCGCCATCGGGCTGAACACGATCTTCACGTCTTCGGTTCCCATTGCTGACCCTTTCAGATCGGGTTGATGACGCCCGTGGTGCCGTAGTTGTTGTTGCCGAGCCGGGCCCGGGCGTCGGCGTCGCCGTCGGCGTAGTGCGGCGCGGCCGCGGCGCTGGTCTCGCTGAGCTGCTTCACCCAGCTCACGACGCGGGTGGAGGAGGAGTCGCGAGTGTTGCCCAGGTCGAAGGCCGCGGGCTGGGCGGTTCCGCCCAGGCCGGTCTGGGCCATCTCCAGGCTCTGCCGGCTGTAGGTCGTGCTGATCGCGCTGTGCTCCTCCGCGTTGTTGTCGGTGAAGCTCGCCAGGTGCAGTACGGCCGCGAGATCGGCCCTTAGCTGATCCGACATCCACCCTCCCGAAATCGTCGGACATCCGGTCCACCGACGGTATGGCGCGCGGGCGGGGGCGCCGGGGCGGACGGCACTTTCCTGCCACCGGGCCCAACCGCCGCCGCCGGTGCCGCACGATCACCGACGTGGCGACAGTCGTGGTGAAGAGACCGGCCCGCCGGCCGGCGCCGGAGATGCCGGTCGGCGAGCTGATCCTCCACGCCCCGCCGGAGATCCCGCCGCCGTCCGGGCGGCAGTGGACGCAGCTGCTCATGGTGCTGCCGATGGCCGCCATGAGCGGGTCGATGATGCTGATGTACACCGGGACGGGCGGCGGCTCGCTGCGGTACGTGACGTACGGCCTGATGGGCGTCGGCATGCTCGCCATGATCGGCATGGGGCTGTTGCAGGGCGGCGGTCCGAGCCGGCGGGAGATGGGCTACGCCCGGCGCAAGTACCTGCGGCACCTGGCCCAGCACCGGCTGCGGCTGCGGCGCACGGTGCGCCGCCAGCGGGAGGCGATGGAGTACCTGCACCCGGACCCGGCCGCCCTGTGGTCGCTGGCGGCGAGCCATCGGCTGTGGGAGCGGCGCAAGCACGACCCGGACTTCGGGCTGGCCCGGATCGCCCGCGGCGCGCAGGGCCCGGCCACCACGCTTATCGCGCCCGACACCAAGCCGCTGGAGGAGCTCGAGCCGCTGTCCGCGCTCGCCCTGCGCCGGTTCATCACCACCTACGACACCGTCGACGGGCTGCCGATCGCGATGGCGGTCGACGGGTTCAGCCGCGTCCACGTGCGCGGCGACCGCGGCCGGGCGCTCGGCCTGGTCCGCGCCCTGCTGGCCCAGCTGGCCACCCTGCAGGCGCCGGACGACCTGCGCATCGCGGTCTGCGCCGCCGACGAGCGCCGCGGCGAGTGGGAGTGGGTGAAGTGGCTGCCGCACGTGCTGCACCCGCTGCTCACCGACGCGCTCGGCCCGGTGCGGCTGGTGGCGCCGACGATCCCGGCGCTGGAGTCCTTGCTGGACAAGGAGCTGGCGAAGCGGCCGCGGTTCGATCCCGACTCCGAGGCGGCGCTGGCCGGCCCGCACCTGGTGGTGGTGCTCGACGGCGGCGGCGTCGCCGGCTCCGACCACCTGATGACCGGCGGCGGCGTCGAGGGCGTGACCATTGTGGACCTGAGCACCACCCCGCCGCGGGCGCTGGACCGCACCACGGTGGTGCTGCGCGTGGACCCGGACGGCGCCCTGGTCAGCGAGACCGTCGACGGCGAGGCGGAGCTCGGCCGGGCCGACGCCCTCGGCCCGGTCGCCGCCGAGGGGCTGGCCCGGCAGCTGGCGCCGCTGCGGCTGACCGCCGGCCCGCGCGACGAGGCGCCGATGAACGCCGAGCTGGGCCTGGCCGAGCTGCTGGAGCTGGGCGACCCGTACGAGTTCGACCCGGCCGCGACGTGGGTGGCGCGGCCCAACCGGGACCGGCTGCGGGTCAAGTTCGGCATCCGGCCCGACGGCGCCCCGATCGAGCTCGACCTCAAGGAGTCGGCGCAGGACGGCATGGGCCCGCACGGCCTGCTGATCGGCGCGACCGGCTCGGGCAAGTCCGAGCTGCTGCGCACGCTCGTCCTCGCGCTGGCCATCACCCACCCGCCGGAGTCGCTGAACTTCGCCCTCGTCGACTTCAAGGGCGGGGCGACGTTCACCCGGCTCGACGCGCTGCCGCACACCAGCGTCGTGATCACCAACCTGGCCGAGGAGCTGCACCTGGTCGACCGGATGACCGACGCGATCAACGGCGAGCTCATCCGCCGCCAGGAGCTGCTGCGCGCGGCCGGGCACTTCTCGTCCCTGCGTGACTACGAGAAGGCGCGGCTGGCGGGCGCGCCGCTTCCCGAGGTACCGACGCTGCTCGTGATCTGTGACGAGTTCTCCGAACTGCTCTCCGCACGGCCCGACTTCATCGACATCTTCGTGCAGATCGGCCGGCTCGGGCGCTCCCTCGGGGTGCACCTGCTGCTGGCCTCGCAGCGGCTCGACGAGGGCCGGCTGCGCGGGCTGGAGGGCCACCTGTCCTACCGGATCGGGCTGCGGACGTTCTCGGAGATGGAGAGCCGCGCGGTGTTCGGCGTGACCGAGGCGTTCCACCTGCCCCGGGCACCCGGGCACGGGTTCCTGAAGGTGGGCACCGATCCGATGGACCGGTTCCGGTCCGCGTACGTCTCCGGGGCGTACCACCGCCGCGCCGACGGCCGCACCACCTCCGGGACGGGGCGGAGCCTGGTGATGCACGACTACACCACGGCGCTGCGGGCCGCGGAGCCGTCGCCCCAGCCGCCGGAGCCGGACGAGGACGCCATCATCGGCGAGACCCTGCTGGACATCCTCGTCGACCGGCTGGTGGGCCGCGGTACCCCGGCCCACCAGGTCTGGCTGCCGCCGCTGGCCGACTCCCCGACCCTTGACGGTCTGCTCGCCGGCTCGGCCGCCTCGGGCGGGGCGCTGCAGCCCGTGCTCGGCATCGTCGACCGGCCCTTCGAGCAGCAGCGGCTCCCGCTGACGCTCGACCTGTCGGGCGCGGCCGGGCACGTGGTGGTGCTCGGCGCACCGCAGACCGGTAAGAGCACGACGCTGCGCACCCTGATCGCCGCGCTGGCCCTCACGCACACGCCCCGCGAGGTGCAGTTCTACTGCCTGGACTTCGGCGGCGGCACGCTGGCGTCCATCGCCGGCCTGCCGCACGTGGCCGGGGTGGCCGGCCGGCTGGACGCCGGGACGGTCCGGCGGACCGTGGCCGAGGTGTCCGCCCTGATCGCCCAGCGGGAACGCATGTTTGCAGAGCAAAAGATCGATGGCATCGGTACCTATCGGAGGCTGCGCGCGCACGGCCGGTTCCCCGAGGACCCGCACGGCGACGTGTTCCTCGTGGTCGACGGCTGGACGACGCTGCGCACGGACTTCCCCGACCTGGAGGACATGGTCACCGACATCGCCGCCCGGGGCCTGTCCTACGGCGCGCACGTGGTCGCCAGCTGCGCCCGCTCGTTCGACCTGCGGATGAACATCCGGGATCTGTTCGCGAGCCGGCTGGAGCTGAAGATCGGCGACCCGATGGACTCGATGGTCGACCGCCGCGCCGCGATGCGGGTGCCCGCCGACGCCCCGGGGCGGGGGATCTCGATGAGCGGCCACCAGATGCTCGTGGCGCTGCCCCGCATCGACGGGGTACCGGCCGCCGAGGACCTCGCCGAGGGCGTCGACGCGCTCGTCGAGGCGGTCCGGGCGGCGTGGCCGGGCGAGCGCGCGCCGTCGGTCCGGCTGTTGCCCGGACGGCTGCCGTACGAGGACCTGCCCACCGGCGACTTCGCGATCGGCATCCACGAGCGCGACCTGTCCCCGATGCGGCTGGACTTCGCGGCCGACCCACACTTCTTCCTGCTGGCCGACACCGAGTCCGGCAAGACGTCGTTCCTGCGGGCGGTGGCCCGGCGGATCGAGGAGCGGTACCGGCCCACGGAGGCCCGGATCGTCCTGATCGACCACCGCCGCGGGCTGCTCGGCGAGGTCGGCGAGGAGTACCTGCTCGGCTACGGCACCAACGACGAGCACAGCGGCGGCCTGCTCGCCGAGGTCGCCGGCGGGCTGCGGCAGCGGCTGCCCGGCCCCGACGTCACCCCCGAGCAGCTGCGGGAGCGGAGCTGGTGGCGCGGGCCCGAGATCTTCGTGCTGGTCGACGACTACGACCTCGTGGCCACCCACAAGGACCATCCGCTGATGTCGCTGCTGCCGCTGCTCGCGCAGGGCGGCGACATCGGGCTGCACGTCGTGCTGGCCCGCCGCACCGGCGGCGCCGGGCGGGGCCTGCTCGAGCCGTTCCTCGGGCGGGTGCGGGAGGTCGGCTCGCCAGGCCTCATGATGTCCGGCGACCGGGACGAGGGCCCGCTGCTCGGCGGCCTGCGGGCGCAGGTGCTCCCGCCCGGGCGCGGCTGGCTGGTCGACCGCCGCGGCCAGAAGGGTCTGGTCCAGATCGCCTGGCTCCCGCCCCGCCAACTCCAACCCCGGCCGGAGGACACATGAGCGACCGAATCGACCTCATCACCGCGGGCGTGCTGCGCTACGCGGAGCGCATGGAGAACGCCGGCGCGCCGCCGACGGAGGTGGTCGACCGTCCCGCCCCCGCGGGGCCCGAGCCGGACTCGCATCCGGAGCTCACCGCCGCCGACCAGCGGATCACGGCCGACCTGCAGGAGTACGTCAAGCAGGTGGAGCAGGGGTTCGCCGCGATCGCCTCGTTCGCCCGGGCGTCCCTGGCCGCCTACGTCGACGCCGACGCGGAGGCGCGCAAACAGATCCTGAACGCGCTCGCGATAACGCCGCAGCAGTAGCCACCGATGGAAGATGTCGAGGGCCTGTACCAGAGATTCGCCGCCGAGCACGGCGTGCGCGTGGCACACCTGCGCAACGCGGTGCAGATGTGGGACCAGGCGCAGAGCTACCTGGCCCAGATGTGCGACGCGATCGCCACCGGGGAGCTGGACCTCATCCGCGACTGGCCGGACGACGCGGGCAACGCCTTCCTGGACAAGTTGCGTCCCTGCGTCGGCTCGCTGCAGACCTGGTCGGCGTACTACGGCGGCAACTACGGCTACGGAGGCAGGATCCGGCTCTCCAAGGTCAGCACCGCGATCAACGACCTGGCCAACGGTCTCGACCGCGTCTTCCCCGAGGTGGACGCCCTGTGGCGGGACTACACGGCGCAGCTGCCGCAGCACCGGTCGGACCGGGAGGAGTTCAACCGCAAGGCCTTCACGGACATGCAGGCGAAGATCGCGAGCCTCGACGGCCTGTACGCCACCGCCCTCACGGCGATGAACGACGCCCACGGCGATCCGTGGCCCGGGCCGGTGGGCGGAGCATCCCCCGGCGGGCCGGGCGTGACATCCGGTGCGGGCGGCGCGGGCCCGGCCGGTGCGGGCGGCGCGGGCGCGGAATCCGGCGATCCCGGCGCCCCGGCCGCCGGCGACCTCGGCGACCTCGAGGCGGGCGACCCGGGTCAGACCGACCCGGGCCAGGCGCCCGCGGACTCGTCGTCGGCCTCATCCGACTCGGTCGGCGGGTCGAGTGACTCGTCGCCGGGCGGGTCCACCGGGGTCGATGCCGTGGCCCCGGGGGACCTCGCCGCGCTGAGCCCGACCGGCCTGACCTCGGCCGCCGGCGCGGACGTGGGGGGATATCCGAGCCTGGCCGGGGGCGGCGCCGGCATCGGCGGCGGTGGCCTCGGTGGTGGCTTCGGTGGCGGCGGGACGGCGCTCGCACCGGTCGGGAACCCGGCGGCCGCCGGGTTGTACGACGGATCCCTGCCGGTCGCCGCCACGACGGCCACGACGGCGGCGGCGGGCGCGGGCTCGGCGTCGGCGGTGCCGCCGATGATGTACCCGCCGTCCGCCGCGGGCGGGGCCAAGTCCGGCGGCGGGGTCCGGCCGGGCGACGCCGAGCCGACCGGCGCGTCCCGGCCGCGCGGGCGCAAGGCCGGCGCCATGCCCGGGGTGGCGCTCACCGGCCGCGTCAAGCCCGAGAGTGCGCGGCCGGGGTCCCCGTCGCCCCGTCGGCCCGATCCCGGCGGCGCGGACCACGAGGTGCTCGACGAGGAGCTGTGGCTGGTGAACCGGACATCGAGGAGTGAGACATGATCGGATCGGAAGTGAACGGCGTGCCGGCGCTGCAGGAGGGCTACAGCGGGTTCACCCCGACGGAGCTGCCGGCCTCGCTGCTGGCGGTCGCGGGTGCGCCGCCGGCGGTGGCCGGGCTGCCCACCGGGATCGCGCTGGCCGCCGTGGGCCAGGCCGTCGGCGGGGCGTTCGCGGCCTTCATGGCCAAGACCACTGAGTGGATGGTCGCCGACGCGGCGGCGGTCAAGACCGCGGCCGTGGACTACACCGCCGCCGACGCGACCAGCGCCGTCAAGGTCACCACCGTCACGGCGCACGACGTGGCGAGCGCCCTCAAGGTGGCCACCAAGGCCGTCACGGTGGTCGGCAAGGCGATCGGGGTCGCGCAGAAGGCGGAGTCGCTCGTGCATCCGACCACAACCTGAGGGAGCGGTATATGTCGATGGAAGTGATTGTCGCGGCCATGAACGCGGAGCTGCCGCGGGCCGAGTGGGCCGAGGCGGCGGCGAAGGCCTTCACGGACGCGAGCGGCTGGATCTGGCCGACCGTGCAGCAGTTGCACGATCGGCAGGGCAAGCTCTCGCCCGGCTGGACCGACGCCGCCGGGCAGGAGCACACGGCGAAGGTGGGGCAGACGCTGGCCAGCGCGACCGGGTGGGGCGAGCGGCTCGACGCGGCCCAGGTGCCGCTGGCGCTGACCGACGTGGCGAACGCGATCCGGGCCACGCACGCCGCCGTCGTGGGCGAGATCTACCCGAGGTACCTGGCGGCGATCGGCAACCCGCTGACCTGGCTGGTCGCGGCGGAGTGCGTGGGCGAGGCGGTGGCCGCGGTGACCGCGCTCGGGGCGACGCAGACCCGGGCCATGTTCCAGCTCGCCGCGAGCGTCGGGCAGCTCCCGGCCGACCTGGTGTCCGGGCTCGGCAACGCCGCCGCCGTGCAGGGCGTCACCACCACGGCGGAGGGCAACAGCCCGGAGGACATCATCGACGCGCTCGACGCCGGGGTCGGGCTGGCCGACGCCAGCGTCGGGGTGGTGCAGCAGGGCCTGGACTTCGCCGGCGGGCTGTCGCTGGCCGGGGCCCACGACACGACGCTGCCCACCGCCGCCGCCCTGCCCTCGCTCGGCACGTCGGCGACCACGGGCGGCGCGCCGGGCTGGCCGGGACTCGCCGGGCTCGGCGGCCTGGGCGGGTGGGGCGGCGCGTCCGGCCCGGGCGGCCCTCGGACGGTGGCGAACCCGGTGGCCGGCCGGTGGGCGCCGACCCTGGCCGCCGAGGCCCGCCCGGGCGTTGTCGCGCCGGGCGCCGGGTCCGCTTCCGCCGCCGGGATGCTGCCGCCGGTGACGCCGGCGATGGCGGGCCAGCAGGCGGCCGGGGGCACGCTGCGACCGGGGTCGCGGCCGGGCGTGAACCCCGGTGGGCGCCCCGCGAACGGGCGGCGGCCGGCGATCGCGGCCGACGGCGTGCCGGCGAAGCTGCGCGGCCGATCCCGCCGCGACCCGGCCGCCGCGAACGACGGCCGCTGATCCGCGGCGTACCTCGCCCGGCGCCACACACCCCGTGGCGCCGGGCGAAGGCTATGATCGCCCAGCGGATTGACGACGCTGGTGGAGGCGCTGGACGCGCAGCTGCCGGGCCACGTCGTCGTCGAAGAGCCGTATTACCTCCTCGGTTCTCACCGCGCTGGCACAGTTAGGCGCGTCGGACGGTCGCTGTGTTCCGAATGCGGCGACCGTAGCGGGCGGGGGTCGACCGCGGCGCGCAGCCGGGCCGTGAACGGCCGGCCGGCCAGGCCCCGGCGGACCGCGCCCACCTCGTCCCAGGCCCGACGGACGTCCTCCGCGGTCACCGGCGCGCCCGACCACTGTGCGGTGTCCAGCCGCACGCCCAGCCGGGCGATCGCCAGCGCGGTCGGCTCGCCCGCCAGCGGGGCGGCCGCCGCGGCCAGGTCCCGCGGGGTCATCCCGATCCGGTACGCCACCCCGTGTGCCCGCAGCCGGTCCCGCGCCTCGGCCCACGCGCCGGTCACGCCGCTCGCCCCGGTCCGCCGCCGGCGCCGGGCCGCGCGCAGGGCCTTCGCCGGCGCCACCGCGCACAGGCCGGCGAGCAGCAGCGCGGCCAACGCCAGCACGGTCCAGCCGGCGGCGCGCAGCAGCGCCAGGCCCGTCTCGGCCGGCGTTCGCGACGGCGTCCTGCGGCCGGGCTCCGGCTCGCGCGGCGACTGCGCCTCGGGCGGCAGCTCGGCCCGCGCCTGGGCGGCCGCCTGGGCCAGGCCCGACGACACGGCGCCGGCCGACGTGGCGCGGGTCCCGGCCGCGGTCGGGTCCAGCGGCACCCAGCCGACCCCGGCCACCGGGACCTCCGGCCAGGCCAGGACGTCCCGGTTGCGCACGACGTGCGCGTCGCCGTCGGTCTCGGCCGAGCCGCGGAAGCCGACGACCAGCCGGGCCGGGATGCCGTTCAGGCGGGCCAGCACGACGTACGCGGCGGCGAACTGCTCGCTCGTCCCGCGCCTGGTCTCGGTCAGGAATCGCCGCAGCTGCGGCCAGCCGTCCCCGGTCGGCAGGCCGGCGCCGGTCGCGACCTGGTAGTGCTCGGCCAGGTACCGCTCGAGGCGCAGCGCCGACTGGAACGTCGGGCGGGCGTCGCGCAGCGCGTCGCCGGCCACGCGCTCGATGTCGGCCGGCACGGTGCCGAGGCCGCCCAGCCCGCCCGGCGCGGTGCCGTCGAGCACGCCCACGCCGAGCGCGGCCGCGTTCGGCGTGGGTTCGGACCAGGTCAGGCGGTACTGCCGGGTCGTCGCGGCGGGCGCCGGCCGGTCGAGCAGGAGCGTGCCGGCCGACGGGTCCAGGAGCGGCTCGAGCCCGTCGACCGCCAGCGGGATCGGCTGGCTCGGCAGCCAGGGCCCGGCCAGCTCCCGGACGTGGACGTCGGCCGAGCGGGTGGTGCCGCCGGGCGGGCCCGGACGGCGGGCGCCCAGGCGGTACAGCCGTGCGTCGGTGGACCAGTTGGCGCCGTCGAACTCGTCGAGCACGACCAGGCTCCACCGGTCGGCTGGCCGGTCGCTGCGGTAACGGAAGACCTCCCGGCCCGGGTCGGCCAGGCGCTGGGCGATGTCCTGCAGCGGATTGGCGACCCTACTATTCTGCAGCGGTACCGAATGAGCGTTCTGCAGCCGCAGCGGCGCCCGGCCGGCCGGGTCGGTGCCGCCGGCGACCACGGCGACGGCCGCGACCGCGAAAACGGCCGCCCCGGCCCGGCCGATGTCCACAAGGGATGGACGGGCGATGCCGGAGCGCAGCAGCAGGCCGGCGAAGGCCAGGTAGCCCGCGGCCGCCAGCAGCGCGGGGCCGACGGTCAGGGCCTGGTACGCCTGGGCCAGCCCGGCCACCGCCAGGCCCGGCAGCAGCGCCGCGACCGGCCGGCGCATCCGCAACAGCAGCTCGAGACCGAGCACGGTCGCGAGCAGCACGGCCAGCGGGACGAACAGCAGCTGCTCGGGGTCCGGGCGGGCCGGCAGGGTGGACTGCAGGGTGAGCAGCCAGCCGTCGGCGAACCCGCGCTGGAGCGCGCGGAGCGACGCCGCGGTGGGCAGGCCTGCGGCGGTGGTGTTGAACAGCACCAGCTCGACGAGGCCGAGGAGCGCGGCGAGCGGTACGAGCAGCGGCCGCCACGACGCCAGGGCCGGCCGGTAGGCGCCCAGCTCGGCGGCCCCGTAGCCGGCCAGGACGACCACGAACACCGGCGGCAGCAGCGACCACACCCCGAACACCGGCGCGAACAACAGCCCGGCGACCGCCGTCGAGCCGAGCAGCCCGACCAGCGCGAGCCGATCGAGCTCGTCGCGGGGTCGGCTCATCGGTGGCCAGCCTGCGACGCGTTCCACGCGCTCATAGCCCCGGCCGCGTCCACCGCGGCGACCGTGCCCGGGCCGATCGCCGGTTCTGCGGCACCGAGCCGGATCACGGTGTCGGGCGCCCAGCGGCGGGCCGCGCCAAGGTCGGCGCCCGGCCCGGTGACCACGATCAGCGCACCGCCGGGCCGGGTCGTGGCCAGGGGCACCAGGGGCGCGTCGCCCGCCGCGTCCTGCCCGACCAGGCTCAGCTCGTCGAGCAGCGCCCGGGCCACCCGCAGGCCGCTGTCGACCGGAGTGTCGGTGCCGCTCGGCGTGACGAGGCGGCACTGCTGCCCGGCGGCGGCGGAGGCGTACAGCAGCGACGCCGCCACCTCGACGGCCTCCTCGAACGCGGCGGGGCTGAGCGCGGCCGGTCTCGTGTCGAGCACCACGGTGCAGCTCGTGCGGGCCGGGTCGGCGTAGTCGCGCACCATGAGCCGGCCGGTGCGGGCGGTCGCCTTCCAGTGCAGGTGCCGGATCTCGTCGCCCAGCGCGTACTCGCGGACCGCGCGCATGTCGGCCGAGCCGTGCAGCGGGGGATCGGTGATCGGGCCGTCGTGGTGGTGGCGGGGATGGCCGACGCGGGCCGGGCGCGCCGGGTGGCGGCGGGGGTGGACCCACAGTGTCGCGGTACCGCCGACGGGTCTTTCGGCGCGCACCAGGCCGAACTGGTCGAAGCGCCGCAGGGCCAGCGGGCCGACCGGCAGCCGTCCGCGCACCGCGGTGGGCAGCTCGTAGTGGTAGGTGGCCTCCGCGCCGGCCGGGAGCGGGCGCACGTGGATCTGGTGCACCGCGGCCGCGATCCGGTCGGCCGCGGCGAGCCCGGCGCGGCGGTGCGCGGTCGGGTTGCGCACGTGCAGCGTTGCCAGGGCAGGCCGGCCGCGCTCGATCCGGTCGGGGTACACGGTCCGGCTGATCTCGAGCCGGGGCCGCAGCGTCGCGGTGACCGCGGCGACCGCGAGGCACCCGGCCGCGGCGCCGCCGAGGACGCGGAAGTAGGCGTACCCGGCCAGCACGCCGAGGGCGTAGCAGCCGGCGGCTCCGGCGAGCACGGCGGCGCCGCGGCGGGTGAGCCGCACGGCTAGGCCGCGGCCGCGGCCGTGGGCACGGCGGTGTCGGCCAGCAGCTCGTCCACCACCCGGCCGGCCTGCTGCCGGTTGAGCTCCGCCTCCGCGGTGAGCACGAGGCGGTGGCCGAGCACCGGGTGGGCCACGTCCTTCACGTCGTCCGGGACCACGTAGTCGCGGTCGTGGGTGGCCGCGAGGGCCTGCGCCGCCCGGACGAGCGCGATGCTGCCGCGCGGGCTGGCGCCGTAGCGCACGGCCGGGTGCTCCCGGCTCGCCGCGGCCAGCCGGACCGCGTAGGAGGCGATCTCGGGGGCCACCCGCGACCGGCGTACCGCGGCGATGACCTGCCGCACGTCGTCGATGGCGAGCACCGGTCCGAGGTCGTCCGGGCCGACCCCGGCGCAGTCCTCCAGCACGATCCGCGCCTCGGCGTCGTGGTCGGGGTAGCCGACCGAGAGCCGCATCAGGAAGCGGTCCAGCTGTGCCTCGGGCAGCCGGTAGGTGCCCTCCAGCTCGATCGGGTTCTGGGTGGCCACGACGAGGAACGGGCGGGGCACCTCGTGGCCGACCGAGTCGACGGTCACCCGCCGCTCGGCCATGACCTCCAGCAGGGCGGCCTGGGTCTTGGGCGTGCCCCGGTTGATCTCGTCGGCGAGCACGACGTTGGCGAAGATGCCGCCGGGGTGGAAGCGGAACTGCTCACTGCTCTGGTGGTACACGATGACGCCGGTGATGTCGCCGGGCAGCAGGTCGGGGGTGAACTGGATGCGGGTCCACCGGCCGCCGACGCTGGCCGCGATGCACCGCGCCAGAGTGGTCTTTCCGACGCCGGGCACGTCCTCGATGAGCAGGTGTCCCTCGGCGAACAGGGCGGCCACGGCCAGCCGGACGATTTCCGGCTTGCCGTGCACGACTTGCTGCACGTTGTCGGCGATGAGCCGGTAGGCCGCACCTGGCGTTGGGGTCACGACGTTCCACCTTCCCGCACTTCTGTAGCGAATACTACATAATGGCGGCCACCTCAGCCGACCTGCGGCACGCCCGTCCAGGTGTCCGTGCGGCTGCCGCCGGCGCTGGTGATCGTCACCGTGACCGTGATGGCCCCGAAGTACGAGACGTTCGGGATCGTGACGTCCGTCGTACCGCTGCAGGACGCCGAGGCGGACGCTCCGCCGACGCTCGCCTTGCAGGTCGCCGGCGCGCCCTTGCCGTCGGCGCTGACGGTCACCACCAGGTTGAGCGTCGGCACGCTGCGCACGCGGTTGATCTTCACCGTGGGCGCGGGCGGCGCCGGGATCGTCGCCGAGCCGGGCCGGCCCACGATGGTGGACGAGCCGAACCGCGTCACCGCGCGCACCGTGACCGTGCCGGAGACGCCGGAGTACTGCGTGCTCAGGCCGGAGACCTGACGATCGGCCTGGCCCGGCGCACTCACCAGGTAGTGCACGAGCGTGCCGCCGCGCAGATCGGGCCGGTTCCACGACACGGTGACCGTGCCGGAGCCGCTCACGCTGACCGCCGGCGCGGCCGCCTGGACCGCGGTGACGGCCGGCTGCGTCGCCGGGCCGGGCTTGGCCGGGCCGCCTGTGGTCCGGTTGTCGGCCGCGCCCGGGGTGTCGGCGACGGCCGGCGCGCTCGAATCCCCCGCCGCGGTCGTGGCCGCCACCGTGGGCGCGGGGCTGGTCTTG
This sequence comes from Dactylosporangium sp. NPDC000244, assembly GCF_040300725.1. Lineage (NCBI taxonomy): Bacteria > Bacillati > Actinomycetota > Actinomycetes > Micromonosporales > Micromonosporaceae > Dactylosporangium > Dactylosporangium sp. NPDC000244. The sequence continues at coordinate 200,927 of NZ_JBEPEH010000005.1, forward strand.
TCGCCGATCGGCACGTTCGTGATCGAGCCGTTCTCGCCGTTGACGACGAGCACGTGGGAGCCGCCGGGGCTGTCGACGTAGATGCGGTTGTCCTCGCCCCGGTTCAGCCCGGGCGGCTGGCCGTCGCCTTCGGACGGGCCGGGAATCGCGGCATTGCCCTTCGGCGCGCCGGTGCCGTCGAAGGTCAGCAGCTGGTTGCGGGTCTGGTCGATCACGGCGACGACGTTCGGGCCGGTGACCGGCTCGGCGAACCGGCCGTCGTGGGGCAGGTCCACCACGATCGGCTTGGCCGCGGGGCGCTTGCGCAGCCCGGCGGTGTCCAGCAGCAGCAGCTGGTTGTGCTCCGGGTCGACGACGGCCAGCCGGTCGGCCACGGCGTTGCTGGCGACCTGGGCCGACGCGGGCAGGTCGACGCCGGCCGGGACCGCCTCGCCGAGGCCCTGCTCGCCGACCGTGCGCAGCGTGTCGGCCGTGGTGTCGAGCAGCACCGGGCGGTCGTCGGCGACGCTCAGGGCGCCGGCGTGGCCCGGGGTCAGCTGCGCGGGGCAGGCCAGCCGGGTCGCGGCCCGCGTCAGCTCGCACAGCGAACCGGCGTCGATGCGGTGCAGCCAGACGGTGCCGTCGCCGGTCGCCGCGGGCCGGGACAGCGGGCCGCCCGCGGACACCGTCGCGGCGGGGTCGCCGAGCCGGACCACCTGGCCCGCGTTGCGGTACACCAGGTAGGGCCCGCCCCCGACCTCGAGCACGACCGGGCGTTCGGTGGCCGGCGGTGTGCGGGTCTCCTCGACGCTCAGCGTGGACTTGCTGAACACCGTGATGCCCGAGCGCTGGACCACGTAGCCGGAGCCCTCGCCCTGCACGACCTGACCGTCCTGCTCACCGCCGCCGCCGGGCACCTTGACCTCGGCGTCGACCTGGCCGGTGGAGCCGTCGACGTGGAACGCCGAGCGCAACGCGGTGTTGAACACCCAGTGACCGGCCTGGGCGAACTGCAGACCGGGGGAGGCCGAGAGCTTGCCGGCCGCGGCCACGCCGATGAGTGCGGCGCAGCCTGCGAGCACGGCGGTGAACTTCACACGGGTGCGCGCCGCCGGACCGAGCCGGCGCCGCGCGGGAACCTGCGACTCTGCCGTTTCCACGGGGCGGACTCTAACCGCCCGGCCCCGGCCGCGAAACCGCAGCGCAGGGCCGGTGTGCCGGGAATGCGCGCGTGACCTCGGATTGTGTAAATGGCGAGCGTGGCGGCCATGTCATCAAAACCTCATGTTCGGCGCGCAGGCTCGGGCGGTGACCAGTTTCGGTGTGCCTGCCGATGTGCCCGGAACCGGCGAGCGGACCGGCGCGCCGGCCTCGTCGCCGGCCTCGTCGCCCGCCTCCGAACCGGCGCCGCGCGCGCCGGCGTTGGGCGCGGAGGACGTCGACGCCGAGTTGCGCGTTGCCCCGGTCTCCGTCGCCGCGGACGTCGTCACCGCGTCGCGCGTTGCGCCGGCCCCGGTCGCCGCGAACGTCGCCGCTGTGCTTCGCAAAGCGCGCGACGGGGCCGGGTCCGCACCGTATCGGACCGCGGCGCTGCTTCCCGAGACCCCGCCGGTCGTGGACCGGCCGCCCCGGCCCGGTCCGGTCCCGCCGCCGCGCCGGCCGGTCCGTCGCTCGGCCGGCACCCCGCTCGGCCGCGTGTCCGTGCTGCAGGTCGTGTGCTGGTACCTGGTGCTGGTCGCCGTCGCGTTGGCCTGGCACGAGCGGTGGCCCGCCGTCGTCGGGGTCGCGCTCGCCGCCGTCGTCGTGCTCGGCCTGACCGCGGTGCGCCACCGGGACCGGTGGGGGTACGAGTGGCTGCACATCGCGGTCCGCTACCACCTGCGCGACCGCGCCTGGGATCTGCCGGGGGCCGGCGCGACCGGCGGGGCGCTGCTGCGTCGCCTCGCGCCGGAGGTGACCGCCGTGGCGGACGGCGATCATGCGGTGCACATGCTCAGCCGGGCCGAGGGCGTGACCGCCGTCCTCCAGGCGGCCGGGCGGAACCTGACGGCCGCGATGCCCGCCGCCGCGGCGCTGCTGCCCGCGCGCGAGGGGCCGGAGGCCTTTGCCGTGCAGGTGATCCACCACGCCGGGCTCAACCGCGCCCAGCCGCCGCGGATCTGGGTCGCGGTGCAGGCGCTGCGCACGGCCGAGCGGTACCGTGACGCCGAGCTGAGCCGCGCGCTGGGCAACACCGTGCGGCGGGTGCAGCGCCGCCTGCGCCGCGACGGGCTGGCGGCCAAGGCGCTGGCCGAGCACGAGGCGCTGGGCACCATCGCCGCCCTCGCCCACGTCAACGCCGGGCGCGGTAGCGTCCGCGAACACTGGCGGGGCTGGCGCACCGGGCCGGTGGAGCAGGCCGTGTTCCGGCTCGGCGACTGGGATCGGCTGCCCCCGGCGGCCGCCGCACAACTGCTGGGCCGGCTGCTCACCGCGGCGCCCGAGGCCGCGGTGACCGTCGCCGTCACAGCCCGCCGCGCGCCGGCCGGGACCATGCCCGTCGGACGCGTGCCCGTGGGAAGCGTGCCCGCCGGGACCGAGCCCGTGGGAAGCGTGCGCTCCGGAAGCGTGCCCGTTGGGACCGTGCCCGGGGAGCGCATGCCGGTCGGGAGCGCCACGCTGCGGATCGCGGCGACGAGCTGCGCCGCGCTGGAGCGGGCCGAGGCCGAGCTGGCCCGGCTGGTCCGCGAGGGCGGCGCCGGCATCGAGCGGCTCGACGGCCGCCACGCCCGGGGTGTGGCCGCCACCCTGCCGCTCGGCCTGGTCAACCCGTGACGAGGTAGCCGGTCCCGCGCACGGTGCGGATCAGTGGCGGGTCGCCGAGCTTGCGGCGCAGCTGGGCCACGACGACGTCGAGCACGTTCGACGCCGGATCGGCCATCTCGTCCCAGGCGTGCGCGATGAGCACATGGCGCGGCACCGGTTGCCCGCGGGCGGTCATCAGCCGCTCGAGCACCAGGAACTCCTTGCGGGTCAGCGTCAGCAGCACACCGGCCCGGGTGACGCGGTGCCGGCCGCCGTCGAGCTCGACGTCCGCCCAGCGCAGCACCTGCGGCGGACCGACCGGCCCACGCCGGCACAGGCTGCGGACCCGGGCCACCAGCTCGGCCATCGCGAACGGCTTCACCAGGTAGTCGTCGCCGCCGAGGCGCAGGCCGTCGATCCGGTCGGCCGCGCTGTCCCGTGCGGTCAGGAACAGCACCGGCACCGGCCAGCCCTCCCGGCGCCGGCCATGCACGTACCGCAGCGCGTCACCGGCCGGCAGCATGCGGTCGAAGATCGCGCAGTCGTACGCGTTGACGAACAGCGCCTCCTCCGCGGCCGGCAGATCGTCCGCGGCGTCAACCGCGAAACCGGCGCCGCGCAGGGCCACCTCCAGCGCCGCCCGCAGGTTGTCGTCGTCCTCGGTGATCAGAACCCGCACGCCTGCACGGTACGCCCCAAGGTCACCTCGCCGGGTCGAGCAGCCAGCCCCGATCCGCCGCCTTGACCCCGGCCTGGAATCGGCTGCGCGCGCCGAGCCGGTTCATGATGTCGGCCACCATCCGCCGCACGGTGCGGACCGAGACGCCCAGCCGGGCCGCCGCCGACTCGTCGGTGCTGCCCGCGCACAGCAGCCCGAGCAGGGCCTGCTCCCGGTGGGTCGGCGCCCCGCCGCCGGCCTCGTCGGGCAGGTCCAGCGGGGTGAGCGGCACGGCCGCCGGCCAGATCCGCTCGAACAGCTCGGCGACGGCGGTGACCACGGTCGGCAGCCGGAACACGGTGACGTGGGCGAGGCGGTCCGCCGGCAGCAGCGCGGCCCGGTCGTCGATCACGACGGCGTCCACCGGAACCTCGGCCACGGTGCGCACCTCCGCCCCGGCCAGGGCCAGGGTGCTGACCCGGCGGGACAGCCGGGCCGAGTCCGGCAGCAGCGCCCGGTAGCGCACCCCGCGGCGCAGGCCGTCGCGGTCGATCCGGCTCAGCGCGCCGATCGGGCCGCCGGGCGCGCCGGAGTTCATGATCAGCACGTCGCCGGCGGCCGAGGCGAGCAGGGCCTCGAGGCCGCCGGGCGCCATCTCCGGGTTGGTCATGACAGCGGTCCTCCGTCCGCGGCGGCCCGGGCCGGCACGAGGTCGGCCGGTTCCTGCCAGTTCGCGTTGATCGGGTGGTCTAAGCTCACCGACGCGTTAGCGTGCAGGGGCACGGCCGGCGTACCGCGCGCACTGCCCAGAACGTTTCGCACGCGTCCACCATCTGCCGCGGTACATGAGGATTCGATGACACGGGTGATGATCGTCGAGGACGACGAGAACCTGCGGGTGGCGGTGGCCGCGAAGCTGCGCGCCGAGGGCCTGCAGGTCGACGTCGCCCGCGACATCGCGACCGCGGACCGGGCCCTGCGCGACCGGCACTACGACTGCCTGATCTTCGACCGGATGCTGCCCGACGGCGACGCGATCGGCTACGTCCACGCCCGGCGGCAGCAGGGCTGGGGCGTGCCGGTGCTGTTCCTCACCGCGCGCGACGCGCTGGCCGACCGGGTGGCCGGCTTCGAGCACGGCGGCGACGACTACCTCGTCAAGCCGTTCGCGGTGGCCGAGCTCTCGGCGCGGGTGGCCAACCTCTGCCGCCGCTCCGCCACCGGCCGGCCGCCGGTGCTGCGCCACGCGGACCTGACGATGGACTGCGCGCGGCGGGAGGTGCGCCGGGCCGGGGTGCTGCTGACCCTGTCCAGCCGGGAGTTCGCGGTGCTGGAGCACCTGCTGGCCCGGGCCGAGCAGGCGGTGGACCGGGCCGAGCTGATGGAGCACTGCTGGGACTCGCGGATCGACCCGCTGGCCGGGCCGAAGTCCAACCTGGTCGACGTGGTGGTCAAGCGGCTGCGGCGCAAGCTGCGCGAGCCGGAGCTCATTCACACCGTGCGCGGGCGCGGCTACCGGCTGGGATCCGCGTGAGCGGGTCGTCGGCGGACCGGCTGCGCCGCCTGCGCTGGGTGCTGACCGCGGTGTTCACCGCCACGAACACGGTCGGGCTGCTGGCCTTCGCCTGGTGGATGCTGCGGGACGACGCGGCGGCGAGCGTCGCACGGACCGACGCCGACCTCTACCGGGTCACCTCGGCGGTGAGCCGCCTGGTCGTGCTCGACGAGACCATCGACTTCAGCCTCGTCAACGTCGACGTGCTCGACGACGCCTGCCCGCAGTTCGCGATCATGCCGGGCGGCGCCGCCGTGTTCCAGGCGCACCTGTCGGCGCGCTCGTGCGTGCCGATGGACAGCGCGGTGCTCAGCGGGCTGGCCGCCGTCGCCGTCCGCGGCGGCACCGTGGTCACCGGCTACCAGCGCGCCACCGACGGCGGGCTGGTCCGCGTGCGGGTCGAGCCGCTGCTCAACCGGGCCCGGGCGCCCGTCGGGGCGGTGGTCGCCGTCGCCGACATGCGCCCGGAGCAGCGGCGGCACGATCGGCTGATGCTCAGCGTGATCGCCGGCTGCGTCGTGCTCGTCGGCGGGCTCGGCGTGGCCGCGCACGTGCTGTCCGGGCGGGCGATCCGGCCCGCGGCGGCGGCGCTGCAGCAGCAGGAGCTCCTGCTCGCCGAGACCGCACACGACCTGCGGACCCCGGTCGCCGCGCTGCGGGCGCTGGCCGAGACCGCACTGGAGAACCCGGAGCAGCGCGCCGACCTGCTGCCGCGCACGGTCCGCTTGGCCGTGCGGATGGGCGGGATCATCGACGGGCTGCTGGCCCGGGCCCGGCTCGCGGCCGGCGTGGAGCACCTGGCCATCCAGCCGGTGTGGCTCGACCAGATGGTGGCCGGCGTGGTCGAGGACACCCCGACCGGCGCCGCGCAGGTCACCGTGACCGCCGCGCCGACCAAGGTCAACGCCGACCCCGACCTGCTGCAGCGGGCCATCGCCAACCTGCTGGACAACGCGGTGCGCTACGGCCACCAGCCGGGCGCGGAGGCGATCGTGCACATCACCGTGGCCGGCGGCAAGGTCACGGTGGCCGACCACGGGCCCGGCATCGACACCGCGCTCGCCGAGGAGGCGTTCGACCGGTTCTCCAGCACCGGCGGGTCGTCCGGGCTCGGGCTGTCGATCGTGCGCTGGGTGGCCCAGGCCCACGGCGGCAGCCTGGCGGTCTACAACGCCGACGAGGGCGGCGCCATCTTCGAGCTGACCTTGCCGGTCAGCGGACGGTGACCTGCTGCCACGGCGGCAGGTCGACCCAGTCGCCGTCCAGCTCGTAAGTCAGCCAGTACGTGTAGGTGCCGGTCGCGTCGAACCGGCGCTGCAGCACGATGTCACGCGGCGCGGTGCCGAGCCTGACGTCCTGCTGCTCGGGGAAGTCACGCAGCGCGCCTGCCTCGTCGCGGACCCGCACGGTCAGCCGGCTCAGGGTGACCACCCGGTCGGCGCTGATGCTCGCGCGCGCCGTGACCGTGCCGCCCGCGACGGGGCTCGCGGGCTCGAGGGTGAGCCGCCCGGCGATGGTGACGCGACCCGGCGGCGGGCCGAGCGCGATCAGCTCCGGCCCGCTCAGCCAGGCGTACGCCACGACGCCCGCCGCGAGCACCACCGCGGCGGCCGCGGCGTACATCCAGCGTGGACGCCCGCGCGTCGTCAGCCGCACGGCCCCTCCGGTCTCAGAGCTTGCACGTCGCACCGCGGATGGGCTGCGGCTCGGTGGTGTAGATGTGCCGGCCGTCGGTGGCGCGGACCTGGAAGCAGTACCGGCGGGCGGGGTCGACCGGGACTCGCATGGTGCGCTGGCGGTTGGCGACGAGCACCATCGTGTCGATCCGCTCGCCCGCCACGACGACGGCGAAGTCCAGGTCGCCGTCGGCCTGCCAGGTCAGCTCGACGTGGTCGCCCTGGTCGACCGGCGGGGCGAGCCGCAGGTTCACCGCCGGGGCGTCGGCGGAGGACGGGGCGGCCGGCGCCGAGCGCTCCACCACCGCCGGGGGGCCCGCGGGCGGCCTCGGGCCGTGCTGCGCCAGGACGATCGGCACCGCCGTGAGGCCCAGGGCGGCCGCGCCCAGGCCGGCGAGCAGGACCGGCCACCGCCGCCGCCGAGACGCCGGCGGCCGGCTCGCCTCGGTGCTGTAAACCTGCGTGCGCCCGGCCGGTGCGGCTTCCAATGGCACCGCCTCCAAAGGTGCGGATTCCAACGGCGCGGCTTCCAACGGCGCGGATTGCAACGGCGCGGATTCCAACGGCGCGGCTTCCAACGGCGCGACGGGGCCGGCGGCCGCGGCGAAGTCGTCGAAGTCGAAGTCGTCGGGGTCGTCCAACGACAGGCGCGAGAACAGTGCCACCAGCTCCGCCGCGCCGGCCGGCCGTTCGTCCGGGTGCTTGGCCAGCAGTCGCAGGATCACGCCGACCAGCTCGGCCGGCCCGTCCGGGGCCGACACCGGCTCCTGCAGCACCCGCAGCACCCGCTCGCCCGGCGGCTGGCCGGTGCGGCGCGCGAACGGCGGCGTGCCGGTCAGCGCGGCGTACAGGACGGCCCCGAGCCCGTACAGGTCGGTGGCCACGGTCCGGGTGCCATCGCGCAGCGTCTCCGGGGCGGTGTACTCCAGCGCATGCGCCACGTCGCGGGGGAACCGCTCGCGCAGGGCCACGCCGAAGTCGGCCACGACCAGCTCGCCGGGGCGGCGGTAGAGCAGGTTGTCCGGCGTCACGCCGCCGTGCACCACGCCGGCGTCGTGGGCCGCGGCCAGCGCGGTCGCCACGGTCAGGCCCAGTCGCACCACCTCGGATGGCGGCAGCGCCCCGCCGCCGGCCAGCGACCCCGCGCAGCGCTCCATCCACACGCCGGAGCGGCCGTCGGGGTGCTCGAGCACGCCGTCGACGGGCAGGATCGAGGGGACCGGCCCAGCGGTCCGCAACGCCTGGCGCTCGCGGTCGAGCCGGGCCGCAGTGTCGCGGTCGAACCGCTCGGCGTACAGCTTGACCACGACCTCGGCGCCGGTGTCGGCCCGCCGCCCCGGGTAGACCGTGGCGACGGCGCCGGTGGCGAGCGCATCCGGGTCGATGACGACGCCGCTCACCGCGCTGCTCACAAGCTCAGGCTCCCGCTCCACGGCTGGTGTCGGCACGTGCTCGACGGTACGTACGCCGAGCGGCCCGCATCGCCGCGCGGCAGCAACCTGCCGGGGCCCACCGCCGCCGGCGGCCGCGGTGGAGGCTGGCCGGCATGCAGGCTATCAGTCTGGTCCGGGTCACTGTCGCGACTCCGCACCGGCGTATCGACATGGCCCTGCCGGAGCACGCCGCGGTCGCCGAGATCCTGCCGGGGCTGCTGGCCCGGGCCGGCGAGGGGCTCGCCGACGACGGCGTCACCGGCGGCGGCTGGCTGCTGCGCCGGGCCGACGGGACGGCGTTCGAGCCCGACCGGACGCTTGGAGCGCACCGGGTCCTCGACGGCGAGGTCCTGCATCTGGCGCACCGGCGGGTCGAGTGGCCCGAGCTGGAGTACGACGACCTGGTCGACGCGATCGCGACCGGCTCGCGGCGCGCCGGCGGCGCGTGGGGCCCGCGGCACACCCGCCGGGCCGGGCTGGCCGCCGGGGCCGCGGCGCTGCTGCTCGGCCTGGTCGCGGTGCTGCGGGCCGGGCCGCCGTGGACGGCCCCCGCGCTGTGGGCCCTGGGCGCGGCGGTGCTGCTGCTGCTCGCCGCGGTCGTGCTGACCCGCGCGGTGGGCGACGCCGGCGTGGGGGTCGTGCTGGCCGCGGTCGCGCTGCCGTTCGCGGCCGCCGGCGGCGGGCTGCTCCTCGCGGGCGAGGACGCGCTCTCCGCGGGGCAGGTGCTGCTCGCCGGCGCGCTGCTGCTGCTGACGGCGGCGGTGGCGCAGCTCGGGGTGACCGCCGCCCCGGCGCTGTGGGCGGCCGCGGCCGCGACCGGCCTCGTCGGAGTGGCCGGCGGGTGGCTGGCCGCGGCCGGCCCGTTCCGGCCGCACGAGGCGGCGGCCGTCGTCGCCGGCGCGCTGCTGATCCTGTCCACCGCGTTCGGGCCGCTGGCGTTGCGGCTCGGCCGGGTACCGATGCCGGTTCTGCCGCGTTCCACCGCGGACCTGGTCCGTGACGATCCGCAGCCGCCCCTGCCGCTGGTGCACGCCGCCGTGGCGCGGGCCGACGCCTGGCTCACCGGGATGCTGTGCGGATCGGGCCTGGCCGTGGCGTGCTGCACGGTGGTGCTGCTGCACCGGCCCGGCCGCGCCGCCGTGGTCCTGGTCGCCGTGCTCGCCGCCGGGCTGCTGCTGCGGGCGCGGCTGTACCCCATCCTGCGCCAGCGGGTGCCGCTGCTGCTGGCCGGCGGGTTCGCGGCCGCCGGCCTGGTGCTCGGCCCGCTGATGGCCGACCGGACCGCGCTGCCGGCATCCGCGGTGCCGCCGCTGTTCCTGGTGGCCGTCGTCGCGATCCTGGCCGGCGTCGGGTACAGCACCCGCGCCCCCAACGCGTACCTGGGCCGCATCGCCGAGTACGCCGAGATGCTGATGATGGTGGCCACGGCGCCGGTGGTGTGCTGGGTCCTGGGCCTGTTCGCCTACGTCCGCGGGCTCGGGGGCTGAGGCGGTGGCGTCCAACCGGGATCAGCTGCAGGCCTACCAGTTCCTCGTCCAGCGGGCCACCTCGGCGCTGGTGACCGGCGAGACCGACCCGGAGCAGCCGCCGTTTCGCCGCTCGGCCGTCGCCTCGCTCGCCGGCATCGCGCTGGCCATCGTGGCGCTGGCCGGCTTCGGGGTGTACGGGATGCTCGTGCCCGGCGGCAACGGCGCGTGGCGGCAGGACAACGCGGTGGTCGTGGAGAAGGAGACCGGCACCCGCTACGTGTTCCTCGACGGCCGGCTGCACCCGGTGACCAACTACGCCTCGGCGCTGCTGCTGCTCGGTACCCACGGCAGCACCGTGCTCGTGTCCCGCGACTCCATCGTCGGCGTCCCGCGCGGACCGCGGATCGGCATCCCGGACGCACCCGACGCGCTGCCCGGCCCCAACCGGCTGCTGTCCGGGGCGTGGTCGCTGTGCTCGGCGCCGGCCAGCGACGGGGCCGGGGCCCGGATCGAGGAGTCCGTGCTGCTGGTCGGCACCGCCCCGGGCGCCGGGCTCGACCTGGCCGACCAGGCGCTGCTGGTGGAGCTGGTGCCGACCGGCGAGCGCTACATGGTGTGGCGCGGGCGGCGGCACCGGATCGAGGACGACAAGACGGTCGGCGCCGGGCTGGCGCTGGCCACCGAGTCCTGGGCCCGGGTCGGGCGGTCCTGGCTGGACGTGCTGCCTGAGGGCGAGCCGATCGGGCCGATCGAGATGGCCAGGGCGGGGGCGCCGTCCAGCGCGGTGGCCGGGCGCGGTGACATCCGGGCCGGGGCGCTGCTGATGGTGCAGGCCTCCGGCGGGCGCCAGTACTACCTGGCCGAGGCCGACGCGCTGCGGCCGATCACGGAGCTGCAGTACGACATCCAGCGGGCCTACCCGCCGACCCTGGCCGCCTACTCCGGCGGCGATCCGGGCGCGGTCCCGCTGGCGCCGTCGCTGGCCGCGGCGGCCCGGCAGCTGACCCCGGCGGACGCCGCGGGCGGCGCGGCGCCCGCCACGCGCCCGGCGATGGTCCGGCTGCGCGGCGACGACACCACGGCCTGCGCCACGTTCGCGCCGGGCGAGGCCACGCCCCGGCTGAGCGTCGAGGCCACCCTTCCGCCCGCCGATCCGCTGAGCACGACCGCGCGGCACAGCGCCGGCGGGCTGCCGCTGGCCGACCGGGTGTACGTGCCGGCCGGTCGGGCCGCCGTGATCGAGGCGATGCCCTCGGCGCTGGCCCCGGCCGGCACCCTGACCGTGATCACCGACATGGGCCGGCGCTACCCGGTGGCCACGCCCGAGGTGCTGGGGATGCTCGGCTACTCCGGCATCAGCCCGGTGCGGCTGCCGGCCGGGCTGGTCGCGCGGCTGCCGGAGGGGCCCGGGCTCGACCCGGTGGCCGCGCGCCAGTTCCACGACGGATGAACCAGCGCCGCGGCCGCGGTGGCGACCGACGAGCCGCCGGCCCGCATCGCCGAGCGCTGCGGGCTCGGCGGCGAGGCCAACCTGCGCCACCACTTCGCCCGGGCCGGCTGTCCAGGGTGTCGGCGAGGGCCGGGTCGGCGCCGGCGCCGGCGCGGTAGTGGCGGACCGCCTCGGCCGTGGCCTCGAAGGCCTCCGCGGGCCGGCTCAGTCAGGCCAGCACCAGGCCGGGAGGCGCCAGCACGCCGGCCGCCTCCTCGTGGCGGCCCGCCTCGCCGAGCGCGATGCCCAGGTCGGTCAGCGCGGACGCGAGCGGCCGGCCGCCGGCCTCGCGGTGCAGGCCGACCGCCTCGCGCATGTGGTCGAGGGCCTGCTCGTGCCGGCCGAGCTCGGCGAGCTGGTTGCCCAGGCCGATCAGCGCCGCGGCCAGGTCTTGCCGGTGCGCGCCGGGATCGGTGCGGTACAGCGCGACGGCCTCCTCGAGGACGAGCCGGGCCTCCTTGCGGTGGCCGTGCACGCCCAGGACGAGCCCGTAGCGCTGCAGGGCGCCGGCCAGGTCCGGCCGGCGGCGCGGGTCGGCGGCGACCCGGCGGCGGTGGGCGTCGATCTCTTCCCGCATGGCCGCCGGCAGCTCGTCGGTGACCTGCTCAGTGCCGCTCATGGAACCGCCGCGCGAAGTCCGCCGCGAACACCGACGGGGCGATCGAGGAGGACGACTGCTCCAGCACGCCGTCGTCGGCGACGTAGAAGATGGCCCGGCCGATCGCCAGCTCACCCGGCCGGGTCGGCACGTAGAGCATCCAGCCGGCATCGATGCGGTCGGCCCGCAGCTCCTGCAGCGGATAGTTGCGGGTGTCCAGGCCGCGGTCGCGGACGTAGCGGCGGACCTGGGCCATAGCGTCCTCGGCCGGCATCGGCTCCGGGACGGTCGCGGTCACGCCCGCCATCGTCAGCTGGTGCAGGGCGCCGTCGAGGTCGAAGGCGCCGCTGTCGCCGAACGCCGCGACGAGCGTCGAGCGCGTGGCGACGCCGATCTCGGCCGCCGTCACCAGCGCCGGCACGTCGCCGGGGCCGTCGACGAGGTCCGCGATCACCTCGCTCACCGTGGTCGAGGTCCAGACCCCGGGCACGGCGGTGAAGAGCTCGCCGGCCGGCGGGGACTCGCCGCGGTACCACGAACCGCCCTCCCACCAGAAGCAGAACGACAGCAGCCCGCTGTGCACCCGCTGGTTCAGCAGCGGCTCGGCCACCCACTCGGGCGCGCCGGCGAACAGGGCCGGCAGCGGGGCGCCGCCGAGGTAGGCCGCCCGCAGCGCCGGCGCGTCCCAGACGCCGCCGGAGAGCACGGCGCGGTCGCCCGGCAGCCGGTACAGCGTGGCCCCGCCGCGCCGGGAGCCCTCGAACCGGCCCACCGCCGGCTGCACCCGCGGCCCCAGCGGTGAGCCGGCCGCCACGAACCCGGCCGCCATCACCGCCCAGCGGGCCCACATCTCCGGAAGGGCCGGCAGTTCGCCGCCGGCGGGCACGGCGGCGACGCCGGCGCGGCGGTCCACGCGCGCCTGGGCGACCGCCTGCCCCGGCGAGCGAACCTGCCGGCCGTCGTGCGCGATGTGGGCGGCCAGCCACAGCGGCAGCCGTTCCCGGGGGTAGGCCCGCAGATCGGCGCGGTAGGCCTCCGGCGGTGCCAGCTGGTCGGCGGGGAACGGGTGCTCGCCGTGGTCGTACACCACCTCGGCGGAGCCGGCGCTGCCGACGCTTTCCAAGGTGATCAGCATCCGCCACCACGGGCCGGGGCCGGGCCCGGCGGACGCGCCGCGTTCGGAGCGGGCCAGGGTCAGGATCACGTCGGTCGGTTCCCGGCGCACCGTGGTGCCCTGCGCGTCGGTGAACTCCAGACGGACCGTCTCGGCCGTAGTGGTCAGGGCGAACACCGCGTCGAGGCGGCGCCAGCCGGGCGGCCCGAGGGCGGCCAGCTCGCGTCGCAGCAACTCCTGCCGGGCGGCGGCGGTTGAGGGCACGCCATTTGTATAACGCACGTTCGCGAACTCCTCCCGCTGCGGTCCGGAACCGGCTAGCGGGTTGACAACCCGCCCTCCGGGCGCCAGGGTGTGTATATATCGCGCATGAGTCAACGATAATTACACTCCGGAGGTGGCAGTGGCCGACGCCTACGACGTCGTCGTCCTGGGTACCGGCGCGGGCGGCCTGGCCGCCGCCGTCACGGCCGCGGCGCTCGGCGCGTCCGTCGGCGTCTTCGAGAAGGCCGGCACCGTCGGCGGCACCACCGCCGTGTCCGGCGGCGTCGCCTGGATCCCGGCCCACGACCGCCCGGACGCCCCGGTCCCGCTGCCGGTCGACGACGCGCTGACGTACCTCGGGGCCCTGTCCAACGGCACGATCGACGAGCGCCTGGCCGAGGTGTTCGTGCGCTCGGCCCCGCTCGCGGTGCGGTTCCTGGAGGCGCATACGCCGCTGCGGCTGGCGGTCACCGAGGGCTTCCCGGACTACAAGCCGGAACTTCCCGGCGGCAAGGCGGCCGGCGGCCGGTCGCTGAGCCCCGCCCCGTTCGACTTCGCCGCGCTCGGCGACTGGGCCGGCCGGGTGACCGCGTTCCCCGACGACTACAGCAACGTCGGCTTCGACGCCGAGACCCGGGCCCGGATCTGGGCCGGCCGCGAGCTGGGCCCCGGCGCCGACGTCCGGGTGGCCGGGCAGGCGCTCGTCGGCAGCCTCCTGCGCGGCCTGCTCGACCTCGGCGTGGAGCCGCAGACGTCGGCGCGGGCCGTCGAGCTCGTGTGCGCGGGCGGCGCCGTCACCGGCGTCCGGCTGCAGATCGAGGACGGGGTGCGGGAGGTGCGGGCCCGCCGCGGCGTCGTCCTCGCCACCGGCGGCTTCGAGTGGGACCCGGAGCTGGTGCGGGCGTTCCTGCGCGGGCCGATGCACGGGCCCACCTCGCCGCCGAACAACACCGGCGACGGGCTGCGGATGGCGATGCGGGCCGGCGCGGCGCTGGGCAACATGGCCGAGGCGTGGTGGGTGCCGATCGTGCAGATCCCCGGCGACACGCTCGGCGGCCAGCAGCGCAACCGCAGCGTCCGGCTGGAGCGGACCCGCCCGCGCTCCATCATGGTGAACCGCGCCGGGCGCCGCTTCGCCAACGAGGCCGGCGACTACCACAGCCTCGGCGGCGCGTTCCACCAGTTCGACCCGGCCCGCTTCGAGTACCCGAACCTGCCGGCCTGGATCGTCTTCGACGCCGAGCACCTGCGGCGGTACGGCTTCCTCGGCGTCGCCGCGGGCGACCCGGTCCCGGCGTGGTTCCACGAGTCCGCGAGCCTCGCCGAGCTCGCCGAGCGGCTCGGCGCCGACGGTGCCGCCCTCGGCCGGACCGTCGAGGCCTGGAACGAGCACGCCGGACGCCTGGAGGACCCCGACTTCGGCCGCGGGCGCAGCAGCTACGACGGGCACTGGGGCGACAGCACCGCCCCGACCCTGGCCGCGCGGACCCTCGGCCCGCTCGACACGCCGCCGTACTACGCCGTGCGGGTCGGCATCGGCGCCATGGGCACCAAGGGCGGGCCCCGCACCGACGACAACGGCCAGGTCCTCGACCTCGACGGCCACCCGATCGGCGGGCTCTACGCGGCCGGCAACGCCATGGCCGGCACGACCGGCATGGCCTACGGCGGGGCCGGCGGCACCATCGGCCCGGCCCTGACCTGGGGCCACCGCGCCGCCCACCGCGCCGCCACCGGCTCGAAGGCGCCGGCGGCATGACGGTGCATCGGCGCGAGCTGGTGGTCGACGGCCTGGCCACCTCGTTCCTGGAGGCCGGCACCGGCGAGGCGGTGGTCCTGCTGCACGGCGGCGAGTTCGGCGCCGACGCGGAGCTCGCCTGGGAGCACACCATCGCCGCGCTGGCCACCCGCTACCGGGTCGTCGCGCCCGACCAGCTCGGCTACGGCCGCACCGCCAAGGTGATCGACTTCGTCGACGGCCGGCGCCTGCGCATCCGCCACGTCGCCCGGCTCTGCGCGGCGCTGGGCATCGAGTCGGCGGCCTTCGTCGGCAACTCGATGGGCGCGGTGAACCTGCTCGTCGACGCGGCCTCGGCGGCACCGCTGCTGCCGGCCCGCCGCCTGGTCGCGATCTGCGGCGGCGGCGAGATCCTGCGCAACGAGCACGTCGACGCCCTCTACGATTACGACGCGACCCGCCCGGCCATGCGCCGGCTCGTCGCGGCGCTGTTCCACGACCCGGCCTACGCCGAGGACGCCGGCTACGTCGAGCGCCGGTTCGCCTCCAGCACCGCGCCCGGGGCGTGGGAGGCGATCGCGGCGGCACGCTTCCGCCGCCCCGGCGCCCCGCCCGGCGGCGGATCGGGCGAGCCCGACTACGCCCGGATCCGCCCGCCGGTGCTCTTCATCGAGGGCGGCGCCGACAAGCTCAAGCCGCCCGGCTGGGCCGCGCGGCTCGCCGCGCGGGTGCCCGAGGGGCGCGGCGTCGTCGTGGACGGCGCCGGGCACTGCCCGCAGATCGAGCGGCCGGACGCCGTCAACGACCTGCTGCTCGAGTTCCTGGCGGCCGGAGGATGAGCGGGGTGGACTATCCGGGGTTGCTGCGCCTCGACGGACGGGTGCACGTGGTCGTCGGGGTCGGGCCGGGCATCGGCCGGGAGACGGCCCTCGCGCTGGCCGCGGCCGGCGCCCGGGTCGTCTGCGTCGACGTCGACGGCGAGCAGGCCGCCGCGGTCGCCGCCGAGACCGGTGGGGTCGCCGCGGTCTGCGACGTCACCGAGCCGGACGGGTTCGCCGGGGCCCTCGCCGCCGCCGAGCGCGACCTGGGCCGGGTCGACGGGGTCACCGACGTGGTCGGGCTGGTGCGGTGGTCGCCGCTGGCGGACACCGCCGACGAGGACTGGGTGTGGCAGGGCGAGGTGGTCGCCGGGCAGTCGGTGCGGGTGCTGCGGGCGGCGGTACCGTTGCTGCGCAGGGCCGGTGGGGGAGCCCTGACGTTCATCGCCTCGGTGTCCGCGCTGACCAGCGCGCCCGGGCACGGCCTCTACGGCATGGCCAAGGCCGCCCTGCTGTCGATGGTGCGCACCGCGGCGATCGAGCTCGGTCCGGCGGGCATCCGGGTCAACGCCGTCTCGCCGGGGGTCACGCTCAACCCGCGGCTGGCCGCCGACCCGCGCTTCGCCGCGGCTCTCCGCGCCAACGGCGAACGCACGCCGCTGCGGCGCGTGGCCCGGCCGAGCGACATCGCCGCCGCCGTGCTGTTCCTCGCCTCGCCGCTGGCGGGGCACGTGACCGGCCAGAACCTCGTCGTCGACGGCGGCCTGGCCCTCACCTGGCCGCTCGCCCAGCCGGAGCACGCGGTCGGCTGAGCGGCCGCCGGAATCAAGCCGGGCCGGGCGTCAGTCGCGCAGCGCCTCGCCGACCTGGCGGGCGGCGTTGAGGATGAACTCTTCGGCCGCCGTGGCCTGGTCCTCGCGGTAGGTGATCAGGTTGAGGCAGGCCCGCGGATGGGAGTTGGGGATCGGCGCCGCCACCGCGTACGCACCCACCTCGATCTCGCCGGAGCTTGTCGCGTAGCCGCGCTCGCGGGCCCGGGTCACCTCGTCGGGCTCCTCGGCCACCTGCGGCCCGGCGGCCAGCAGCGCGTAGCCGGCCGCGCCCCGGTTGATCGGGGTGCGCATGCCGGCCTTGAAGGCGATGTGGTGGGTGGCCGTCGTCGGCTCGACGAGCTCGATCGACACCGCCTCCGCGCCCTCGGCGATGAACAGCGAGACGGTGCAGCCGATCTCGTTGGCGACCTCGCGCATGGCCGGGATCGCGAGCTGGCGCAGCGCGGGCAGGTAGGCGTCGGCGAGGGTGGCCAGGCGGGAGCCGCCGCGGTACCGCCCGTCGGCGCTCTGGGTCAGCAGGCCGAACTCGACGAGCGTCTGCAGCAGGCGGTAGGCGATCGAGCGGTGCACGCCGAGCTCGACGGCCAGCTGCTGGCTCGTCAGCCCGTCGGGCGAGTCGACGACGACCAGCAGCGCCCGCAGCCCCCGGGCCAGTGTCTGGCTGCCCACCTGCGGCCGAGCCGATGCCTGTTCCGCCATACCGCTGTATCCCCTCGTTCGGCGCAGTCCCTATTAACGCACGGGCCTCGTTGACCGGCGCATCGCGGCTGCGTACGCTGCGCCCACATAGCGAGCAGCGCCGTGTAAATAACGGTATCAGATCGGGAGTATGCCATGACAGTGGCACTGTGTACGACATCGCATTCCCCGCTGATCGGCCTGCACGACCCGCCGCCGGCCGTGCGGGCCGAGGTGGACGCGGTCCTCGCCCGGGCCCGGGCCTTCGTCGCCGAGTTCGACCCGCAACTCGTGGTCGTGTTCGCGCCGGATCACTACAACGGCTTCCTGTACGACATGATGCCGTCGTTCTGCGTCGGGGCCGCCGCGACGTCGGTCGGCGACTACGGCCTGCCGGCCGGGCCGCTGGACGTCGACCGCGCCGCCGCCTACGCCCTGGCCGGGGCGGCGCTGGCCGCCGGGGTCGACGTCGCCGTCTCCGAGGACATGCAGGTCGACCACGGCCTCGTGCAGCCGATGACGTTCCTGTTCGGCGCGATCGACGCGGTGCCGGTCGTGCCGGTCTTCATCAACTGCGTCGCCGAGCCCCTCGGGCCGGCGGTGCGGGCCCGGCGGCTCGGCGCGGCGGTGGGGGCGGCGGCCGGCCGGCTGGACCGCCGTGTGCTCGTGGTCGGCTCGGGCGGGCTCTCGCACGACCCGCCGGTGCCGCGGCTGGCCGAGGCGCCCCCGGAGGTCGTCGAGCGGCTCAAGCACGGCCGTAACCCCACCCGGGAGCAGCGGGCCCAGCGCGAGGGCCGCACGGTCGCCGCGGCCGCCGACTTCGCGCGCGGCGAGGGGCCGTACCGCCCGCTGAACCCCGAGTGGGACGCCCTGGTGCTGCGCTCGCTCGCGGCCGGTGACTTCGCCGCGATCGACGGGCACGACAACGACTGGTTCGTGGCGGAGGGAGGTCACTCGGCGCACGAGGTGCGCACGTGGATCGCCGCCTACGCCGCGCTGGCCGCGCAGGGCCCCTACGACGTGCAGTCCAGCTACTACCGCGCGATCCCGGAGTGGTTCGCCGGGTTCGCCACCACGACCGCCCGGCCTCGATAGACGGCGGCCGTTACGGGCCCGGCGCGCCGCGGCGGCCGGGCCCTCCGGCTTGTTGACGCGGTTCGCACGGCTCGTTAGTGTGCGACTATCGCAACCGCCTGTGCGATAAATACACGAGGTGAAGATGCACGAGACCCCCACCGCCGCCCCCCGCGACCACTTCGACGTCGTCGTCGTCGGCGCCGGGCCCGTCGGGCTGACCCTCGCCAACATCCTTGGCGCGCGCGGCATCGGCGTGCTCGTCGTGGACGAGCGGGCCGCGCTGATCGACTACCCGCGGGGCGTCGGCATCGACGACGAGTCGCTGCGCACGTTCCAGTCGATCGGGCTGATCGCCCAGGTCCAGCGGCACACGATCCCGAACCAGATCCTGCGCTTCGTCAACGGCAAGGGCCGGGTGCTCGCCGAGATCGCCCCGAGCGGCACCGACTTCGGCTGGCCCAAGCGCAGCGGGTTCGTCCAGCCGCTCGTCGACGCCGAGCTCCTCGGCGGGCTCGGCCGGCACCCGTCGGTCGAGCTGGCCTGGCAGACCCGGATGGAGACCTACGAGACCGGCGCCGACGCGGTCACGGTCCGGCTGCGCGAGGGCGACGGCTCGGCGCGGGAGGTGCGGGCGCGGTACCTCGTCGGCTGCGACGGCGGCCGCAGCGCCACCCGCCAGCTGCTCGGCACCACGTTCGAGGGCACCACCTCGGCCACCCGGTGGGTCGTCGTCGACATCGAGCACGACCCGCTGGGCTCACCCAACAGCTACGTGGGCGCCGACCCGGCCCGGCCGTTCGCGTCGATCTCCATCGCGCACGGCATCCGCCGCTTCGAGTTCATGGTGATGGCCGACGAGTCCGACGAGGAGGTCGAGCGGCCCGAGTTCCTGCACCGGCTGCTCGCCCCGTTCGTCCCGCGGCCCGCCGAGGCGCACATCATCCGGCACCGGGTGTACACCCACCACTCCCGCATCGCCGGAACGTTCGTGCAGGGCCGCGTGCTCATCGCCGGCGACGCCGCGCACCTCATGCCGGTGTGGCAGGGGCAGGGGTACAACAGCGGCATCCGCGACGCGGCCAACCTCGGCTGGAAGCTCGCCGCGGTCGTCTCCGGCGCCTGCCGCGAGGACCTCCTCGGCACCTACGACGCGGAGCGCCGCGGCCATGCCAAGGCGATGATCGACCTTTCCACGACGGTCGGGCGCATCATCTCGATCCGCAGCCGCCCGCTGGCCTGGCTGCGCGACCGGATCGCCGGCGCCGCGTCCCTGCTGCCCTCGCTGAAGCGCTACATCGTGGAGATGCGGTTCAAACCCATGCCGCGGTACGAGCGCGGCGCCATCGTGCCGATCGGCGGCGACCGCTCACCGGTCGGCCGCCTCTTCATCCAGCCGCAGGTGCAGACGGAAGACGGCCCCGCGCTGCTCGACGACGCGATCGGCACCTGGTTCGCGGTGCTGTGCTGGAACAACGACCCCACCGCGATCCTCGACGACGACGCGCTGGGCATCTGGCGCGGGCTCGGCGCCCGCCTCGTCGCGATCGTGCCGGCGGCGCAGCTGGGCCGGACCGCGTTCCCGCCGGAGGTCCTCGTCGTCGGCGACCTCGGCCGACTCAAGTCGTGGTTCGACGGCCACCCCGAGTCGGTCGTGTTCCTGCGGCCCGACCGCTGCGTCGCCGCCGCGTCGATCGCGCAGCAGGCCTCCGACGTGTCGCGGCGGCTCGCGTCCGCCCTGGCCCTCAACGACCAGCCCCGCGTGGAGGTGGCCGACCGTGCCGCATGACCAACCGGACTTCCAGCACACCGTCGACGTCCTCGTCGTCGGCTCCGGCGCCGGCGGCCTCACCGCCGCCCTCACCGCCCACGCCCGCGGGCTCTCCACGCTCGTGGTGGAGAAGGCCGGCCACTTCGGCGGCTCCAGCGCCCTGTCGGGCGGTGGCCTGTGGGTGCCCGGCGCGCCGGCCCAGCAGCGGGCCGGGGTCGACCTGGACCCGGACGCGGTGCTGACCTACCTGCGCACGATCACCGGGGGAGCGGTGGCCGAGGCCCGGCTGCGGGCCTACCTCGAGCACGCCGCGCCGATGCTGGCCTTCCTCGAGGGCGCCAGCCGGCACCTGCGCTTCGTCTGGAAGCCCGGCTACCCCGACTACTACCCGGAGGCGCCCGGCGGCTCCGCCGAGGGCAGCGTCATCAACATCCCGCCGATCGACCTGCGCACCCTCGGCGAGGACGCGGCGCTGCTGCTGCCGCCGCACGCGGTCGCCCCGAGCGGGTTCTGGATCGGCCCGAACGAGCTCGTCGACTTCTACCGGCTGCGCCAGAGCTGGACCGGCAAGCGGGTCTTCCTGCGGCTGCTGTGGCGCATGGCGCGGGCCCGGCTGCTCGGCGAGCGGTACGTGACCATGGGCCAGGCCCTCATGGCCCGGCTCATGCTCGCCTTCCGCGAGCGCGAGCTGCAGCTGTGGCTGGACTCGCCGATGACCGCGCTCGTCACCGGCGACGAGGGCCAGGTCGTGGGGGCCGAGGTGCGCCGCGGCGACGCCGTCACCCGGGTGCGGGCCCGGCGCGGGGTCATCCTCGCCTCCGGCGGCTTCGACCACGATCCGGGGCTGCGCCGCACCCACCAGCCGTTCGCCGACCACCGGCTGAGCCTCGGCGCCACCGCCAACACCGGCGACGGCATCACCGCCGCCGCGGCCGCCGGGGCCGGCACCGAGCTGATGGACAACGCCTGGTGGTACCCGGCGGTCGCCTGGAGCGAGCACCGCGTGCAGTTCAGCCTCAACGAGCGGATGATGCCCGCCCAGTTCATCGTCAACGGCGCCGGCGAGCGGTTCATCAACGAGGCCGCGCCCTACGAGGACTTCGGCCACGCGATGATCGCCGGCGGCCACATCCCGTCGTGGCTCGTCACCGACGACTGGTGCTGGCGGCGGTACATCGTCTTCGGCCATCTGCCGCTGCCGCGCATCCCGTTCGCGCCGGTGCCGACCGGGCGCAAGCTGCCGGCGAGCTGGCTCGCGTCGGGCTCGGTCGTCACCGGGCGCACCCTCGACGAGCTCGCCGCCGGGATGGCCGTGCCCGCCGAAGGGCTGCGGCGCACCGCCGAGCGGTACAACACCCTGGCCGCGGCCGGCCGCGACGAGGACTTCCACCGCGGCGAGAGCGTCTACGACCGGTACTACGCCGACGTCACACTGCCGGTGCCCAACCTGCGCCCGCTCGGCCCCGGCCCGTACTACGCCTTCAAGCTGATCCTGTCCGACCTCGGCACCAACGGCGGCGTGCGCACCGACGAGCGGGCCCGGGCGCTGCGGCCGGACGGCAGCGCGATCTCCGGCCTCTACGCCACCGGCAACGCCTCGGCCACCATCATGGGCCGCAGCTACGCCGGCGCCGGGGCCACCCTCGGCCCGGCGATGACCTTCGCCTACATCGCGGCCAACGACTTGGCGAACGACCTGACGCACGCCGAGGCCGCGTCGTGACCGGCTACCGCGGCGAGCGGGTCGTCGTCACCGGCTGCGCGTCGGGCATCGGGGCCGCCCTCGCCCACCTTTTGCACGAGCGCGGCGCCGAGGTGATCGGCGTGGACATCCGCCCGGCCGAGGCCCCGCCGGCCCGGTTCGTCGCCGCGGACCTGAACGACTCGGCCTCGATCCGCGCCGCCGCCGAGGAGATCGGCGGCCCGGTCGACGCGCTGTTCAACGTCGCCGGCCTGTCCGGGGCGATCGACCCCGCCCGCGTCGTCGGCGTCAACTTCGTCGGCACGCGGGAGCTGACGGAGCTGCTGCTGCCCCGGATGACGGCCGGCGCCGCGATCGTCACCACCGCGTCGATCGCCGCCTCGCACTACCTGGAGCGCCGCGAGCTCGTCGCCGGGCTGCTGGCCACCCGGGACCGGGACGAGGCGACCCGCTGGTGCCGCGAGCACTCGGCGGACATCGGCACCGGGTACGCCGTGTCGAAGGACGCCATCGTCTGGTACACGCTGCATTCCGCCGTTGCCCTGGCCGGGCGGAGCATCCGCATCAACTGCGTCGCCCCCGGCCTGACCGCCACCCCCATCCTCGACGCGTCCCGCGCCGCGCGCGGCGAGGCGTTCCTGGACGCCATCCCGAAGCCGCTCGGCCGCCTCGCCGAGCCCGGGGAGCAGGCGGCCGTCCTCGCGTTCCTGGGCAGCACCGACGCGAGCTACGTCAGCGGCCAGGTGATCTGGGCCGACGGCGGCTACCTGGCCGGCGTCGCCACCGGCCGGCTGCCGCACCGCACGGGCAGCCTCGGCGCGCCCGCACCGACTGGAGAACCGTCATGACCGAGATTATCGCCGGGCTGACCACGGGCGCGATCTACGCGATGGTCGCGCTCGGGTACAACGTGACCTTCCTGGCCTCGGGCGTGCTCAACTTCGCGCACGCCAACCTCATGGTCGCCGGGATGTTCGTCGCCTACTGGGCGCACAGCATCGGGGGACTGCCCGTACCGGTGGTCTTCCTCATCGCCTTCGTGCTGGCCGGCGTCGTCGGCCTGGTCGAGGAGCGGTTCGCGATCCGGCCGCTGCGCAACACCAGCGGCAGCGCCGAGCTCGTCACGATGATCGGCGTCGCCACCGTCATCACCGGCGTCGTCGCGCTGCTGTTCGGCACCGACGCGCTGCGCGTGCCGTTCTTCGGGCCGGAGGGCACCGTCAAGGTGCTCGGCGGCCGGGCCCAGCCGATCGACCTCATCATCGTCGGCGTCGCCGTCGCGCTCGCCGCCGGCCTGCACTGGGTCACCCACCGCACCCGGGTCGGGCTGGCCGCGCTGGCCCAGACCGACGACCGCGAGGCGGCCCAGCTGCGCGGCATCAACGTCGCCGGCCTGTCGATGTGGGGCTTCGCGGTCGCCTCGGCGGCCGGCGGGCTGCTCGGGCCGCTGCTGGTGGCCAAGACCTTCGCGGCGACGTCGCTCGCGCTGGTGCTCGCGGTCAAGGGCTTCGTCGTGCTGGTACTCGGCGGGGTCGGCAGTCACCGCGGGGTGCTCGTCGCCGCCCTCGGCATCGGGCTGGTCGAGGCGTTCGGGGCCCGCTACATCGGCCCGCTGTACCGCGACATCGTCGTCTTCGTCGTGTTCGCGATCGTGCTGCTGGCCCTGCCGCAGGGGCTCTTCGGCGACCGGAAGGTGAGGGCGGTATGACGCGCGCAACGGCGGTCCGGCCCCTGGCCGGCGCGTGGATCGTCGCGGTCGGGGCGTTCGCCGCCCTGCCGTGGCTGGGCGCGAGCGGCGCCACGCTGCGCCTCGTCACGCTCGTGGCGATCCTCGCCCTGGTGGTGAGCGGGCTGAACCTGACCCTCGGCTACGCCGGCGAACTGGCCCTGGCCCAGGTGCCGATCTACGCGGCCGGCGCCTACGTGACCGGGTACCTGGCCACCGAGGTCCTCAACGACCTGCTCGTCGCGCTGGCCGCCGCGGTCGCGGTCGCGGTCCTCGTCGGCGTGGTCACCGGACTGCCGGGCCTGCGCCTCGGCGGCTGGACGCTGGCCATCACCTCGTTCTTCGTGGTGCTGCTCATCCCGTCGATCGTCACCGCGTTCGGCGACCGCCTCGGCGGCTACGAGGGCATGATCGGTATCCCGGCACCGGCGGTGTTCGGCGTCGAGCTCGACGGCCCGTCCTTCTACGTCGTCGTCATCGCCGTCACCGCGCTGTGGTTCCTCGTGTTCCGCAACATCGCGGTCTCCCGGCACGGCGCACGGCTGCTCGTGCTCAAGCAGAGTCCGATCCTCGCCGCCGCGGTCGGCACCTCGCCGCACGGCACGAAGCTGGCCGCGTACGCCATCGGGGCCGTGCCGGCCGGGATCGCCGGCTGCTTCGCCGCCTACGTCGACGCCTACCTGTCGCCGCTGACCTTCGGCCTGGAGCTGTCGATCATCATCCTGGCCGCCGGCATCCTGGGCGGGCCGACCAGCGTCTACGGCGCGCTCGTCGGCGCGGCCATCATGCAGGTCGGCCCGCTGCGCATCACCTTCTTCAACGACTACGCCCTGGTGGCCTACGGCGTGTTCCTGGTCGTCGGCGGGCTGCTGCTGCGCAACGGCCTGGCCGGGCTGGCCCAGCGGCTGTGGCGGCGGGTGCGTGGGGGCGCGCCACCGCCTGCTGCCGAGGCCGGCGAGGCGCTCGTGGACCTGCCGGCCGTCGAGGGGCAGCCGCTGGTGGTCTCCGGCGTGAGCCGGAGCTTCGGCGGCAACCTCGCCGTCGACGACGTCTCGTTCGAGGCGCACCCGGGCCGGATCACCGCGATCGTCGGGCCGAACGGCTCCGGCAAGACCACGACCATGAACCTGATCTCCGGGTACTACACCCCCGATGCCGGCACCGTCATGCTCGGCGAGCGGGTCATCTCCGGGCTGCCGGCGCACCGCGTCGCCCGGTGCGGCGTCGGGCGCACCTTCCAGACGCCGCTGATCCCGCAGGGGCTGACCGTGCAGGACACCATCGTCACCGGCCGGCTCGGCAGCCACCCCGTCTCGCTGCTGGCCACGGCGCTGCGGCTGCCCCGGCACTGGCGGGCGCTGGCCGAGGAGCGCCGCAGCAGCCAGGAGATCATGCGGGCCCTCGGCCTCGACCGGCACGCCGGCACGCCCGCAGCCGACCTGGCCCTGGGCACCCGCCGGATGCTCGAACTGGGCCGGGCGATCGCCGGCGGCAGCGCGCTCGTGCTGCTCGACGAGGTCGCGTCCGGGCTCGACGAGGACGACATCCGGGGGCTCGTGCGGGTGCTGCAGAAGATGCGCGCCGCCGGGATCACGGTGGTGCTCGTCGAGCACAACTTCTCCCTCGTCAAGGCCGTCGCCGACAGCGTCGTCGTGCTCGCCGAAGGGCGGGTGCTCGCCGTCGGTACCCCGGCCGAGGTCGCCGCCGACGCCACCGTCGTGCGCACCTACCTCGGCGAAGGCGGGGCCATCACCGGCACGCAGATCTCCGGGAGGACGGCGTGAGCACGCTCGAACTGCGCCAGGTCGCGTGCGGCTACGGCGATCTGCGGGTCGTCACCGACGCCACCCTGGAGGTCGACGCCGGCTCGGTCACCGCCCTGCTCGGGCGCAACGGCGCCGGCAAGACCACCACCCTGCGGGCCGTCGCCGGCCTCAACAAGATCACGTCGGGCGCCGCCACGCTCGACGGCACCGACCTGGCCGCCCTGCCGGCCTACCGCCGGGCCCGGGCCGGCATCGCCTACGTCCAGGAGGGCAAGCGGATCTTCCGCTCCCGCACCGTCGAGGAGAACCTGCTCCTGGGCACCTACGCCGGACGCAGCACGGCCCGCGGGCGCGAGCTCACAGCCCAGATGTACGAACGGTTCCCGCTGCTGGCCGAGCGGCGCAAGCTGCGCGCCGCCCAGCTCAGCGGCGGCCAGCAACAGATGCTCGCCATCGCGCAGGCGCTCGTCGCCGACCCGCGCGTCCTGCTGCTCGACGAACCCTCCGCGGGCCTCGCGCCCGCGATCGTCGGCCAGGTCCTCGACGTGATCCGCGACCTGCGGGCCCGCGGGCTGGCCATCCTGCTGGTCGAGCAGGCGGTGGAGTTCGCGCTCGCCGCCGCCGACCGGGTCGTGGTGCTCAACCTCGGCCGCACCGTCCACTCCGGCAACGCCACCGACACCGGCCTCCGCGAGGCGATCCGCCGGGCCTACATGGCCGAGGAGATCGCATGACACCCCCAACCGACGAAAGAGGCACTGCCATGCCGTTATCCCTCACCCGCCGCGGCTTCCTCGCCGCCGGCGCCGCCCTCACCCTGCTCGCCGCCGGCTGCGGCAAGGACAGCGACGCCGGCGCCGGCAGCAAGGACTTCACCGTCCTGTTCATCGGCGGCGTCACCGGCCCCGCCGCGACCACCGTCGCCGCCACCACCAAGGCGCTGGACGCCGCCGCCAAATCCATCAACGAGCACGGCGGCGTCAAGGGCCGCAACGTCGTGGTCAAGGTCAAGGACTCGCAGGGCGACGCGCGCAAGGCGGTCAGCCTGCTGCAGGAGGAGCTGTCCGGCAAGAACCTGCCCGACGTGGTGATCCCCAGCGGCACAAGTGCCGAAGCCCTGGCGATGGTACCGCTGCTGACCCGCAGCAAGATCGTGTCGATCGCGTTCGGGGCCAGCCCGCTGCTCAACGACCCGCAGAAGTACCCGTACCACTTCCAGAGCGTGCCCAGCAGCGCGGCCCAGCTGACCGGGCTGCGCAAGCACCTGGAGGCCAAGGGCGCCAAGCGGCTGGGGCTGCTGGTGTCGCAGGACGAATACGGCAAGGGCGTCGTCTCCGCCGTCAAGTCGCAGCTGGAGGGCAGCGGCATCGAGGTGCAGAACTTCGAGTTCGTCCCGACCGACATCGACCTGTCCGTCTCCTACCGCCGCATGCTCGACGCCAAGCCCGACGTGGTGTACCTCGACACGACCGGCGACGCCGCGACGCGGCTGCTGCAGGCCCGCGTGCAGACCGGCGCGGTGACGATCCCGACGATCGCCGGCAGCGGCATGTCGCTCACGGCCGGCGGCCCGTTCAAGTACGGCTCGCCGGAGGCCAACAAGAACCTGGAGATCCTCGTCTTCAAGGTCGAGGTCGCGGTGCCCGACGCCCAGCAGTCGCCGGTGTTCAAGGACTTCATCACCCGCTACTCCGGCGGCCAGCCGATCCAGAACAGCCTCTCCACGCCGTCGCTGGCCTGGGACGAGCTGCGCCTGATCGCGGCCGCCGCGGCCCAGGACGGCGCCCTCGCCGACCTGCCCGGCTCGCTCGTCAAGGCCGTCTACAACCTCAAGGTCGAGGACGGGTACTGGCTCACCGAGCGGCAGTTCACCTACTCCGCCGACAAGCACACGCCGACCCCGACGCCGGACGACTTCCCGTTCATCCCGTCCGCGGCCCAGGTCAACGGCCAGTACCAGGTGGGCTCCTGACGTGACGCTCTGGACCGAGCTCGCGCTGCGCGTCCCGGCCGGCTTCCGCATGCACACCGTGCCGGTCGGCCCCTGGTCGACCCGCGTGCTGGAGGCCGGCACAGGGCGGCCGCTCGTGCTGCTGCACGGAACCGGCGGGCACCTCGAGGCGTACGCCCGCAACGTGCCGGCGCTCGCCGAACACTTCCGGGTCGTCGCCTACGACCTGCCGGGGCACGGAGGGACCACGCTCGCCGCGCGGGATCTCGAGCTCGCCGACTACACCGCGCACCTGCTGGGCCTGCTCGACGCGCTCGGCATCGAGCGGGCCCACCTCAGCGGCGAGTCGCTCGGGGGCTGGGTCGCCGTGAAGTTCGCGGCGGCCCATCCCGGCCGGGTCGACCGGCTGGTGCTGAACACGCCTGGCGGTACCATGGCCACCCCCGAGGTCATGGCGCGCATCCGCACACTCAGCCAGGAGGCCGCCGACGACCCCACCGAGCAGCGCATCCGGGCCCGGCTCGCCTGGCTCATGGCCGATCCGGCATCGGTGACCGACGAGCTCGTCGCGATCCGCCAGGCCCTCTACGCGCAGCCCGGCTTCGCCGCGTCGATGCGGCACCTGCTCTGCCTGCAGGACCCGGAGGTGCGCCGGCGCAACCTCATCACGCCCGCCGAGCTCGCGGCCGTCACGGCGCCGACCGTCGTGGTGTGGACCAGCGACGACCCGTCGGGGCCCGCCGCGGCCGGCCTGGAGATGGCCGAGCGGCTGCCGCACGGCCGCTTCGCGCTCATCGACCGGGCCGGGCACTGGCCGCAGTGGGAGCAGCCGGACGCCTTCCACCGCATCCTCCTGGAGCACCTGGCGGTCGCCGCGTGAACCCGGTCGTCGCGGCGGCCGACCGGCTCGAGGCGGCGGCGCGCACCGGGGTGGCGTGCGCGCCGGTCGCCGACCTCATCGGTGGCACCGACATCGCTACCGCCTACGCCGTGCAGTCGATCCTCACCGCCCGGCGGCTGGCCGGCGGCGCGCGGATCGTCGGGCGGAAGATCGGCCTGACGTCCGCGGCCGTGCAGCGGCAGATCGGCGTCGACCGGCCCGACTTCGGGGTGCTCTTCGACGACATGCAATGCGGGCCGGCGGTACCGCTGGAGCGTCTTCTGCAGCCGAAGGCCGAGGCGGAGGTCGCCTTCGTGCTCGCCGACGACATCGCCGACGCGGACCCGGTGGCCGTGGCGGCGGCGGTGGGGTACGCCGTCGCCGCGATCGAGGTCGTGGACAGCCGGATCGCGCAGTGGCGCATCGGCATCACCGACACCGTGGCCGACAACGCCTCCAGCGGCGTGTTCGTGCTCGGCGACGTCCGGCTGCGGCTGGACGAGTTCACGCCGGCCGACGTGCCGATGCGGATGTACCACAACGGGGCCCTGGCCAGCGAGGGCGACGGCCGGGCCTGCCTCGGCGACCCGCTCAACGCCCTGGGCTGGCTGGCCCGCACCGCGCTCGAACTGCAAGCGCCGCTGCGCCGCGGCGACATCGTGCTCTCCGGCGCCCTCGGGCCCATGGTCGCCGTCGGCGACGGCGACCGGATCGAGGCCGAGATCGGCCCGCTCGGCCGCGTGGCCGCGACGTTCACGAAGAAAGGCTGAGATGGCTCACCACGTAGCGATCATCGGATCGGGCAACATCGGCACCGACCTGATGATCAAGATCAAGCGCGCCGGGGGACCGCTGGAGGTGGCGGCCATGGTCGGCATCGACCCCGATTCCGACGGCCTGGCCCGCGCCCGCCGGATGGGCGTGGCCACCACCTCCGAGGGGGTCGACGGCCTGATCCGGATGCCCGAGTTCGGTGCGGTCGAGATCGTGCTCGACGCGACGAGCGCCGCCGCGCACCTCGTGAACGCGGCGGCGCTGGCCCCGTACAACCGCCGGATCGTCGATCTGACCCCGGCGGCGCTGGGCCCGTTCGTGATCCCGCCGGTCAACCTCGAGCAGCACCTCGCCGCGCCGAACATCAACATGGTGACCTGCGGGGGTCAGGCGACCGTGCCCATCGTCGCGGCCGTCTCGCGGGTCACGCCGGTCGCCTACGCGGAGATCGTGGCCACCGTCGCGTCGCGCTCGGCCGGCCCCGGTACCCGGGCCAACATCGACGAGTTCACCGAGACCACCGCGCACGCGCTGGAGTCGGTCGGCGGCGCCCGCCGCGGCAAGGCGATCATCATCCTCAACCCGGCCGAGCCGCCGCTCATCATGCGCGACACCGTGCTGTGCCTCATCGGCGAGGCCGACCACGACGCGATCCGCGCGTCGGTCGAGCGGATGGTCGCCGATGTCGCCGCGTACGTGCCGGGGTACCGGCTCAAGCAGGCGGTGCAGTTCACCCCGGTCGACCCCGGCGAGGTGCGGCTGCTCGCCCCCGACGGGGCCGCCTGGAAGGTCAGCGTGTTCCTGGAGGTCGAGGGGGCGGCGCACTACCTGCCCGCCTACGCCGGCAACCTCGACATCATGACCTCGGCCGCGATGCGGGTCGCCGAGCGCATCGCGCTGGGGGTGGCGGCGTGACCGGGATGTACCTGCAGGACGTGACCCTGCGGGACGGGATGCACGCCATCCGCCACCGCATCAGCCCGCAACGGGTCGGCGCGATCGTCGGCGCGCTGGACCGTGCCGGCGTGGCCGCGATCGAGGTGACCCACGGCGACGGGCTCGCCGGGTCGAGCCTCACCTACGGCCCCGGCAGCCACACCGACTGGGAGTGGATCGACGCCGCCGTCGCCGCCGCGTCCCGGGCCGTGATCACCACGCTGCTGCTGCCCGGCGTCGGTACCGTCGCCGAACTGCGCGAGGCCCACGCCCGCGGGGTCACCTCGGTGCGGGTCGCGACGCACTGCACCGAGGCCGACGTCGCCGCCCAGCACATCGCCGCGGCCCGCGACCTCGGGATGGACGTCTCCGGCTTCCTCATGATGAGCCACATGCTGGAGCCGGCCGAGCTGGCCGCCCAGGCCCGGCTGATGGAGTCCTACGGCGCGCACTGCGTCTACATCACCGACTCGGCCGGCCGGCTGACCACCGAGGACGTGCGGGCCCGGGTCCGGGCCTACCGGGAGGTGCTCGGCGCCGGCACGCAGATCGGCATCCACGCGCACGAGAACCTGTCCCTGTCGGTCGCGAACTCCGTCGCCGCGGTGGAGGAGGGGGTGTACCGCGTCGACGCCTCCCTGGCCGGCCAGGGCGCCGGCGCCGGCAACTGCCCCATCGAGCCGTTCGTCGCCGTCGCCGCGCTGCGGGGCTGGGACACCGGCTGCGACCTGCTGGCGCTGCAGGACGCGGCCGACGACCTCGTGCGGCCGCTGCAGGACCGGCCGGTGCGCGTGGACCGCGAGACGCTCACGCTGGGGTTCGCCGGGGTGTACTCGAGCTTCCTGCGCCACGCGGAGGCGGCGGCGACGACGTACGGCGTGGACCCGCGCAGCCTGCTGCTGGAGGCGGGCCGGCGCCGCCTCGTCGGCGGGCAGGAGGACATGCTGGTCGACATCGCCCTGGAGATGGCGGCGGCCAGCACGTCCGGTTGACGCCCGGGCGTCCGGCCCGGGCGGCGCTCAGGCCGCCCGGGCGGCTGCCGGTGTGGCGGTGGCCAGCTGGTGTGCCGTCGTGGTCAACATCGCGTTCTTCGTCGTCGCCAACGCCGGCATCGCGGTGGCCGGGCTCGTGCAGCTGCGCACGGCCCGGCCGTACGGCGCGGTCGCCGTGCTGCCCACCTAGCGCGGTGAGTTGACGAACTCCGCGATCGCGTCGGCGATGTGCCGGGCCCCGCGGCTGTTCTGGTGGACAGGTCGGTCGTGAGCTCGAGTCCGTTGCGCCGGGAGATGTCGTCCCACGAGCGGCGCAGGATCAGCCGCTGCAGGACGGCCCGGTTGCGCAGGCGGCTCGCGTCGCCGTACGGCCGCGGCCGGGCCTGCCCCAGGTCGGCGAGCTGTCGTTCCAGCAGCGGCACGTACGCGACGCCGAGCTCGGCCGCGACCTCCCGTACCACGCCGCTGTACACGGTCGCCTGCTGCTCCGGCGGCGCCTGGCCGAGCGCGGGCAGCGACAGCAAGCCGATCCGCGCGCCCGTCCCGTCGCGCAGGCGCGTCACGATTTCGCTGAGATTCCGCCGGTACCACTGCAGGGTCGGCTTTTCCGGCAGTCGCTTTCTGCGCATCGCGGCCCGCGCCTGCTGCGGATCGATGGCCGCGCGCGCATCGTTCGTCCCGATCAGCACCGTCACCACGTCGGGGCGGTGCGCGATGGCGGCGTCCAGGCGCTGCAGGAGGTTGTACGCCAGGTCGCCGTTGACGCCGTCCTGGATGCACTCGGCATCGATCCGTTCCCGGAGCATGGCCACGTAGTCGACGCCGAGCTGTCCCTTGGTGATGCTGTCGCCCAGGCAGAGGATGCGCATGACGTCAGGCCATTCCTTGGAGCGCGGTGCGGATCGTGACCAGGTCGGCCTCGGCGGCGGCGGCGTCGCGATGGGCCAGGTACACCAGCGCGAGACCCTCCCCGGCGATGAGCACCAGGCGGGCGATCTCCGGGACG
Source organism: Dactylosporangium sp. NPDC000244 (assembly GCF_040300725.1). NCBI lineage: Bacteria > Bacillati > Actinomycetota > Actinomycetes > Micromonosporales > Micromonosporaceae > Dactylosporangium > Dactylosporangium sp. NPDC000244. The sequence goes on from NZ_JBEPEH010000005.1 coordinate 232,591, forward strand.
GGCGTGCGCGGCGGGCGTGAGCAGGCCGGCCAGGGCGAAGGCGGCGCCGAGCAGGGCCGAACCGGTCCACCCGGCGGTGCCGTAGACGGCGGTGGTGGCGGCGGCTCCGGTCGCGGAGCCGAGCGAGTAGAAGACCATGTATGCGCCGATGGTCGTGGAGACGCGGTCGGCGTGCACGGTGGTCAGGATGTGCTGGTTGCTGACGTGGACGGCCTGCACGGCGAAGTCGAGCACGATCACGCCGAGCACCAGCAGCGGCAGCGACCGGGGCAGCTGCCCGATCGCGGCCCACGAGGCGAGCAGGACCGCCAGCGCGATACCGGTCACCCGGTTCGCATGGCCGGCGTCGGCCCAGCGTCCGGTGCGGGCCGCGCCGGCTGCGCCGGCGAGTCCGGCGATGCCGAACAGCCCGATCTGCGCCTCGCTCAGGTGCCACGGCGCCCCGGACAGCGGCAACGCCATGCCGCTCCACAGTGTCCCGAAGGACGCGAACAGGAAGAAGGCGATGAGGCCGCGGCCGAGGAACACCGGCTCGGCGAACCGGCCGATGAAGGCGCGCAGCACGTTGCCGTACCGGGGTGCCGCGGATCGCCCCTCGGCGGGCAGTAGCCGCAGCGAGACCGGTCCGAGGCCGGCGGCCAGGACGGCCAGCACGAAGTAGATGCCGCGCCAGCCCCAGACGTCGGCGAGCAGCCCGGCGAGCAGACGTGAGCCGAGGATGCCGATCACCACCCCCGAGGTCACGATCCCGAGGTTGCGGCCGCGCTCCGACGGCCCGGACAGCGAGGCCGTGTACGCGACCGTCGTCTGCACCACCACGGCGAAGACCCCCGCGACCGCGAGCCCGCAGAGCGCGACCCAGCCGGACGGCGCGGCCGCGGCCGCCGTCAGGCCCCCGGCGAGCAGCAGGAGGTGCAGCGCGATCAGGCGCCGCCGATCCAGCAGGTCCCCCAGCGGCACCAGTAGCACCAGGCCGGCCAGGTAGCCCAGCTGCGCGATCGCGACGAACCACCCCACCGCGGCCGCGGGCACGCCGAGGTCCCGCCCCACGGGCCGAGCACCGGCTGGCCCGCGTACACGCTCGCCACCGCGACGCCGCAGATGACGGCCAGCAGCAGCCTCGTGCGCCCTGTCACAGGTACCACTCCAATCGGTTGCAGTTTGCTACTGAATCGACCGTAGGGCAGAATGGTTGCAATCTGCAACTCAAGGGGGCGTGGCATGACGTGGACCGATCCGGACTGCCCGGTCGCGCGGGCGGCCGACCTGATCGGCGACCGGTGGAGCCTGCTCGTCATCCGGGACGCGATGGACGGGGCCGGCTCCTTCACGGACTTCCAGCAGCGCACCGGCATCGCCCGCAATATCCTCAGCGACCGGCTCCGCAAGCTCGTCACCGGCGGCGTGCTCGTCCAGGTCGACGCGCCATCCGGCCGGCGCAAGCGGTACGCACTCAGCGACGCGGGCCGTGACCTGTTCGCGGTGATCGTCACGCTGCGACAGTGGGGCGAACGCCACGCCTTCGGCGACGACGAGCCCCACTCGACCCTGCTCGACCGCGAGGGCCGGCCCCTGCCGCGCGTGCTGCCCGTCGACGTCGACGGGGCGGCGGTGGGTGTCGACTCCACGCGTGTGCAGAAGGTGTAGCGCGGCTCAGTTGTCCGGGCCGGCGGCCGATGCGACGGGTATGCCCTCGCAGACGCGCCGGCGGGCCGCCCGCGGTGGTGGCCCGTCGTGGCCGCGGCGGGCGGTGCCGAGGTGGCGGTCGTGGTGCTCGACGCGACCGGCGTCCTTGGTTTTCGGGCCGCCGCGATCGTCAGCTGGTGCGTCGTGGTGGCCAACCTGGCGCTGTTCCACACCTGTACCGGGCGGATCGTGCGCCGCCTGCCGGTGGGGGACCCGCGCCGGCCGTTCTGGTGCACGGCCCGGATGGTCGGCGCCGTGTGGGGGGTGGGGTACGCCGCGCACCTGCCGTTCGTCGTCCGCGCCCCCGGGCAGGGCCTCGGCGAGCACGGCGTGGCCCTGGTCGCCGCCGTCGTCGGCATGGTGATGCTGGTCGTCGCCCTGCTGCTGTTCCCGCCGGCCGGCAGGGCCGCGCCCAGCACGGCATGTTCTGGCCCGACGTGGCGACCGTCATGGTTGGCGTCGGCGCGTTCGCCGCCTTCACGTCGGTCTCGGCCCGCCACCCCCGCGAGGACCTGTTCCGGGTCATCGCCACGCAGGTGCTGCTGATGGTTGTGACGTTCGCGGTGGTCAAGCTGGCCGTCGGCGCGACCGGGCCGATGAGCCGCCCGGCCGCCGCCAACGCGGCCCGAATCGCGCCGACGCGGCCCGAATCGTCGGCGTCCACGACGGGCAGCGCCTGGTGGGCTTGCGTGAGGCGCTCATCGGCGAGGGTCGCCGCGAGCGCATCGCCCCGTGCGTCGTCGAGGCCGTCGGCGCGGTCGCGCTGGGCCTTCTCGGCGGCGGCGTACCCGATCGCGAGCAGGGCGACGGCGGAGCAGAGCACGATCGCCGCGTCGGCGCCGTACCCGCGCCCGCTCGAGGGCCTCCTTCTCGGCCACGAGCAGCCTGAGGCCGCCCTCGCCGCGGGGGAACAGGGTCTGCAGGTACACCGCCGGCCCGGGGCGCTCCAGCACGAACGAGCGCAGCTGCAGGCCGAAGGACAGCAGGTGCCGGACCGTGTCGTGGGCCGGGTCGTCGCGCAGCGGACAGCATGGCATCCGAAGGTGGTTCGCCCCTTGAGATGGCCGGGTGCGGCCACGTATACGGAGTTTTGAGGTCAGCGTGGTACGACAGGTCTCGTGATTACGTTGGGCGTCGATTTCGGGACCTCGTCGACTGTGGCGGTGGTCGGGCTGGACGGCGGGCGGGCGGTACCGCTGCTGTTCGGGGAGACGCCGCTGCTGCCGTCGGCGGTCTGCTTCGGCCCGGACGGCGCGCTCATCGTGGGCCGGGACGCCGTGCGGGCGGCGCGCAGCCGTCCGGAGGCGTTCGAGCCGCACCCGAAGGCGCGGATCGACGACGGGCAGGTGCTGCTCGGCGAGCGGGAAGTACCCGTGCCGGAGCTCATCGGGGCGGTGCTGGGCCGGGTGCGGGACGAGGCGGTCCGGGTCGCCGGGGCCGGGGTCGACCGGCTGGTGCTGACCCATCCGGCGGGCTGGGGCGCGCACCGGCGGCAGACCCTGGCCGAGGCCGCCGCCGTCGCGGGGCTGCCGGCACCGGTACTCGTGGCCGAGCCGGTCGCCGCCGCGGCCTACTTCGTGCACGTTCTGGGGCAGGCGATCCCGGCCGGGAAGTGCATCGTGGTGTACGACTTCGGGGCGGGCACGTTCGACGCGTCGGTGGTACGCAGGAACGCCGACGGGTTCGAGGTGCTGGCGGCGCAGGGCCTGCCGGACACCGGCGGGCTGGATGTCGACGCGGCGATCGTGGCGCATCTCGGGGCCGTCCACGGCGGGCGCGACCCGGCGGCCTGGGGCCGGCTCACCTCCCCGAGCACCCCCGATGACCGGCGGGCCTCCCGCGCGTTCTGGGACGACGTGCGGACCGGCAAGGAGGAGCTGTCGCGGGCCTCCTCGACGACGATCTTCGCGCCGATCCTGGATCTGGACGCGGTCGTGGGCCGGGAGCAGCTGGACGATCTGGCCCGGCCGCTGCTGGACCGCACCGTCGACGCGACTGGCCTCGCCGTGCGCAACGCGGGTATCGGGACCGAGGACGTCGCCGCGGTGTTCCTGGTCGGCGGGGCCAGCCGCATGTCGCTGGCCGGCACGCTGCTGCACCGCGCGCTGGGCGTTGCGCCGATGGTGATCGAGCAGCCGGAGCTGATCGTCGCCGGCGGGACCCTGCACGTGCCGTCGCCGCAGCCGGCTCCGGTGACGGCGATTCGCCCTCCGGCCCCTCAGACACCGGCGGCTGCCCACCGGTGGCGTCTGCCTGTCGCGGTACTCGCCGCGGTCCTGGCCGCCGCGGTGGTGATCGTCATGCTGAACAGGTCCCCGGCCGTCAAGTCCTCCGGCCTGGTGCGGTCCACGGCCGCGTCGGCCACGGTCACCGCGAGCCCGTTCGCCACGCTCCAGGGCCACACGGGCCAGGTGACGGCGGTGGCGTTCAGCCCGGACCGCAGGACCATGACCACCGCCGGCCTCAAAGACGGGATCATGGTGTGGGACGTGAGCAGCCCGGCCGCACCCAAGCGCATCGCCACCGCCGATGAGCAGGACTCGGTCGAGCTGATCGCGTACAGCCCGGACGGCCGGATCATGGCGACGGACGGCCGCGGCGCCGCGGTCATCGTGTGGGACATGACCGACCCGGCCGTGCCCAGGCGCATCGCCACGCTCAACCACAAGTGGTGGATGTATGCGATCGAGTTCAGCCCGGACGGCAAGACCATGGTCACCTCCGGCGGCGACCACACGGTGGTGTTGTGGAGCATGGCGGATCCGGCCGCCCCGAAACGCATCGCCACTCTCCCCGGCGACGACCTCCGCGACAGGACGGCCGCGGTGTTCAGCCCGGACGGCAAGACCCTCGCCACCGCCGAACACGACAACTCGGTCGCGCTGTGGAGCCTCAACGACACGGCCGGCCTCAAGCGCATCGCCACCCTCCCCGCCTTCAAGGAAGGGGTGCGGGCCGTGCGATTCAGCCCGGACGGCAGAACCCTCGTCACCGTCGGCGACAGCGTCACGATCATCGTCTGGAATGTGACCGATCCGGCCGCGCCCCAACTCAGCACCACCCTTCCCCGGCCGAGGTTCTCGGTGGGGGCCTTGGCCTTCAGCCCCAACGGCCGGACGATGGCGCTCAGCAGCTGGCGCACGGTCACGCTGTGGAGCATGGCGGATCCGGCCGCGCCGGCCCGCATCGGCGACCTCGAGGGCCACAGCGACACGGTGAGCTCGGTGGAGTTCAGCCCGGACGGCCGGACGCTCGCCACCGCCGCCAACGACCACACCGCCAGGCTCTGGCCGCTCCCGGCCGGGTAGTCACGGGGCGGGTCCCGGCGTTGTGGCGGTCCAGAAGGTGAAGGCGATATCCCAGCCTGAGGCCGCTAACTGGCTTGCGATGCCGGCGCCGATGCCGAGCCGTCCCGCCTGAGCCGCCTCATGCTCACCCTGAACGCCGTAGCCTGACCTCAGCGGAGGGGTCCATCCGTTTCGGGGCGCGTGTCTAGCATCGCCGCATGCAGATGGTTGAGCGTCCATGGGGGATCACCGCCTACGGGGCGGCGAGCGTGAAGGCCATGCCGGACCTGGTGCGGATCCGGTTCAAGATCGTGCGGGTCGAGCAGACTCCGGCGGGCGCGTTCGCCGAGACGCGCGGCGCGGTCCGGGCGGTGCGGGGGGCGTTGCGCGAGCACGGGGTCGCGGACGGGGAGGTGCAGTCGTCGCGGCTGGACCTCCGGACGGCGACGGAGTACATCGATGGGGCGCATCGGCCCGTCGGGTACCAATGCCAAGCCGCCTTTGCAGTTGAGTCGCGTCGGCTGGACGACGTCGAGCCGCTGCTCGTCGACGTGGTTGCGGCCGGGGCCAACGAGCTCGAGGGGGTCGACTTCGACGTCAGCACGAAGCGGGAACTGCGCGCCGACGCCCGCCGTCGCGCGGTGGCGGCGGCCCGGGCCAAGGCGGAGCTGTACGCGCAGGAGGCGGGCGTGCGCCTCGGCGCGGTCCTGCACGTCGAAGATGTCGACTCGGACTCGCCGAACGCGCACTGGTACCGCGGCCACTCGGCGGCCAGTGCCGACGCCCTCGAGGCGGATCTCGCGCCCGGCCACATCATCGTGTCGGCCGCGGCGATCGTGGGCTACGCGCTGGCCCGCGACTGACCGTCCCGACCATCGCGGCGCCTGTCGGCACCACGTCTCGACGGCGGAGACGTGGTGCCGGCGAACCGGTCGCCGGCGCACATCTCGACGGCGTGATCCGCACCGGCCGTGAACGGGCGCGCCGCGCGGCCGGGCGTCAGCGGATGAGCACGGCCCGGGTGTACAGCAGATCGAAGCCCCGTCGCTGCACGTTGCGCTGGCCGTGCTCGGCGAACGCGTGGCGATCTCGTCGCCGTGGCTTCCGGGCTGGTCCTGCGGCGGGTCGCCGGGCGTGCGGTGGTCGCGGGTGTCGCGCAGTTGGGCGAGTTCCAGCCCGGCGCGACCGCGTGTTCTTCACCCTGAGCCGCCCATGCGGCGACGCCGAATAGCGACGTTCGGCCCGCGTCACATGGACCCGGGCACCGGCTGCGCAATCCCGTCACGGTGATCGGTCACGGCGGCGAGGCGCTGGACCATCTGCGGCGGACCGGCGCGTTCCGCGACGCGCCCGTTCCCAACATCCTGCTGCTGGTGGTGGTGGTCCTGACCGGCTCCGGGATCGAGGAGCGCATGTTGCGCGAGTTCGGGGTGCCGGCCGCGTACTTCTTCCGCAAGCCGGTCGACTTCGCGCAGTTCGCCGGCATCTGCGGCTGCTCGGCGGTGCGAGCGAGTACCGAGACCAGAGGTCACCGAATCACGCAGGTCGCCATTGCCGAGGCCCGGAGGTTAGGTTAGGGTGCCCTTTGTTACCCCCTATAACGCTGGGCGAACCTATGACTGGTACGGCAAAGAACATCGGTGGGCGGGCGCCGCGCATCGGCTCCAACGACATTGTGCGGGCCGGTCGGGCGCTCGGGATGCGGGCGCTGAGCGTGAAGGCGGTCGCGGCCGAGCTGGGCGTGACCGCCGCCGCGCTGTACCGGCACGTGGACGGCCGATGGGGCCTGGAACGGCTCATCGGCGAGAGCATCCTCGGAGACCTGGCACTGCGGGACGACCCCGCGCTCGGCGTCGAGGCGCACCTGCTGTCGTTCGCGATGCAGCTGCGGGAGTTCCTCCTGGCGCATCCAGGCCTGGCGCTGTACCTGCAGATTCTGTTCCCGCGTGGTGATGCCGGCCGGCGGGTGCTCACCGACGAGGTCAAAGCACTCGCCCGGCGCGGCTACAGCACCGAAGCGGCAATCGTCCTCAGCGGCGCGGTCGCGTCGCTGAGCATCGCGATGGCCGCCTCCGAGGAGCACAGCGAGGCCGCCGAGTACGAGGACGCCGGCGGGCTCGGCCGGGAACGCGAAGCGGCCATCGCCGGCATCGTCGTGGACGACCACCTCGGCGCGGCCCACCTCGCACTGCCGCAGATGCAACGCGGCGACTACGTACGCCTCGTGCTGACCGGCGCCATCCGCGGCCTGCTGCTTGCCGCGCCGCCCGGACGGCCCGTCGCGGAGATCATCGCGGACCTCTCCAGCACTCAGAAGGAGTTGTGATGGCCAAGCGCGGGTTTCAGGGCGCGCTGATGCGCGGTTTCGGGGCCCGCGACCACCAGGCCACCGTCATCGGCAAGGAAGCGATCGCTCCCCACTTCATCCGGGTACGGCTCAGCTCGCCGACCCTGTTCCAGGACGCGGTCGCGGAACCCACGGCGTGGCTACGGTTCTGGTTCCCCGACCCGGACGGCGGCGAGGCCGAACATCAGCGGGCGTACACGATCGCGTCGGCAGACACCGCTACCGGCGAGTTCACCATCGACATGGTGCTGCACGAACCGGCCGGTCCCGCGTCGGCGTGGGCACAGCGCGCCGAGCCGGGATGGCAGATCGCGGTGTCCTCGCTCGGCTCCTCGCGGTTCGAAGTGCCGCAGGAGCCGCCGGCCGGCTACCTGCTGGTCGCCGACTCCGCCTCGATCCCCGCGGTCAACGGCATCCTGAGCACGGTCCCCGACGAGATCCCCGTCGAGTTGTACCTCGAACAGCACGACGACGCCGACCGGCTGATCCCCCTCGCCGGCCACCCGCGGCTGCGCACGCACTGGGTGCCGCGGCAGGGCGAGACGTCCCTCGCCGCCGCGATCGAGGCCCGGGACTGGTCGGACTGGTACGTGTGGGCGGGCCCCGAGTCCGGCTCGCTCAAACACCTGCGGGTCCGGCTCCGCGACGAGTTCGGGTTCCCCAAGTCGGAGGTGTACGCGCAGGCGTACTGGTACCACGGCCGCGCATTCGGCAAGCGCCGCTCTACCGAACCACCCGAGCCGGTGCCGGCACCGTCACCGGCACCTGAACCGTCGGCGGCGCCGGTGCGCGGGGCGTGGCGGGCGCAAGCCGGCGGCCGGCTGCTGGCGCCGCTCAAGCGGACCCTATGGCTCGCCGGCGTGCTGCAGGCCGTCGCCACGCTCGTCCAGCTCGCCCCGTTCGTGCTGCTCGTCGAGCTGGCCCGGCGGATGTTGGCCGGCGCGCCGGCCGGGGCGCTGTGGAGCGTCGGCGGCTGGGCGCTCGGCCTGCTCGGCGCCGGCATGCTGTTGGGCTCGGCGCTCACGCTGTGGCTGCACGCGGTCGACGCCCGCTTCGCCCGGCAGCTGCGCCACCGGCTGCTCGGCAAACTCGCCCGGCTGCCGCTGGGCTGGTTCACCGCTCGCGGCTCCGGACACGTCAAGCAGGTAGTGCAGGACGACACTCTCGCCCTGCACTACCTGGTCACGCACGCCGTCCCCGACGCCGTCGCGGCCGTCGTCGCGCCGGTCGCCGTGCTGACCTACCTGTTCACCGTCGACTGGCGCATGGCCCTTGCACTGCTCCTGCCGGTGCTCGTATACCTCGTCACGATGTGGATCATGATCGTGCAGTCCGGTCCCCGCACCGCGCAGGCGCTGCGCTGGGCCGAGCGGATGAACGGCGACGCTGGCGCCTACCTGGAAGGCCAGCCGGTGATCCGCGTCTTCGGCGGCGCGACGGCCTCCACGTTCCGGGCCCGGCTCGAGGAATACATCGGCTTCCTCAACGACTGGCAGCGACCGTTCACCGGCAAGAAGACGGCGATGGACCTGACCACCCGCCCGGCGACGTTCCTGCTGCTCATCACCGCCATCGGCACCTGGCTGGTCACCGTCGGGACCCTGGAGCCGGTGCAGCTGCTGCCGTTCCTGCTGCTCGGCACCGGCTTCGGCGCGCGACTGCTCGGCATCGGGTACGGCCTCAGCGGCCTGCGCAACGGTCTGCTGGCGGCCCGTCGCATCCAGAACACCCTCGACGAACCCGAGCTCTCGGTGCGGGACCCGCGCGGCGCGGGCGAGCCGCACGAGCCCGGCACGGTGGTGTTCGACCGCGTCAGCTTCGCCTACCGAGACGGCGTTGCGGTCATCCAGGACGTGTCGCTGGTGCTGCGGCCGGGCACCGTGACGGCACTGGTGGGTCCGTCCGGCTCCGGCAAGTCGACCCTTGCCGCGCTGCTGGCCCGCTTCCACGACGTCAGCGACGGCGCGATCCGCATCGGCGGGCGCGACCTGCGCGACCTGACCGCCGACGAACTGTACGAGCAGGTAGGGTTCGTGTTCCAGCACACGCAGCTCGTGCACGGCACCGTCCACGACAACATCGCCCTCGCCGTCCCGGCGGCGACCCGGGAGCAGGTCGAGACGGCTGCCCGCGCCGCGCACATCCACGACCGGATCACGCGCATGGCCGGCGGCTACGACACCGTCCTCGGACCCGACGCCGCCGTCTCCGGCGGCGAGCGGCAACGCCTCACGATCGCCCGGGCGCTGCTCGCCGACACCCCAGTCCTCGTGCTCGACGAGGCGACGGCGTTCGCCGACCCCGAATCGGAGTACCACGTCCAGCAGGCACTCAACCGGCTCACCGCCGGCCGGACCGTCGTGGTCATCGCGCACCGCCTGCACACCGTCACCGGCGCCGACCGCATCGTCGTGCTCGACGAGGGACGCGTCGCCGAAACCGGCACCCACGACGAACTGCTCGCCGCGGGCGGCCGCTACCACCGGCTGTGGACCGCCGACGAGGCCCGCGCCGCCACGCCCGAGGAGGCGACCCTGTGATTCGGACCCTGCTGCGGCTGCTACCCGCCGACCGGCGCCGCCGCGTCGCCGGGCACGCCGCCCTCACCGTCCTCAGCGTGCTCCTGCGCGCCGCCGCCGCCGTGCTGCTGGTGCCGATCGTCGGCGCGCTGTTCAGCGCCGACCCGGGCGACGCCTGGCCGTGGCTGGCGGCGCTGGCCGCCGTCACCACCGCCGGCTGGGTCGTCGACGCGTACGCCGGCCGGATCGGCGTCGACCTCGGCTTCGCCCTGCTCGAGCACACCCAGCACGACGTCGCCGACCGGCTCGCCCGCATCCGCCTGACCTGGTTCACCGCCGAGCACACCGCCACCGCCCGGCAGGCGCTCGCCGCGACCGGCCCCGATCTCGTCGGCCTCGTCATCTACCTCGTCACGCCGGTCCTCGGCGCCGTGCTGTTCCCGATCGCGATCGCCGTCGCCCTGGTACCGGTCTCCGCACCGCTGGGGCTGGCCGCCCTCGCCGGCGTGCCGCTGCTGCTCGGCGCGTTCTGGGCCGGCGGGCGCATCGGCCGGGCCGCCGACCGCACCGCCGCCGACAGCAACACCACGCTCACCGAACGGATCGTCGAGTTCGCCCGCACCCAGCCGGCTCTGCGCGCCGCTCGGCGGGCCGAACCGGCGCACAGCATCGTCGGCGCCGCCCTCACCGCCCAGCACAGCGCCACCGTCCGGCTGCTGCTCCTGCAGATCCCCGGACAGATTCTGTTCAGCGTCGCCAGCCAGGCCGCCCTCGTGCTGCTCGCCGGGACCACGACGGTCCTGGCCGCGCACGGCGACGTCAGCGTGCCGGAGGCGATCGCCCTCATCGTCGTGATCGCGCGGTACCTGGAACCCTTCACCACGCTCGGCGACCTCACCCCCGGCCTGGAAGCCACCACCACGGCCCTGCGCCGCATCCGCGCCGTCCGCGACGCGCCCACGGCGACCGTCGGCGCCACGGACCAGATCACCGCCGTGCCTCCGCGCATCCGGCTGGAACGGGTCGGCTTCCGGTACGCGCCCGACGCCCCGCCGGTGCTGCAGGAGCTGGACCTGACCCTGGAACCCGGCAGCACCACCGCGATCGTCGGCCCCTCGGGCTCGGGCAAGAGCACCGTGCTGGCGCTGCTGGCCGGGCTGCACGAGCCGACCGACGGCCGGGTCCTGATCGACGGCACCGACGCCACCTCCCTCGACCCGCAGGCACGGCGCGCCCTGGTCAGCGTGGTGTTTCAGCACCCGTACCTCTTCGACGGCACGGTCCGGGAGAACGTCCTCGCCGGCGACCCCGGCGCCGGCCCGGACCGGTTGGCGCAGGTCGTCGCGCTCGCCCGCGTCGACGAGCTCACCGCTCGCCGCCCAGACGGCGACGGCGCCACCGTCGGCGAGGCCGGCACCGCCCTGTCCGGCGGCGAACGGCAGCGGGTCAGCATCGCCCGCGCCCTGCTCAAGGCGGCGCCGGTCCTGCTCGTTGACGAGGCCACCAGCGCCCTGGACACCGAGAACGAAGCGGCGATCGTGCGCGCCCTCGGCAACGACCAGGTGCCGCGCACCCGAGTCATCGTCGCGCACCGCCTCACCAGCATCCGCCACGCCGACCGGGTGCTCTTCCTCGAGGACGGTCGCGTCGTGGAGGACGGCACGGTCGAGGACCTCCTCGCCGCGCAGGGCCGCTTCGCCGCCTTCTGGCAGCAACGCCGGCACGCCGCCGACTGGCGCATCACCGCCGCGGGCATTCCCGACGGTGCCGCACCAGTCGGCGGCATGACGGGTGGGCGGCAGGCCGGAGGGCCCACTGCACCGTGACCGTGGCGCTGCGGCTGATATCCGTCTCCACCTCCGCCAGGACTGTGAACGCGCGGGCCTCCCTGGCGTGGCTCCACCCGACAGAACCTGCCCGCGGTCCGCGCGTACCCCGATTCGAAGGCGGCGGTGGTGCCGTCGTGGGGGACCTCGACGCCGTCGGCAGCCAAGGCTCCGGCGGGTCGAGGAACGACAGATGCGTACAACATCGCCGGGACGATGGCGGGCAGGCTCAGCGCGAGCAAGAGCAGCGTCAGCACGGCCCGTTCGGTGTCGCCATGATAGGAGAACGCGCTCACCATGGCTGCGGTCGCCAGAGTCGCAACCAGGCCACCACCCGTAGCCGCTGCCCAACCGGTCTGCCGGGCACGGACCGCGAGGACGGCCGCGACCGCCGCGGCGACGAGCGCGAGCATCCAGCCGTCCGTCGGCGCAGGTATACCGCACCTCATTTCTGTAGTGATAGCTAGACAAACAGTCCGCGGCGGGATTTGTCCAGTAGACGTTCTGGGAACGCCGTGTGACGTCGCAGCTCAGACGCGAACGCAGTACCGGCGTGCCGTTCGAGCTGCGGGCCGTCGGTGGCGTGTGACTGTCCGATTGTGTAGTGGTCGCTAAGGAATGAGATACGATTTCTCCGTGACAGCTCGAGGACGGCCCCGGCAGTTCGACCGGGACGTCGCCCTGCGTGCCGCCATGATGCTGTTCTGGCGGCAGGGTTACGAGGCGACGTCGATCAACGATCTGTCCACGGCGATGGGCATCGGCGCGCCGAGCCTGTATGCGGCGTTCGGCAGCAAGCGCAAGCTGTTCGACGAGGTCGTCGCCGAGTACGTACGGCGGTACAACTCCTTCATGGTGGAGGCGATCGTCGGGGAGCCGACGCTGACCCGCGGGGTGCGCCGGCTGCTGCGCGAATCCGCGGTCGCCGTGACCCGGCCGGGCCTGCCCCGCGGCTGCCTCGTCGTGAGTGCGGCGACCAACACCACCTCGCCGGAGGTTGAGCAGGCCCTGCGCAAGCTGCGCAACGACGGCATCAAGGCGCTCGAGGGCGCCGTCCGGATGGCGATCGCGGGCGGCGAGCTGCCCGATGACACCAACCCTCGTCAACTGGCGCACTACGTGTTCGCCACCATGCAGGGCATCGCGCAGCAGGCCCGCGACGGGGCCAGCCGTGCCACGCTGGAGGCGATCGCGGAGCTCGCCATGCGGGCGTGGCCGGTCAAGACTCCGGCGTGAGGCGCGACCGACACAGTTCGAGTTCTGTATCGATCGCTAGAGCAGCAGCTGATACCGGAGCGCGGCAGCTGCGCTATCCGCCCGCGGCCGGTCGCTGTCCGGGGCGTCCCCGGGATCGCGCCGGCCGGTCGCCGGCCGCAACGGTGACCGACTCCGACGAGCCGGTGAAGGGCCTCGCGAACGGCTGATATTCCGGTCCGCATTGCCCTCGTTCGACTGGCGGCCGGGTGGGCAGCCCGAAGGACTGAGACTTGGTGGGCGGCGACCAGGCCGACGCCAGCGAGGGATGGTCACGACGCCGGTTGGCGTGCCGGTGGCGGTGGGGCCGGCGGTGAGGCGGGTCAGCTTCAGCATGACGTCGGTGGTGCCCCTCGGCGCTGCGCCGAGCTCCACGGTGGCCGATCCGATGCGGGTGAGGGTCACGGTGAGGGCTTCGAGGGTGACGATGTCGCCGCCGGGCAGGGAGAGCCACCCGGCGTTCGCAGGACGCTTGGTCCGGCGCCCGGTTGCCCCGGCCGGAGTGTGCCGCGGGCCGCAGCGGGTAGTTGTGGGACGTTCGGTGCACATCCGCCGGCGCGGCCGTCCCCGCGGAAGCTGCGATGCGAAGACCTGTGCTTCACCTCGGCGCGCTCCTGCTGCCAGTGGTGCTGATGGTGTCCGTTGCCGTCGGGGCCGTGTTGCTCACGGGCCCCGGCGGCTGCCCGCGCCCGCCGCGGCCGTACCTGCCCGGCGCGCGGATCCTCGCGATGTCCGCGGTCGGCCGCCCGGACGGGATGGGCGCTGCGGCCTCCCGCCTCGACCGGCTTGGTGCCAGCGGGGTCCCGGCGTTTTGCGACGTCACGATCGTCTTGACGCACCCGCCGCTTCGCGACCGGGTCCGCATCGAGCTATGGCTGCCACGATCGACGTGGAACGGCCGCTTCCAGGCCACCGGTGGCGGAGCACTTGCCGCGGGCGAGTTCGAGCGCGCCCTCGTCCCGGCGGTCCGGCAGGGCTATGCAGCGGCGTCCACCGACGCCGGATTGCCGGGCACCCCGAAGCGCCCACCCGTCTGGGCACTGCGGCATGACGGGACGATCAACGACGGGCTGCTGGTCAACTTCGCCTACCGCTCAGTGCACGACATGAGCCAGATCGCGAAGCAGGTGATTGCCGGGTTCTACGGCCGGCCGGCTGCCTACTCGTACTTCACCGGCTGCTCCACTGGCGGCCGGCAGGGCCTGATCGAGGCGCAGCGGTACCCCGGCGACTTCGACGGCATCCTCGCCGACGCGCCCGCCATCGCCTGGAACCGCCTCACCCTGGCCCAGTTCTGGCCGCAGGTGGTCATGAACGAGGCCGGCGTCCACCCGACCGCATGCGAGTTCGCCGCCTTCAACCGCGCCGCGATCGCCGCGTGCGACGGCGACGACGGAAGCCTCGACGGGATCATCGGGCGGCCCGACACCTGCCGGTTCGATCCCAGCCGACTCGTCGGCACGAGCGTGCGCTGTCACGGCCGGACGATCCGGATAACCTCGGCCGACGCCGACATCGTCCGCAGAATCTGGGACGGCCCGACAACCCGCGCCGGCGAACGGCAATGGTACGGCCTGCCGCGCGGAGCGTCCTTCAACTGGCTCGCCGGCACGGCCAAGCCGCTGTTCGGCCCGCGGCACGGCGCGCCGTTCCCCGTCGCCGCGGACTGGATTCGCTACTTTCTGCTACGCCAACCTCACCGCGACGTCTCCACCATCGGCTACGCCGAGTTCGAGCGCCTGTTCGACGTGTCCAGGGCCCGGTACGGCGCCGTGATCGGCTCCGACGATCCCGACCTGTCCGCCTTCCGCGCCGCCGGCGGCAAGATGCTCACCTGGCACGGCTTGGCCGACCCGGTGATCTTCCCGCAGGGTACGGTCGGCTACCGCCGCCGCGTCGAATCCGCCATGGGTGGCGCCGAGGCCACCGACCAGTTCTACCGCGTCTTCCTCGCCCCGGGCGTGGGGCACTGCTCCGGCGGGTCCGGACCCGCGCCCATCGACCCGCTCGCGGCGCTCGTGGACTGGGTCGAACGCGGCCGCGCGCCCGACATGTTGCCGGCCGCCACGACCGGCACGCATCCGAACATCAGCGGCATCGTGTGCCGCTACCCGCAGCGGGCAACCGCCGACCGCGCATGTCGCTGACGGATGAACCCCACCGTCGGCCGCACGCGCTGCGGCGTACCACGTCCGGATTCGTGTTCCGACGCGAATCCGGTTGCTGTGAGCCGGGCCGGCTCAGCGGGCCCTCTTCGTCGCCCGCTTGCGAGGCGGCGTCAACAGCTCGGCTATCGCCGCGATCACCGACGGCACCAGGCGGTAGTACGCCCAGACGCCGCGCTTCTCGCGCTCGAGCAGGCCGGCCTCGGTAAGGATCCGAAGGTGATGACTGACGGTCGGCTGGGAGAGGCCAAGTGGCGCGGTGAGGTCAGTCACCGACGCCTCGCCCTCCGGAGCGGACTGGATCAGACTGAGCAGTTGCAGCCGGCCCGGGTCGGCGATTGCCTTCAGCACTCCTGCGAGCTGTTCCGCATCGGCACGTTCGATCGGCTCGCCAGCAAGCGGCGAGATAGCAGGCATGGCAGTTTTCGCAATTCCCACGCCTTCCATCGTTCCACCAACGCCATCGATAGGCCGGTGGAACGGGAACAGTCGGTGGATCGGTTCGGTGATCGCGACTCCGACGTACAGCGGGTGTCGAGACCAGCTCGGTAATGGTCCCCCGAGTCCTCATCCACGGTGAGCGCTGAACCGACGGTACGGTTGGCACGAACAGCTCGGCTCGCCGGCTACGGGAAGGCGCAGTCACCCGCTTGCCCTGGTGCCGATGCATGCCGCGCGTGACTGTGGCAGCGCCGAAGGCCCTGATACCGGGGGAGCGCAGATGTACACGATGAGCGCGGTGCGAGCACACCACCGCGGAGGGCCCGAACGGCTGGTGTACGAGCAGGCGCCGCGTCCCGTGCCGGCCGCGGGTGAGGTGCTCGTGGCGGTGTGCGCCGCCTCGATCACCGCCGGGGAGCTCACCTGGGACGCCACCTGGACCGACAGTTTCGTACCGGGGGGCCGCGACCGGACACCGATCATCCCCTCGCATGAGATGTCAGGCGTGGTCGCCGCGCTCGGTCCCGCAGTCACCGAGACCCAGGTCGGCGACGAGGTCTACGGGCTCATCCCGTTCCTGCGCGACGGAGCCGCCGCCGAGTACGCCACGGTACCGGTGGACATCCTGGCCCCGAAGCCCGCCACCGTGGACCACGATGGGGCCGCGGCCGCGCCCATGGCCGCGCTGACGGGCTGGCAGGCGCTGGTGGACCACGCCTCCCTACGGGACGGGCAGCACGTTCTGATCCACGGCGCGGCCGGGGGTGTCGGCTCGCTCGCCGTGCAGATCGCCGCCGGCCTCGGCGCGCGGGTTACCGCGACCGCCGGGGGACGCGACAGGGACTTCGTGACCGAGCTGGGCGCTCATGAGGTCGTCGACTACGCCAACGAGCGCTTCGAGGACCGCGTCAACGGCGTTGATGTGGTACTCGACCTGGTGGGAGGTGAGACGCAGACCCGTTCCTGGAACGTCCTACGGCCGGGCGGTGTGCTGGTGAGTGCCGCGACCCCGCCGGACGCCCGGCAGGGCGCCGCGCACGGAGCCCGCGGGGCGTTCTTCGTCGTCGAGCCGAACGGCGACCAGCTCAAGAAGGTCGGGCAGCTCATCGAGACGGGCCGGCTCGCCCCGGTGGTGGACCGCGTCGTCGCGCTGCCCGACACGCGCGCCGCCTACGAGGCGCTGCAGACCGAGCACAGGCGCGGCAAGGTTGTCATCCACGTCGCGGAACCATGATCAGGCGACAACCGGAGACCGGACTTTCCGAAACCGGACCGTAGGATGCCGCCCTGTGCACTTCTACGCCACCGTCTTCCTGCCGCCGACGTCTCCGGCCGACGTCCCGGCCGCCCTCGCCGCGGCGCTCGCCCCGTACGACCGCGACGACTACACCCGCGGCCCGTACGACCCTTCGGCCGACTGGGACCGGTGGGAGCCGGCCCGCGACGCCGCCGCGTTCCCGCTCCGGCCGCGCGGCCTCGACCGGCTACTGCCCGGCCGGCGGCCCGCCTTCGCGGCCCGCAAGGCTGCGATCGACTTCGCGACGATGCGGGACCGCGCGGTGCGGCACGCGGCCGGCGAGTTCGATGCGTGGGCCAAGCTGACCGCCGCTCACCCCGGCACCCGCCCCCGGTCGGCGTTCGACGGCCAGGGCGAATGGCTGGCCCAGCCAGCGATCCAGGCGGTCGCCACCGCGGCGGCAACCCAGCGCCACCCCCACTTCACGTTCTCGTTCCTGCTCGCCGACCCGGTCACCACCCTCGCCGACGACCGTGACACCTACCTGGCCCGCGCCGCCGTTCGGGCCCTGGCCACCTACGTCTACATCACTCTGACCGGCGACTGGCTCAGTGAGGCGACCGGCGACCGCGGCGCTGACGAGCACGCTCAGGCGCTGAACTCCTACCTCGAGTCGGTCGCCCCCGACACGATCCTGGCTCGGGTGCGTTGCCACGCCTGAGCAGCGAAGACTCCCCGATTCGGCCCTGCGGCTGTGACTGCATGGTCGGCTGGTGACTGGTCACTTGGGACGCCGTGGTCGCCGCACTCATGGCGCCTCTTGTTGGAGAGGCCTGGGCAGTCCAGGTCGAGCTGCGACTACGCCGCTTCCAACAGGTCATCGCCTATCGCAGCCTCAACCTCGCCGCCCGAGCGATCAGCGTCCACCCATCAACCCTGGCCACTCAGATCGGGCAACTCGAAACCGCCATCGGCAAACCTCTACTCACCCGCGGCCGGCCCCGTCGTCCGATGACCCTCACCCAGCAAGGACACGCACTGCTCGCCATGCTCGAACACCCACGCGTCGCCCAGCTGCTCGACGAATACGCCAAATCGATGCCCGGATAGCGGCCCGACGACCCACGTCGATTCAATCCTCGCGAGAAAGCGACATGATCTTGAGGGACGGGCGTCGACCCTTCAGGCGTCAGGACGCGATCAGGCCGCCGTCTCCAGGACCTGGCCGGTATCGAGCGCCGAGGTCCGGGCGACCGGCACGCGTTTCCAGGTCAGTGCGGCCGCCGCAAGGCAGGCCAGCAGGCCGAGTCCGACGCACGTGGTGCCCGCGACGGCGGCGCTGAGCGCGACCGTGACGCAGAAGGCGAGGTAGCAGGGCAGGCTGCGCACCAGACCGGCGAGAGTGTGCACGCCCGCGGATGCGCCGTCACGGGTCACCGCTACCACGGTCAGCATCGTGCACATCGTCGGGAACGCCGCGACCGCTCCGGTCAGGCCCGGACCGGCCAGACGGCTACTCACCACCGCCGCGGCGACGATGACAGCCGCGCCCGCGCAGGTCAATGCCGTGACGGGCCAGCGCCGCGCTGACGCCGGAAGCAGCGGCACGGACGGCATGACCCGTGGGGCCACCGAGAGCACGACGACCGCGATGCTCACGGCGAGCACCGCCGGCAGCCGCTCGATCAGCAGTGCTCCGACGAGGTACGCCAGAGCGCCGAAGACGGCGCCCCTGAGCAGACCGTGACGGTGGAGCACGCGCGCGAACACCACCCCAAAGATGACCTGCGCCGGGACGTGCACGCCGGCACTGAGCGCCATCGCCGCGGCCGTGGCCGGCCCCGAGTCGACCGCGACAGCGATCACGGCAACCGCGAAGGCAACCGGCAAGGCCCCGACCCATCCAGCCGCGGACGGACCGAGGCGGCGTTCGATCAGGGAGGCAGCGGCCATCAGGGCGGGGGCGAAAAACACAGAGATCAGAACCACGACTACCAGCTTCTCCGCCAGCATCGTTCGGATCCAGTTCCGGTTTCTGAACAGAAGTCGTGGCAAAATCAGAACAATGGAGCTACGACGACTACGCCTCCTGGATGCTCTTGCCCGGCTGGGCACCGTCGCCGCCGTCGCCGACGCATTGTCGTTCAGCCCGTCGAGCGTCTCCGTGCAGCTAGCCCAGCTCGAGACCGAGGCCGGGGCCAAACTGCTGCGCCGGGTCGGGCGCACCGTCGAACTGACCCCGGCCGGCCGACGCTTGGCCGACCACGCCGCCGAGGCTCTCGCCGCCGACGAAGCCGTCCGCGCCGAACTCGCGACCATCACCGACGCCCCGACCGGCCGGCTACGCCTGACAATCGTGCAGACCCCGGCCCTAGCCCTGCTACCCGCCACCCTGGAGCGACTCGCCACCACCGCCCCCGACCTGCAGGTCGAGGTGTATCAGCGGGAAACCATCCCCGCTCTCGACGAACTTCGCGCCCGCACCGTCGACCTCGTCGTCGGCATCGAATACGACCCCGTTCCCGTGGGCCGCCAGCGCGACCTCGACCGCCGCGACCTCATGCGCGAAGACGTCCTGCTCGCCACCCGACCGGCCGCCCGAGCCTCCAGGTCGCTAGCCGACTACGAAGAACTGGCCTGGGCCACCGGACACCACGGCACCGGCCTGGACGCCGTGCTACGCAACGTCTGCAACCGCCTCGCCGGGTTCGAACCCCGCATCACCCACCGCAGCGACGACGGACTCGTCCTCGGCGCGCTCGTCGCCTCCGGCCGCGCCGTCGCCCTGCTCCCCGCGCTCCTGACCGCGGCACTACCGCAGATCACCGCACACCCAATCACCGAGGAACGCCTGCAACGCACCATCTTCACCGCCACTCGCACCACCGCGACCGACGCCCCCGGCGTCGCCGCCGTACGCGATGCCCTCCACCACTCCGCTGCCGCCGTCGCAGCCCAACGCGACGACATCATCATCCCCTGACCGCAGACTGCAGCCGAGCAGCTCTACACCGGCGATCCAGGGCTTACGCGCGCAGCGTCGCCCGCGCGAACCAGCCTCGCGCACCTGCTCCTCGGGCGAGCGGCTCCTCCTGCCAACGGGCATAGACAGCCGTCGGGCACCGCGATCGACGCGTGTGTGCCATCCTCCTCCTGTCGAGATCCACAACCACGGGGAGCCCGCCTTGCACACGCGCCGAAGACTGACCGCCCTGACCCTCGCCCTGGCCGCCGCCGCGACGCTCGCCGCCGGCTGCGAGGGCACTCCCAGCGCCACCGCGCCCGCCGCGAGCACGGCCAGCACCGCGAGTGCGGCGCCCGCCGCGAGCACTGCGAGTAGCGCACCCACCGCGAGCACCGCGACCAGCGTCACCATCGAGTCGGTGTGCCAGGCGATCGACGACGTCTACGCGCCCGAGCGGGTGATCCTGACGAGCACGTGGGGCCAGTACGTCACCGCCACGAACCAGGGCGACACAACCAGGGCCGCCGAGCTGAAGGCGAAGCTCGAGGAGATGGTCCCGAGGCTGAGTAAGGCGGCCCGCGCGGAGGTCGCGAAGTCGCCGGACGCCGGCCAGCGGGCGGCGCTGGAGCAGTATCTGGACGCGGTCGACATGTGGTACACCAAGCCCTCCTCCGGGGACGCCGTCACCCGCCTGGAGAAGGCCGTCGAGGCCGCGCAGAAGTACTGCCCGAAGATCCGCTGACCCTTCGCCGTCGGCGCCGAATCCTCAGGCGGCGTGCGGCACCCGGGCAAGCAGGCGGCGGCGGAGGTCGGCCACGTTGATGCCGAGGTCGTGCAGGACCTCAGCGGCCAGGCCTCCGCCCTCGCGCAGGATGCCTACGGTGAGCTCTTCAGCGCGACTCGGGACCGGTTCGACGCGGCCCGACGACGAGCGTCTCGTGATGGCCATCCATGTCAGGAAAACCTGCATGCTCCAGCTCGCGGAGCGATCCGCAGCCGCTCGCCGTCGAACCCCGCAGGCCAAAAGCGGGGGAGGGGAGAGGCGCTCCGGCTGAGGACTGTCAGATCGTCCGACTCTCACTCGGGGGAGTCTGTTCTTGGTGCGGCGCGGACGTGTGCGCGTTCGCCTTGTCGGCCGACGAGGCTGAGGAATTCGAGGGGGCCGGATTCGGTGGCGCCGAACCAGTGCGGTGTGCGGGTGTCGAACTCGGCCGCCTCGCCGGCGCTGAGAAGCAGGTCGTGTTCGCCCAGGACGAGGCGCAGTGTGCCGTTGAGGACGTAGACCCAGTCGTAGCCTTCGTGGGTCCGCAGCTGGGGTGGGGTGTCGTCGCTGCTGGCGGGAAGCACGAATTTATATGCCTGAATGCCGCCGGGGCGACGGGTGAGCGGGATGATGACCGACCCGTCTGTGCAGGCGACCGGGCGCAGGTGGATGCGTGGGTCTCCGGTGGGAGGGGCGTCGACGAGTTCGTCGAGGGTGACGCCGTGTGCTCGGGCGAGAGGTAGCAGTTGTTCGAGCGTGGGGCGACGCAGGCCGGCCTCGAGCCGTGACAGCGTGCTCACGGAGATGCCGGTCCGTGCTGCCAGGTCGCTCAGCGTCATGTCGGTGCGCATGCGCAGGCGTTTGAGCCGCGGCCCCACAGCGTCGAGAGTGCGATCAAAGTCCTCGTCCATACCCCCATTTTGCCATTTGGCAACGTTCCTTGCCGGCCCGGCCCGTGCAGCCGACTATTCCGGTATGGCCCGCGACCTGGGGAAACGCCCGGGGGCGCGGCGATGCTGTGCGCACCCTGGAGAGTGGCGATGACACACGACTTCGACGAGCGGTACTGGCAAGACCACTGGGACCGGGCGGGTGAACGGCAGCCGGGAGGCCGCCTCAGCCCCAACCCGTACGTGGTCCAGGCGACCAGTGGCCTCACACCCGGGACGGCCCTGGACGCCGGGTGCGGCGAGGGCGCCGAGGCGGTCTGGCTCGCCGGTGAGGGCTGGAAGGTCACTGCCGTGGACATCGCGTCGACGGCCCTGAAGCGTGCCGCCGGCCGGGCGGCCGAGCACGGCGTACCCGATGTGCGTTGGGTCCAGGCCGATCTGACCGTGTGGGAACCGGACACCCTGTTCGACCTGGTGGCCACGCACTATGCCCACCCGGCCACGTCGCAACTGGCCTTCTACGAGCGTCTGGCGCAGTGGGTGGCGCCGGGCGGGATTCTGCTGATTGTGGGGCATCTGCACACCCACGAGGGACAGCGGCACGGTGACCGGCCCCCGGCCGAGGCGTCGGTCACCGCCGCGGATATCACCGCACGCCTGGACAGCGGTGTCTGGACGATCGACAGGGCCGACGACCTGGTTCGCGCCGTGACCGGCCCGGCCGGGCAGCAGGTCGTGCTGAACGACGTCGTGGTGCGGGCCACGCGCCGCTGAACTCTTCCATGCCGTGGCCGGCGCCCGCCTGTGCCACGACCCTACGCATCGACTCGAAGGACAACCGTGAGCATTAACTCCTTGCCGCAGCCGGCCGGCGCCGGTGCGGCCACGATCGACGATCCGCGGCGGCGACGCGCGGTCATGCTCGGCGTGTGCCTGGCACTGATGGCGGTCATCGCCTCGGTGTCGGGGCTGAACGTGGCTCAGCCGGACATCGCCGTCGAGTTCGGCATCTCGCAGAGCACCGTGCTGTGGGTCATCAACATCTATACCATCGCCCTCGCCGCACTGCTGCTGCCGCTAGGTGCGGTTGGCGACCGATGGGGCCGCAAACCGGTGCTGTTGGCCGGTCTGGTTATTTTCGGGATCGCCAGTGCCGCCGGGGGTTTGGCCGGGTCGTCGGAGATCCTGCTGGCCTCGCGGGTGCTCGCCGGGGCCGGCGCGGCGATGATCATGCCGGTGACCCTGGCCGTCATCACGTCGAGTTTCCCGGTGGAGGCTCGCTCGCAGGCTATCGGGGTGTGGACCGGGGTCGCCGGTGCCGGTGGGCTGCTCGGCATGTTCCTGTCGGCGTTGCTGGTCGATGTCGCGACCTGGCGGTGGTTGTTCGTCCTGCCGGTGGTCCTCGTCCTCGCGGCGGTCGTGGTGGCGGTGCGGTCGATCCCGGACTCCCGGGAAACGTCCACGCACCCTTTCGACACTGTTGGTGCGTTCACGTCCATCGTCACGGTGGTCGGGCTGATCCTCGTGCTGCACGAGGGTCCCGAACGGGGATGGACCGCCCCGGTCACGCTGGTGAGCCTGATCGTCGGGGTCCTCGGCGCCGTGGTGTTCGTGGTCGGGCAGTTGCGGCGGGAAGGCCCGCTGCTGGATGTCCGCTCGTTCCGGCAGCGTGGGCTGGCCAGCGGCTCGGTGACGTTGCTGGCGGTCTTCGGGGTGCAGGCCGGTGTTGCGGTCGTGCTCTATCCGTACCTTCAGGCGGTGCTGGGCTGGTCCGGGTTGCTGGCCACCGTCGCGATCCTGCCGATGGCGATGTTCATGATGCTCACCTCCTGGCTCGCGCCCAAGATCGCCGCTGGCATCGGCGCTCGCGCGACGATGGCGCTCGGTATCGCGCTGGGCGCGGTGGGGCTGGCGCTGATGGCCGGTCTGGTGTCCGTCGAGGGCGGCTACCTGTCGGTGCTGCCGGGCATCGTCGCGATGGGGCTGGGCATGGGCCTGGCGATGACGCCGTCCACCGAGGCCATCACCTCGTCGCTGCCTCGTTCGCAGCAGGGCGTGGCGTCCGCGCTCAACGACGTCACGCGCGAGTTCGGCACCGCGCTCGGCGTGGCACTGCTGGGCGCGGTCCTGTCGGCGGGGTACCGCACGGCGATCGGCCCTCGCCTCGAAGGGATGCCTGCCGGCACCGCGGAGACCGCCCGCGAAGGTGTGTCCAACGCCCTCGCGGTGGCCGACACGGCCGGCCCCCAGGCTGCGACGCTGGTGAGCGTCGCAAAGGAGTCCTTCGTCGACGGCTGGCGGCAGGGCATGTGGGTCGGTGTCGGCGTCATGGCCGTCCTGCTGGTCGTTGTCCTGGTCCGCGGACCACAGAAGCGTACGACCTGCGACTCACCCACCGAGGTAGATGTCGACTCGCCCGCTGAGGCTGGCGTCGGTGCCCGACACGGTTGACAAAACGCCACCACCAGTTGCAGCGACACGAAAAGGGGTACGCGCCAACGCGCGGATCACCGGGCCGCAACCTCACGCCATCGCCGGAGTCCCCGGCCGGGTCAGCGCGCGACGGCCGACGGGTGGAGCGTCCAGGTGCCCTTCGAGCGGCGTTTCGACGCGTACAGCGCGGCGTCGGCGTGCGCGAGGAGTTCGTCGGCGGACGTGCCGTGCTCGGGGGCCAGGGCGATGCCGACGCTCACGCCGACCCGGGCCGTCGTCGCGTCGCCGAGGTAGTAGGGCAGGCTGCAGGACTCGATGAGCCGTTCGGCGGTGTGGACGGCGATGTCGCCGTCGGCGCCCGATACCAGGACCACGAACTCGTCCCCGCCGATCCGGCAGACCAGGTCCTGCCCACGGACGGCCTGGCGCAGCCGGATGGCCACGCTGTTGAGGAGCCGGTCGCCGACGGCGTGCCCGTACCGGTCGTTGATCGGCTTGAAGCCGTCCAGATCGAGGCACAGTACGGCGAAGCCTGTCGGTCGGCGGTCGTAGGCCATGTCGCGGGTCAGATCGTCGAGCAGGGTGGCTGTGCGTTCCCGCAGCAGCAGGCGGTTGGCGAGACCGGTGAGCGGGTCGTGCATGGAGAGGCGGAAGTTCTCCTGCTGTGCCACGAACGCATTCATCAGGATCGTGTGGTTCTGCAGGACGAGCAGATGGAAGGCGATCGGCGCGGCCAGGGCCAGGAGGGCCACCACAGGCAGCTGCGGTACGCCGAGGAATCCCACCGCCTGCGCCGCGCCCATCAGGTACAGCAGCGGCGCGGCCAGGTGGGGGAACGCGGCGTATCGAGAGGCGACGTAACCCATGAACCCGACGGGCAGGATGCACCCCAGAGCCAGCAGGCGCGGGTCGCCCGCGCGCAACGTGCCGACGATGCCGGCGGCCATGACGACGAACCACATGACGTTCGCCAGCACGAGGCTGCGGTGGGGCGGGTGCCCGCGTCCGGATGCCGCCCGGTTGTGCTGCAGCGTCAGCCACATCCGGCCGGCCTGGATCGCGCCGTCGGCCACGATCCACGCCAACGCCCAGGCGCGTCCGGTGATCAGGAGCGCGAACCAGCCGACCACCTGACTCCACAACAGGCTGGCGAACGCCAGTAGCCACGTGTCGGGCAGGGTCGCCCGCCGTGCGACGAGAATCTCGTGGGGTTCGTCGGCGTTGCGTACGGTCGCCCAGCGTTGTGACCCCGACGAACGGCCCATGGTCTGGTCATCGGCATTGATGAGCCGGACATGAGCGAAGCCAACGTGGGCACGCTCACGTCGACCAGACGACCGGACAAGGGCCCCGATGGGGCGAGTGGGACAAACGGGCGGCGTGTTCCTGGTGGGAGGGGGCCGGGCCAACCGTAGGTAATTTCGTCAACTCGTCGCGTTATTGCGCGATCCTGATGCCGAAGCTACGATCATCGCACCAGATTTACCGCGGACGATCCCTGTCGATCACAGGGTCGACCACCCGGGCCCGGTCATTCTCGTTCCGAGTTCCGAGCGCACGAATGGTTGACCCATGAAGCTTCGCGCCATCGCCGCGACCGCCATCGCCACCGCCGCCCTCGTGCCCGCAGTGTCGCCCGCCCAGCCGGCCGCCGCCGGCCCGGCCGACTCCTGCTACGGCTTCAACTACTCGTACTCGATCGACAGCACCGCGATCCGGGTGACCACGACCAGCGCCTGCCCCGGTTCGTCGGCCAGCGCCTACCTGGTCCTGGAGCGCTACAACGGCGCGTCCGGCTACCCGTGGGGCTTTGTTGCGTCGAGCAACGGTTCCCTGACCTACTTCTGCAACGGCACCACGCCCACGACGTACCACGTCGGCCCGATCTTCACCCCGGGCACGAGCGGCTACACCTGGTACCAGTTCACCGCCAACTGCGGCTGACCCCACCGCGCCGAGCCGCCCCGCGCGTTCGGCGGGGCGGCTCCGGGTACTCGCCGAGCGCGTACCGCAGAGACGTCTCTGTATGAGGCACCTCTCACGCACTGTGACGTAAGAGTTGCAGATTGTGCGGTTCGGCCCTCGTGGGCGGTTCCTGCGTCTACGTTGCGCCCTAGAGCATCGGCGCACTGCGCGCTGATGCCGGCGTCACGGGGGATGCGACATGCTGCGCTTCGGAAGTACCACCGCCTTCGGTAGGCACCGTTTCGACCGGTGCGAACCGCGGTACCGTGCCAGGCACGCGCCCCCCGGCCTGTCGCCGGCGCGGCGCTATGTGCGCGGGGCGAGCACCGGCCTCGCGCTGCTCCTGGTCACGCTCGGCGGCGTGGGGATCGGCCCGACGGCGGCCGCCGCCGCACCGATCGGCACCGCCAAGGCGGCCGACAGCGCTGGTAAGGCTCCCGGCAGCGCCGGCAAGGCTCCCGGCAGCGCCGGCAAGGCGGCCGATGGCACCGGCACGCACGGCAAGCGGAAGCCGTCGCCGCGTCCCAGCGCGAGCGGCCGTACCGCCACGGCATCGCCCAGCGCGAGCGGCCGTAAGGCCACGGCATCGCCCAGCGCGAGCGGCCGTACCGCCACGGCATCGCCAAAGACGACCACGGCGACCAGCGCCGCGCCCTCCGGACGGCCGGCGACCGACGGGCGCGCGCAGAGCGCGGCCAACACGGTCGGCCGCGCCGGCCTCGCGACGCGCAAGCCGTTCGTCATTGAGGGCACCAGCCAGACGATCACGTTCACGCCGACGCCGGACACCCCGCTGTCAGCCAATACGGTCACCCTGGTCGCGACCGCGTCGTCCGGGCTGACGGTGACGTTCGACAGCAGCGGCACCTCCGCGGTCTGCACAGTCTCCGGCGACACGGTCACCCTGATCTCGCTGGGCACCTGCACGGTCACCGCTGACCAGGCCGGCGACGGCACCTACGACCCGGCGCCGACGGAGACCGACTCGTTCGAGGTCACCAAGGACGCCCAGACGATCACGTGGACGCCGACGGCGGACACCCAGGTGAACGCCGGCCCGGTGACGCTCGCGGCGTCGGCGACGTCGGGGCTGACCGTGGGCTTCACCACCGCGACACCGTCGGTGTGCACCGTGTCGGGCACCACGGCGACTCTGCTGACGGTCGGCACCTGCACCGTCCATGCGAACCAGGCCGGCGATGCCACGCGCGCCGCCGCGCCGCAGGTGGACGACTCGTTCGAGGTCACCAAGGCCTCGCAGACGATCAGCTTCACGGCCCCGGCCGACCATGCCCTGGCGCCGGCCCCGATCGCGCTGTCCGGCTCGGCGACGTCCGGCCTCGCGGTCACGTTCAGCAGCGCCACCCCGGCGGTGTGCACGGTGTCCGGAGCTCAGGTGACGCTCGTGAGTGCCGGCACGTGCTCCGTCCGCGCCGACCAGCCGGGCAACGGCACCTACGCCGCCGCGCCGCAGGTCACCGACTCGTTCACCGTCTTGCCGGGCGCCCAGACGATCACCTTCGGCCAGCCGCCGGCCACGGCGCTGTCCGCCAACACGGTGACGGTGGCCCCGATCGCGACGTCCGGCCTGACCGTCACGGTCGCCAGCACCACCTCGGGCGTGTGCACGGTCAGCGGCGGTACGGTCGCGCTCGCGCACGTCGGCACCTGCACGCTGACCGCCGACCAGGCCGGCGACGCCGACTGGGCCGCCGCACCGCAGGTGACGGTGAGCTTCCAGGTCACCCAGGGCAGCCAGACGATCGCGTTCACGCCGCCGGCGGCGACCGCGCTACCGGCCGGCCCGGTCACCGTCACCGCGACCGCGACCTCCGGGCTGGCGGTGAGCTTCGGCAGTACTACACAGTCCGTTTGCACCGTGTCCGGCAACACGGTGACCCTCGTGGCCGCCGGCGCCTGCACCATCACCGCCGACCAGGCGGGCTCGGCGGACTGGTCCGCCGCGACCCAGGTCACCGGCACCTTCAACGTCACCACCGACACGCAGACGATCACCTTCGGGTCGCTGGCCGGCATCGCCCTGTCCGACGGGCCGCAGCCCCTCGCGGCGACCGCCACGTCCGGGCTCGCCGTGGCGTTCACCAGCGCCACGCCGGGCGTCTGCACCGTCAGCGGCTCCACCGTCACCCCGCTGGCCGCCGGCACCTGCACCATCAACGCCGACCAGCCGGGCAACACCACGTACGCCGCCGCGCCGCAGGTCCAGCGAAGTCTCACCATCGCACCCGGGTCGCAGACGATCACCTTCGCGCAACCGGCCGCCCGGCTGTTCACCGACGCGCCGCTGACGCTCAGCGCGACCGCCTCGTCCGCGCTGCCGGTCGCCTTCACCTCCGAAACCACTGCCGTGTGTACCGTGTCGGGCGCGACGGTCACCGCCGTCACCGTGGGCACCTGCACCATCGACGCCGACCAGGCCGGCAACAGCGACTGGACCGCGGCCCCGGCCGTGACCCGGTCGTTCGCCATCGGCCAGGGCACCCAGACGATCGCGTTCACCGCACTGAACGCCACCGCCGTCAACGAGGGCCCGGTCACGCTGGCCGCGACCGCCTCGTCCGGGCTGCCGATCACCTACGCCAGCACCACCCAGGCGGTCTGCACCGTGTCCGGCGCCCAGGCCACCCTGCTCACGGTCGGCACCTGCACCATCACGGCCGACCAGCCCGGCAACGCGAACTACGCCGCCGCGCCGCAGGCCACCGCCGGCTTCGCCGTCCTGCAGGCCCCGGCTCCCGTCACACTGCCGGCCACCGCGCCGCCCGCGCCCGACGGTGCCCTGACCGGCGCCACCGACACCACCCCGCAGCCCGGCCAGACGATCACGATCACCGGCTCCGGGTACAAGCCCAACACCACGATCACCGTCGCCATCTACTCCACGCCGGTGACGGTCGGCACCGTCACGACCGACGGCACCGGCGCGTTCAGCGCCACCGTCACCGTCCCCGCCGGCCTCGCCCCGGGCAGCCACACCCTCGTCGCGGCCGGGCTCGCGCCCGACAACACGGTGCGGTACCTCACCGCCGCCGTCACGGTCGTGCCCACCGCCGTCGCCACCGGCCCCCTGCCGGTCACCGGCGCCGCCGTCACCGGCCTCGCCCAGCTCGGCAGCATCGCCGTCATCATCGGCGTCCTGCTCACCGCGCTGGGTCACCGCTGGACGCCGCGGCGGTACCGCAGCCGGTTCAGCGTCTGACGATCGCGGCGTCCCACCGGCCGTGCGGGTCCTCGAAGACCGTCAGCATCAGGCCGGTGTGGACGCCGCCGGACACCCCTCCTCAAGAAGGCTGTCGGCGGGCCTGGCAGAGCACGATCGCCGAGTAGCCATGGGCGGTGTCCTGGCCCGTGTGGCGGACCTCGATCGTGCCGTCGAACGGGGCGAACTCGGGCTGGAGCACCGCGTGTATGTCGTGTTCGTCGATGTCGGCGCCGGGGAAGGTCTTGCCCGCCACGGTGTAGCCGCGGCATCGTCGCAGGGCGGCCGTGACGAACAGGCCCCCGGGCTCGACCAGGCCGGTGATGTGGCGCATGAACAACTGCCAGGTGGCCCGGTCGCCCGTGGCGGAGTCCGCGCAGTACGGGCTGATCACGGTGGCGTACGCGCGGTCGAGCGGGCGGGGATGGCGGGCATCTACGAGTACCAAATCCGTGATCTTGCTTCTGGTCAGGTCTTCTCGTGCGGCGAGCTCCTCGTCGGACGGGTGCGCGATGCCCTCGCATTGCAGGGTGTAGCGGACGAACGGGCGCCAGTCGTGGGCGCCGGGCTCGCGATCGAGCCAGCGCTGGATCTCGGTCAGGTTGGCCGGGAGGTAGTCGCCCAGGTGGATCTCCGAAGCGTCGAAGCTCTGACGGCCAATCTCATCGCGATCAACAAGCGCTACAAGATCCACGCCGGCCTGCGCGTCGCGGGCCTGTGAGGCAGCACCGCGTCGGACGCGGGCCGCCCGGGCCGGTAGGTCCGCGCCCGACGCGCTCGGCCGGCCACCCCTGTTACGGCGGCCCCGCGAAGCGGAGGATGAGGAATCGCGCGAGCCTGGACATCAGGCGGCGGTGGGTCGGCAGCGCTGCGGGCCGCGATCCTGCCGCGGGGACTCCGCGCCCCGCCAGCGCCTCATCGAGACGGAGCTCACCGAGCGGTACGGCACCACCCGGTTCGTGTTGCGCAACGCGCTGACCCGGTTGGCCGGCGAGGGCCTGGTCGAGCTGCAGCCGAACCGGGGCGCCCGGGTACGCGAGATCTCGGCCGCGGAAGCGATTGAGATTACCGAGATCCGCCGGGCCGTCGAGGCACTGGTCGCTGCCCGGGCTGCGCAGCGGGCCAGCCCCGACGACATCGCGGCGCTGCGGGCACGCGGCGCGGCGATGACCACGGCGGTCGAGCAGCTGGCCTTACGGAAGGCCGGCCGACAACGCGGCATCGACCGGCAGGCCGCAGAGATTTCTGAAGCTCTTCACCTGCCGCAGCTGCGGCAGGCGCCGCTCGTCGAAGACGCCATGGGCCGCCAAGCGCTCGCACTGCTCGCCACGCTGAACGCCGAATGCGACAAACGCAGGCCAGCTCACCCCGACTACGAGGTCATCACCAGCTTCCCCGGAACCGGCGATCTCAGTGGTGGCCGGCTCTTGGCCGAGATCGGCGATGACCGAGCCCGCTTCACCGACGCGCGAGCACTCAAGGCATACGCCGGCTCAGCACCAGTGACCAGAGCCTCCGGCCGCACCATCAAGATTTCAACGGCGATCATGTCGCCGCGGCCGCGGCCGCGGCCGCGGCCGCGCACGTCGCCGAGCCGTGGCCCGCGCGTCTGCAAGTCAGGGAACCGGTAGGCCATGAGTGTCCCGATTTGCCGGTCACGCTCGATTGGTCCGTCGGTTTTCGATAGTTTCCAGAAATTCGGTGATCCGAGCCAAAGGTATGTCGGCGGTGACGTGTGAGGGGTTAAACATCTAAATCATATTACTCGAATGAGGAAAACTCGGGTAGCATCGCGAGCGTCGGAGGCCGGATGATGCTGAGGAGTTCCTGGATACGATGGTGGACTGGTCTCTTCTGGCCCCGGACGAGGATGCGCGTGCTCTCGCTGAGACGGCTTGCGCTCAGTTCCGATCACTCAACGGTCCGGCGGACATGCGCGCCGCCATCGACGGCGCCGCGCTTGCGCCCGACGGCTGGGCAACCCTCTCGAAGGGCGGCTACCTGGACATCGGCGTTCCCGAGGCCGTCGGCGGGCTTGGCCGGACAATCGACCTGGTCGTCATGCTCGAGGAGGCCGGGCGCAGCTTGTTGGCGGTGCCGCTCCTGCCGGCGGTGCTGGCGTCCCAGACGCAGATCGCGGCCGGGGTGCACCGTGAGGACTACCGGCGGTCGCCCGCGGGCTTCTCCACCGCTGAGGGTGTCGTCGAGGACGGCCGGTGCTTCGTCGAGCGGGCGCACGTGCTCGGCGGTCTCGACGCGGCCACCTTCACCTTGGTTGTGCAAGGGCCGGACCGCGCCTGGATCTCGGTGGTCGACCGGGACGCGGACGGGGTCGAGGTGCTCGAGCGCGCGACGGTGATTGATCCTTCCCGGCCCGTCCCGGCATTGCGGTTCCAGGGTGCGGCCGCCGTCGAATCCCGCGCGATCGCGCTCGACGATCTGGAACGGATCATGGCGAGCGCTCGCGTCTGCCTTGCCGCCGACCTTGTCGGTACCGCTGCGGGTGCCCTGGACGCGGCGATCGAGCATGTGCTGCAGCGCCAGCAGTTCGGTCAGGCGATCGGAGCGTTCCAGGCGGTCAAGCACCAGCTCGCGGACGCCTACGTGTCGGTCGAGAAGGCTCGTAGCCTTACGCTCGGCGCGGCCCTGCGCCTCGTTGCGGGAGCCCTCGATGACGTGCCGACCCGCGACTGCCTGCTGGCCAATGCGGTGGCGGCCGAGGCGGCCGTCCAGGTCGCGGCACGGTTCACGCAGCTGATGGGCGCCATGGGCGTGACTTTCGAGGCGGACTGCCACCTGTTCCTGCGCCGCGCCCATCAGAGCGCCGGCCTGCTCGGCACCCCCGACGACCTCTTCATGGCGGCGGCACGGATCGAAAGGCGGGAAGCTCGATGACGGACCTGGGGGCTGTGTTCGACGCGTTCCTGGATGACTTCCTGCCGGCCGACTACGTCGAGAACTATCAGCGGTACCGCGGCGATGCCGAGCTTCGCAAGGCCTATCAGGCGGCCGCGTTCGACGAGGGCTGGCTGATCCCCGAGTGGGGCCGGGATGAGGGCGGGCGCGACCTGAACGGTGCCGATGCCTTGGCCGTCAAGCTTGTCGGCGCGCGTCGCCGGGTTCCCCGGTTGATGAACATCCAGGGCGTCGGGGTCGCGGCACCGGCCATCCGGGCCTTCGGGACCGCCGCCCAGCGGGACCGGCTTTTGCGCCCAGCCGCCCGCGGCGACGAATGGTGGGCCCTCGGCATGTCCGAGCCCGGCGCCGGCTCGGACCTGGCGTCTCTGCGCACGACCGCGACCCTTACCGACGGGGTGTTCACGGTCAACGGTCAGAAGATCTGGACGACACAGGGGGACGAGGCGCGGTGGTGCACGCTCTACGTCCGCACCGCCACCGGCGGCAAGCCGCACCACGGCATCTCGTGCCTGATCCTCGACATGCGAAGCCCCGGGGTGGTGGTCCGCCCGATCCGCACCGCCGGTCCCGCGGTCGAGTCCTTCTGCGAGGTCTTCCTCGACGACGTGAAGGTGCCGCAGGACGCGCTGCTCGGCGAGCTCAATGGCGGCTGGACGGTGGCCATGTCCAGCCTCGAGCACGAGCGGGACATGATCTGGATCAACACGTGGCTGGAGACCAACCGGGCCATGGGTCCCGCGCTGCGCGCCCCCGACCTGGCGCAGCACCAGCTCGTCAAGCTCGGCCGCGCGCTGGCGGACGCGGAGAGTGTTCGCCTGACCGGCCTGCGCACGGCCGCCCAGCGGTTCGCGGACCTGCCATCCCCCGCGGCGTCGATCCTCAAGCTGCTCGGCTCCGAGTCGGTGCAGCGCGCGGCGCTGCTGTCGCTGGAAGTGGCTGGCGAGAAGGCATTCGACGACCCGGCGCTCTTCGACGAGCGGCTCGACTCGCTGGGCGCCACGATCTATGGCGGCACGTCCGAAGTGCAACGGAACATCATTGCGGAGCGAACGCTCGGACTTCCGAAAGGCAGACTATGACAGCCACCCACGTCGCGGGCTCACTCGCCGGACGGTCTGCCCTCGTGTCCGGGGCTGGCCGCGGGCTGGGGCGCGCGATCGCGACATCCCTGGCGGAGGCGGGCGCCGTCGTGTGCGTCGTTTCCCGTAAGGCCGAAGAGCTCGACAGCCTCGTGGTGCAGATCAATGCCGCGGGAGGCCGGGCGCTTGCCTTTCCGGCGGACATTCGGCAACCTGGTGATCTGGATCGCCTACGGGACGACGTGCTCAATGAGGTCAAGGCCATCGATATCCTCGTGAACAACGCTGGTAATCTGGTCAAGAAGCCTGTCGTTGCGCTGCCGGTGGACGAGTCGTCCGGCCAGAAGGTCGGGCAGCCGGGATCCGGGCCGGCCGATGTCGCCATGTCCGATGAGGACTGGGACTCGGTGCTGGACACGCACGTGCGCGGATCGCTGCATCTGATCAGGTCGTTCGTGCCGGGGATGCTGGAGCAGCAGCGAGGCCGGGTGATCAACATTGCGTCGAGCAGCGTCGCCAGGTCGGCCAACCTGACCGTGAGCTACCAGGTCGCCAAGGGCGCCCTGGGTCAGCTCACGCGAGCGCTCGCCAAAGAGTGGGCGGCGTTCGGCGTCACGGTGAACACCATCGCGCCGGGGCACTTCCGCACCAGCATGACCCAGGCCCTGCACGACAGTCCCGAAGGTCAGGCCTGGCTGAAGGAGCGCATTCCGATGCGACGCACGGGCGACGCCGCGGAGTTGGGGGCGTTAGCGGTACATCTGGCGGGCGATCTCGCTTCGTTCATCACGGGTCAGACGATCTTTGTCGACGGCGGTGAAACTCTCTGATGCCCGAACCCGAGAATTCCGCGCGCCCTCGCCGGGTGCCGTTGCGGACACCAAGGGTGGCCGAGGCGATGGCGGCTCAGCTGCGGCTTCGCATCATGGAAGGCGATCTCGTCGACGGATCGGAGCTGCCGACGGAACCGGTGATGCTCCAGAACTATCCGGTCAGCCGTCCGAGCCTTCGCGAGGCGTTCCGCATCCTGGAGACAGAGGGGCTGGTGAGCGTCCGCCGCGGGAAGCGGGGCGGCACCGTCATCAAGAGCCCCACACTGGACTCCGCCGCGTATCACATGGGACTGCTGATGCACTCGCGTGCACTGCCCATGCCGGACCTGGCGGCCGCCCGCAACCTGCTGGAGCCGTTGTGCGCCGAGCATGCGGCGCTTCGCGAGGACCACGCCGCCATCGGTGCCCGGCTCCGGCAGTTCGGCGACGAGGCCTTGCAGGTCGTGGAGGACGGGCCCGCCTTCACGGGCGCGGCCGGCAAGTTCCACGAGGAGCTGGTCGACGCGGCCGGTAACCAGACGCTGCGGATCCTCGTCGGCATGCTGGAGAGCGTCTGGAGCATTCAGGAGCGGGGCTGGGCGCGCCAGGCGGCCGAGGAGGAGAGCTACCCCACGGTGGACCTGCGTCGCGCGGTCCTGCGGGCGCACGACTCCATCGTGGATGCGATCGAGGCGGGCGACGCCGATCAGGCCGGACGGTTGATGCGGGCCCATCTGCAGGCGTCGCAGCTGTATGTCGCCTCGGAGAACGCTCCGCCCGTGCGGGTGCTGGACGAGTACGGCAACCCCCGCATGAACGCCCAGGAATGACCGTCGCCTGACCGCAGTCAGGTTCGATGCACAACGCCCGGCCGGGTCGAAACCCGGCCGGGCGTTTGTTCGCTGTCGCGCCGGCGTCTAGCGCCGGGCCGCAACCGGGTATATGCCGTCGAAGCCCTCCCTGGCGACCGCCTGCGCCAGGAGATCCGTCGAGGCGATCAGCCCGGCCGGGCGGTGCAGGACGCTCTGGAGGTGACGGTCGATCACGGTGAGATCGTGCTCTTCGCACAGGCCCATCGCGCCAAGCACCTGGTGCGCATTGGACAGTACGACGTTCGCCGACTCCAGCATCTGCACCCGGAGGGCGAGCAGGTCCGCGGGCCTTGCCGCGCCCTCCCGGACCAGCCACCACCCGTGCAACGTCAGTTCCTCGAGCCCATCGAGGGCAAGTGCGATGTCCGCGATGCGCCACCGGATCTCACCGAAGCTCCCGATCGGCTTGCCGAACTGCTGCCGCTCCCGCGCGTGGACGACCGCAAGCTCGACGGCCGTGCCGAGCGCGCCGAGCACCCAGAACGCATCGAGCAGCAGGTGCATCGAGACGGCCCGCGGCACGTCGATGTCCAGCTCGGTGGCGCCGAGGACGACGCCCGAGGCGAACGGGTCCAGCGGCGCCGGCTGCAGCGGGCTCGCCGTGACCGAGGAGGCGCCGCCCCGGACCAGGTCGACGGCGACGGCGCGCTCGAACAGGTCGGCATGGTCGAGTCGCCCGGGTGCGCCGGCGGACAGGTAGACGCCGTTGATCTCCCGGCGCAGGTGCGGGGCCAGGGCCAGCTCGTGGACCAGCGGCCACGGAAGCACGACGGCGCCGGCCGCCTTGACCCCGAGTACGGCGGCCGCCGACTCGTCCTGCTCGCCCCAGGGATCCAGGGTCCGGAGGTCGAGCTTGTCCAGGGCCGGCGCCACGACTGCCCGCCGCCGGCCCGGGTCCGTCTCCGCGTCGCGCGCAATGTTGACGCCGCCCAGCGCCCCGAGCGCCTTGGCGACGCTCTCCTGGTAGACGATCGCCGCCTGCGGCCACTCACGACGCATGCCGAGCTCCTTCGATCGACGATCGGGCGACCAGCATCCGCTGGACCTCGATGGTCCCGGACGCGATGGTCGCCGACCGTGCGTAGCGGAACACGTCCTCGACGCGTCCGAGCAGGCCGGCCGACGGGTCGGGGGCGAGGGCGTCGGCGCCGGCAAGGTCCAGCGCCAGCTGCGCCACCTCCTGGTCGAGCTGGATCGACGCCAGCCGCGCGATGGAGGCCTCGCGGTCCGTCAGCCGCCCGGCGTCGTTCAACGCAACGGCGCGGTAGTTGAGCAGACGGGCCACGCGGGCGTGGACCAGCGCGCGGGCGTAGGAATGCAGCGCCGTCGGCTCCTCGAGTGACCCGTGCCCCGCCAGCGCGGCGAGCACCCGCTCGTCCCGGGCGTAACGCGGAATACCGATGCGTTCGTGCTTCAGCACCAGCTTGATGACGTCCCACCCGTTGCCGACGCCACCCAGGATCGCGTCGCCGCCGATCCGCACGTCATCGAAGAACACCTCGTTGAGGTGCTGCTCGCCCATGATCGACTCGATGGGGACGACGGTGATGCCCGGCAGGTCCATGGGGACCAGGAAGATGGTGATGCCCTCGCGCTTCCCGGCCGCCTTGTCGGTCTTCGCCGCCAGGAAGCACCACTGCGCCAGGCCCGCGTAGGAGGTCCAGATCTTCTGGCCGTTCAGCACCCACTCGCCGTTGTCGAGGCGGGCACTGAGCTGCAGCGCGCCGAGGTCCGAGCCGGCCCCGGGCTCGCTGAAGCCCTGGCACCACACGGCCTGCCCGGCCGAGATGGCGGGCAGGTGGGTAGCCCGCTGCTCCGCCGTGCCGACCTCCATGATCACCGGCCCGACCCAGTTCAAGCCCATGTACTGCGGGCCGCGCGGCTCGAAGTGCGCCCACAGCTCCTCCCGTAGCACGGTCTGCTGCCAGACGTCGGCCTCCGCGCCGCCGTACTCCTTGGGCCAGCTGAGCGTGAGGAGCTTTTCGCTCGCGAGGCGTCCGGTGACCCCGGCCACGACCGACTGCACCGCCGGGTCGCGTGCGAACGATGTCGTCCAGTCCTCGGGGAGGAGCTCGGCGAGCAGGGCCCGCAGGCGGACGCGCAAGTCGTCCGCCTGCGATCCCATCCGGAGATCGACTGTGGTCTCCTCAGGCATTCAGCGCCCCGCGCCTACGGAGGCTTCGACGCACTTGCCGTTCGGGCACGGCTTGGCGGGCACGAACACGCCCAGCTGATCGGCGTCCAGCCCGATGCGCTTGTCGGCACCGAACTTGTACGTGCCGTTGGCGCCCTGCAGCGCCTCGCCGGAGACCAGCTGCTGCTTGATCTTGTCGGCGTTGGTCGACTTGACCTTCTGCGACGCCTGGGTCACCAGCAGCACCCAGTCGAAGGAGATGGCGCCCACCGTGTCCAGCGCGTTGAAGGAGTCCTTGCCCTTGGCCTTCAGGTAGAGCTTCACGAAGTCCGCGGTGATGCCGGTGGGGGACTCGCCCTGCGTGGCCGACAGGAACGTCTTGGCCATGGGGCCGGCGGCGAGGGTGCTCTTCATGCCGTTCGGGATGAGCTCCGACGTCGCGGGATCGCCGATGCCCAGCACGCCGGACATCTGCGGGTTCCAGCCGATCTTGTTCAGGCTCGACATGGCCGCGACCAGCGGGGCGCCGTACGACCAGACGATGAGCGATTGCGCGCCCGAGTCCCGCAGCTTGGACAGCTGCGCGGTGACGTCCGAGGCGGTGGAGGGGAAGCTTTCCTGCACGATCTTCACGTTGGGGAACTGGCTCTTGGCGACGGCCAGGGTTTCCTTCGTCTGCGATGTGCCGTACGCCGAGGAGTCGTCCAGCATCGCCACCGTGCTGCCGGCCGAGGCCGCGTACGAGAGCAGGGGCACGATCGAGGTGTCGCCCGAGGTGCCCGCGCCGGTGCTGAACGCGTACTTGTACCGCTTCGAGTCGCCGACGTCCGCCAGGATCGAGCCGATGCCGCCCGCCGTGTCGCCGGGCACCTTCACCTGGTTCAGGATGTCCTGAACCGGGGGAAACGCCTCGGTGGTGAAGTAGAAGGCGGAGACACCCTCCTGTGCGAGCGACCGCGTCGCGGCGACCGCCGCGGTCGGCTCGCCCTTGGTGTCCTTCTGCATGATCTCGATCTTTGTGCCGGGGTTGTGCTGCTCCACGTACTCGGCGCCGGCCTTGAGCCCCGCGAGTGACACTTGGCCGCTCGGCGCGAGGGAGCCGGTCAGCGCCCCGACGAACCCGATCTTGATGGTGGAGCCGGAACTCTCGCCCTTGTTGCCGGAGGACTCGCCGCCGCCACATGCGGCGAGGGCGACGAGCGCCGTACACAGCGTTGCGGCGGCAACGCCTCTCTTGATGAAGGTGGCCATGTGGTCCTCGTGCTTTCTGTGAGTTCTCAGGAGAGATAGGCGGCGTGAAGCAGGTCCGGGAGGCTGGGGTCGGTCCCGTGCAGGCGGTGCTCCACGCGCCCGTGCCGCAGCACCACGACGTCGGCTTCGAGCTTCTGGGCGACTTCGAGCCGTTGCTCCACGAGCAGCACCGAGAAGCCGGCGTCCCGCAGATCGGCAAGGATCTCGATCGTCCGTCCGACCAGCTTGGGCGAAAGCCCGTTCGTCGGCTCGTCGAGCATGATGGCGCGGGGAGCGCCCGCGACCGCTCGCGCGATGGCCAGCATCTGCTGCTGGCCCCCGCTCAGGCCGCCGGCCAGGCGGGGCATCAGCTCACGCAGCTCGGGCAGCAGGTCGAGCGGGTCGACCTCGGAGGGCCGGGATGCCCGGCCCGCCGCCACGCGGAGGTTCTCCGCCACGGACAGGCTTTTGAAGACGTGCCTGCCCTCGAGCACGTGGCCCAGGCCCGCACGGGCCCGTTTGCTCGCCGAGAGCGTGTCGAGGCGACGGTCGTCCAGCCAGATGCCGCCGCCGGCCGCGGCGAGACCGCCGATGCCACGCAATGTGGAGGTCTTCCCGGCGCCGTTCGCGCCCAGCAGGGCCAGGCACGTCCCGGGTTCCACCGTGAGCGAGAGGTCCTCGACGGCGGTGACGCCGCCGTACCGTACGCGAAGGCCGTCCACCTTCAGGCGCCCGCCGTTCATGCGACACCCATGTAGGCGGCGCGGACGGCATCGACGGTGTGGAGATCCTCGGGCCGGCCCTCCCAGAGGAGGGTACCGAGGTCCAGGACGACGACCCGGTCGACCAGGCGGCTGATCATCTCCAGGTGGTGCTCGACGATGATGACGGCGATCCCAGCCGCCGCGACGTCGCTCACGACGCGCTCGAATCCCTCGATCTCCGAGGCCGAGAGTCCCGCCGCCGGTTCGTCCAGGAGGAGGACCTGCGGACAGGCGCTGATGGCGGTGGCGGCTTCCAGGAAACGTAACTGACCGTGGCTCATGACCCTGCTTTCCCGGGTGATGGCGGCCGCGTCGTGCGGGTCGAAACCGCCCAGCTCGAGCAGCGCGAGGGCGCCGCGGCGGCAGGCCTGGAGCAGTTCCGGTTCGCGGTCGCCGCGAGCGGCCGCGAGTGCGAGATGCTCCTCGATGCTCATGCCGGGGAACGTCTTCGGGGTCTGGAACGTGCGGGCGACGCCGCGCCGGGCGATGGCGGCCGGGCTCTGCCCGCCGATCTCCGCCCCGTCCAGCTCGATCTGACCGGCCGTCGGCGGGTAGTGCCCGCACACGACGTTGAGCAGTGTCGTCTTGCCGGAACCGTTCGGGCCGATGAGGCCCACGATCTCCCCGCGCGCCAGGTCGAAGGACACGCCGCGCAGGGCGTTGACGCCCCCGAAGGTGCGCCGCAGGTCCGTCAGCCGCAGGATCGGCGCGCCGGGCGCGCGTTCGGGCACCTCGATGGGCGGCGTGCCGGCGATCTCCCGCAGCGCTTGTTTGGCCGGCGCGGCGGTACGGCTGAAGAGGCCGCGGGGGCGCAGCCGCATGAGGACGATGAGCAGCAGGCCGTAGAGGAGGTTGTTGAGGTGCGGGTACGCGTCGAGGCGGAGCGGGATCAGGATCAGCAGCGCCGCGCCGACCACCGGTCCGAGCCGGGAGCCGCTGCCGCCGAGGACGACCATCACCAGGAACAGGATGGAAAGGTTCGGCGAGAAGGCATCCGGGGAGATGTAGGCGGAGAGGATCGCGAAGAGCCCTCCGCTGAGCGCGCCCAGCGCGGAGCCGACCGCGAAGCCCGCAACCTTCGTGATGTAGCCCGAGATGCCGAGGGCCGACGCGCCGATGGGCTCGTCGCGAACCGCGACGGTGGATCGGCCGAGCCGTGACACCCGGTACCGGGCGTGCAGCCAGTAGCAGAGGGCGGCGACGACGACGATGACGGTAGGGACGACCCACGGCGTTTCCACCGGGTCGTGGTCGAACCAGAGGCGGGGGTCGATGCCGGACAGTCCGGAGTTGCCTCCGGTGACGTTCTGGAACTGGATGAGCATGTCGTTGACGACGAGCATCAGGCCGAGCGACAACATGGCCAGGCCGATCGCGCCGAAGCGCCCGGCCGGGAAGCCGATCGCCGCGCCGGCGACGAGCCCGCCCAGGACGGCGAGCGGGATGGCGATCCAGAACGGCCATCCGTGCGATGCCACCAGGATGGCAGTGATGTACGCACCGATGGCGAACGAGGCGCCCTGGCCCAGCGAGAGCGCGCCCGCGTACCCGGTGGTGATGTTGAGGCCCAGGGTGGCGACGGCGTACAGGCAGATCAGCTGCAGGACGTAGCCGTTGTACGACTGCGGGCCCCACGCGACGAGCAGGACCAGCGCCACGGCCGCCATCAGCAGGCTGTGCAGGCCCGGCGCCGCGAGCACGCTGCGGACGGGGGGCGGCACGGCCTCGCGAGTTCGCTCCAGGCCGCCGCGCAGCGCTCGCGACACGGGAGCCATCGCCCGGGCCGGCTTCTCGAGCAGCTTGTGCACCATCAGACCGCCCGCACCGGCGCGGCGCCGAAGAGGCCGTGTGGGCGGATCACGTAGACGACCAGCAGCAGGGCGAACACCGCGAGGTTCACGACGAGGCTGCCGACGTACACGCCGATCGCCTGGCTCAGGACGCCGACGATGAGGCCGCCGACCAGGGCTCCGCCGATGCTGCCCATGCCGCCGATCGCGGTGGCCACGAAGCCGTAGAACGTGTACGACAGTCCCAGCGACGGCGTGACGAGCTGGGTCGA
This sequence comes from Dactylosporangium sp. NPDC000244, assembly GCF_040300725.1. Lineage (NCBI taxonomy): Bacteria > Bacillati > Actinomycetota > Actinomycetes > Micromonosporales > Micromonosporaceae > Dactylosporangium > Dactylosporangium sp. NPDC000244. The sequence goes on from NZ_JBEPEH010000005.1 coordinate 273,461, forward strand.
GGCGACCAGCACCCCGGTGACCGCGGCGACCAGCGCGGCAAGCGTCATGGCGATCTGCGAGGCGCGGGCGCGGGAGATCCCGACCGCCTCCGCACCGTCGAGATCGTCGGCGATGGCGCGCAGCTCAAGCCCGATTCGGGTGTACCGGTAGAAGGCGACGAGCAGGCCAGTCACGACGAACAGCGCGGCGATCGACGCGAGCTCGGCCGGCGATATGGCGATGCCCGCCAGGTCGAACCGGTGTGCGCTGACACCGTGCTTGAAATTGCGCGATTCCCCGTTGTACGGGATGGCCAGCAGCTCGGCCAAGATCACGCTCACTGCCAGTGTCGAGAGCAACCACGAGACGGACTGGCCCGACTGCACGAACGGTCGTACCGCCGACCACTCGACCGTGAGGGCGACCCCGACCACCACCACCAGCGCGACGACGTACGCGAGCCATGTGGGCAGGCCGGCCTGCATCGCCACGAGCACAGACATGGGCATCAACATGACCATCTGGCCGTGTGCGAAGTTGATCACCCCGGTCGTCGAGAACAGCGTGGCGAAACCCACCGCAACTAGGCCATAGATCGCGCCGTCGGACAGGCCCGGCACGAGGACCGACTGGAGAAAGTCATGCATACGGGGCGTCCCTCCAGGCGCTTGACGTGACATCCCTCTTCCGCATGGCGCAGAAACATATATATGATTTGGACGATAGTCAAGGGAGGGCGCGGGAAGCGCCGTGAGGAGGCGCCAGTGTCGAGCCAGCGCGACAGAGCAGACTTGGAACGCGCGGAGGGAGTGCTGCTCAGCACGGTCATCGATGGCACCTTGCTGGTGACCCTCAACCGCCCGCAGGCGGCCAACGCTCTCAATGACGAACTGATGGATGCGCTGGCGAGCCTGTGGCGCGCCGCGGCCGGTGCGCCGGGGCTGCGTTCAATCGTGCTCACGGGCGCCGGCAAGGCCTTCTGCGGCGGCGCCGACGCGGGCATGCTCGCGGCGCCACGTACCCGGGTGGGTGACACCGCGGCGGCCGAGCTCGACTTCCTGCCGGGGGCGCACGTGGAGATCCCGGTGATCACGGCCGTGAACGGGGCCTGCGCCGGTGGTGGCCTGCACTTCGTCGCCGACGCCGACATCTGCATCGCCTCGTCCGCGGCCCGCTTCCTGGACCCGCACGTGAGCGTCGGGCAGGTCTCGGCGCTCGAGCCGCTGCAGCTGCGCCTGAGGATGCGCCCGGACATCCTGACGCGCATGGTGCTGCTGGGGCGGTACGAGTCGCTCTCCGCCGAGCAGGCCGAGCGGGCCGGCCTCGTGTCCGAGGTGGCCGACCCCGCGACGCTGCGGGACCGGGGCCTGGAGCTCGCCGGGATGATCGCGAAGAACTCGCCGGAGGCCGTGCGGCTCAGCCGGCGCGTCCTGCGCACGTTCGAGGAGCGCCGCATCGCCACCGAGCTCGACCTCGGCTGGGAGCTGATCCGGCGGCACCGTTCCCATCCGGACGCGATCGAAGGGCCGGCGGCGTTCCTGGAGAAGCGCCCGGCGGAGTGGACGCAGCAATGAGGGTGGCTGACTGGAGCGGCCGGCGGCGCATCGTCGCACCCGACGTCGCGGAGGCGTGGTGCCGGCAGGGCTTCCTCACCGACGAGCGGATCGGGCACCTCCTGGAGCAGGGGGCGGCGCGTTGGCCGGGCCGGCCGGCGGTCATCACGGCCGCGGGGGAGACGAGCTTCGCCGAGCTGGCCGCCAGATCCGCCGCGATCGCCCGAACCCTCCTCGACGGCGGCGTGCGGCCGGGCGACGCAGTTTCCTGGATGCTGCCGACCGGCGTCGAGGCCGTCGCCGCCGCGGCCGCGATCTGGCGCATCGGCGCGATCAGCAGCCCGATCGTGCCGCTCTACGGCCCGCGCGAGATCCTCAGCGCCCTCGACCAGGTGCGACCGGCGGCCGTCATCGCCCACGCCGCCGATGCCCGCCGCGACTATCCCGACGAGTTCGACGAGGCGCTCAGCACGATCGGCCACGAGCCTGCCGCGCGGCTGATCGTCGGTGGCCGCGCGGCCGGCTGGCGGTCCGCGGACTCGGCCGGCACCGGCTCCCTGCCCTCGGGCGTCGAGCCCGCCGGCCCGGCGGATCCATGCCTCGTGCTGTTCACCTCGGGCACTGAGTCCGAGCCCAAGGGCGTGGTCCACTCCGTGGCGGGCCTGCAGCACGAGCTGCGCACGACCATCGCGGAGTGGGGGCTGACGTTCCGGGACCGCATGGTGATGGCCTCGCCGATGACGCACATCACGGGCCTGCTGCAAGGGTTCATGATCCCCGCCCGGGTGGGAGGCGCCGCGGTACTGATGGAGCGCTGGGACCCCGGCGCCTGCGTCGAGCTGGTCGACCGTACGCGCGCGACCTACATGGCCGGCGCCACGCCGTTCCTGCGGGAGCTGCTCGACGCCTACGCCTCGGCGGGGCGCGATCGGTCGTCGCTGCGCCAGTACTGCTGCGGAGGAGCTTCCGTCCCGCCCGCGCTCATCGCGCGGGCGGGGGAGCTCGGCATCGCGGCGTACCGGGCCTGGGGCATGACCGAACTGCCGACGGCGACGCTGGCCAACGAGCTGGATCCGCTCGAGTACCGGGCGGAGACCGACGGCCACCTCGCCCCGGGCGTGCAGCTGCGGGTCGTGGACCCCGCGGGACAGGCCGTCGAGCCGGGCGAGGTCGGGGAGCTGCTGCTGCGCGGGCCCGAGATGATGCTCGGCTACGTGCGGGAAGAGCTGAACGCGCACGCGTTCGCGCCCGGGGGATGGTTCCGGACCGGGGACCTCGGTTCGCTGGCGCGCGACGGGCAGGTTCGGATCTCGGGGCGCATCAAGGACATCATCAACCGCGGCGGGGAGAAGTTCAGCACCCGCGAGATCGAGGAAGCCATCGGCAAGCATCCCGAGATCGACGCCGTCGCGATCGTCGCGGTGCCCGGCGGCCGGCTCGGTGAGCGCATCGGCGCCGCCATCGTCTCGCGGCGCGACGACTGGACCATCGAGGAGATCGGCCGTGCCGTGACCGGTCAGGGCCTGGCCCGCCAGAAGCAGCCGGAGCTGTTGCGGGTCGTGCGGGCCCTGCCGACGAACCCGACCGGAAAGATCAACAAGGCGGCGCTCGTCGACTTGTTCGGCACGGACGCCGGCTGATGGCCCGTCTCCTGGACGGGCGCTGCGTCGTCGTCACCGGCGCCGGAAAGGGCCTGGGCCGCGCGTACGCCCACGCGTGCGCGGCCCATGGGGCGAGCGTCGTCGTCAACGACGTGGACGAGGAAGCCGCGCTCGCCGTGGTCGAGGAGGTCGCCGCCGCCGGTGGCCACGCGGTCGCGGAGCCCGGCTCGGTCGGCTCGTGGTCGACGGCCGCCAGGCTGGTCGACACGGCGCAGCGGCGGTTCGGTCGCCTCGACGGGCTGGTGGCCAACGCCGGGGTCACCCATCACGCCGCGCCCTGGGAGGAGGACGAGGCGTGGCTTCGGCGCATCGTGGAGATCAACGTGCTCGGCGTGCAGTTCTGCGCGACCCACGCCATGCGCGCCATGCTCCGGCAGGGCACGGGCGGCTCCATCGTCACCGTCGTCTCGGGTTCCCGGTTCGGCATCCCCGGCATGAGCGCCTACGGCGCCACCAAGGGGGCGGTGGCCGCCATGACCGCGGGCTGGGCGCTCGAGTGCGCGCCCGCCGGCATCCGGGTCAACGCCATCTCGCCGCTGGCGGAGACCGGGATGGCGGCGATCGACGCCCGGCCCGACCGCCCCGCGCTGGGAGCGCCCGAAGACGTGGCGCCGGCCGTCGTGGCCCTGCTGAGCGAGGCCACGCGCGACGTGACCGGCAGGATCTTCCGCTTCGACGGGACACGGCTCGGCCTGTACGCGCCGGAGACCCTGTCCACGGCCGCCGACGAGGAGCTGCGTGCTGCCGCGGGCCGGGCGGCGTCGATCGCGAGGACGCTGACACTCCTCGCCGGCGCCGTCGTTGATACTGAAACGAGTACTGTAGTACCGTCTCTGGTATCACAACCCCTGAAGCGAAAGCCGTCCTCAACATGATCAGAACTGTCTTCACGGAGACCTTCGGCGTGCGGCATCCGCTGCTGTGCGGGGGCATGACCGGACTCGGCACGGCCGGCCTGATCTCGGCCGTCGCCGAGGCCGGCGCTCTGGGGTTCCTGACCGCGCTGACCCAGCCGACCCCCGAAGCGCTCGCGCTGGAGATCGAGCGCACGCGCGAGCTGACGGACCAGCCGTTCGGCGTCAACCTCACCATCCTGCCGACGATCCGCCCGGTTCCCTACGAGGACTACCGGGCGGTGATCATCGAGTCGGGCATCGGCGTGGTCGAAACGGCCGGCAGCAGCCCGAAGCCGCACGTAGCGCACTTTAAGGCGGCCGGCGTGAAGGTCATTCACAAGGCGGTCTCGGTGCGTCACGCCGTGAAGGCGCAGGCGCTCGGGGTCGACGCGGTGAGCATCGACGGGTTCGAGTGCGCCGGTCACCCGGGCGAGGACGACATCGGGGGTCTCGTGCTGATCGCGGCCGCGAGCCGCGCGCTCAGCATCCCCGTCATCGCCAGCGGCGGCATCGCCACCGGCGCCGGCCTCGTGGCCGCGCTGTCGCTCGGGGCGTGCGCGGCGAACATGGGGACGCGCTTCATGGCGACGACGGAGGCGCCCATCCACGACAACGTCAAGCGGCAGATCGTCGCGAACTCCGAGCGTGACACCACCGTCGTCTTCCGCGAGTTCGGCAACTCCGCCCGCGTGGCGCGCAACGCCGTGTCGGAGGAGATCGCCCAGATTTCACGGCAGCCCGGCGCCGCCTTCGCCGACGTGGCCCATCTCGCCTCGGGGGCGCGGGGCCGTGAGCGCGTCCTGACGGCGGGTGCCATGCAGGACGGGATGTGGTGGGCCAGCCAGGCGCAGGGCCTCATCGAGGACGTCGACAGCTGCGAGAACGTGGTGAACAGCATCATCGCCGACGCCGAGGAGATCATCCGCGACCGCCTGCCGCGCCTCCTGGCGTCGACGGCCGGCGCGGTCTGACCCCCGGACGCCGGTAGTGCTGAACCTACTTCCCGCTCTTGCCGGCGAAGGCGGCGAGCCGGGCGTCGGCGGCGGGGGACACGCTTGCCTCGGCGATCGACGCCGCCTCGACATCCAGCTGCTCGGCCAGCGAACGCCCCGGCGCGTCACGCAGCAGGCGCCGGGTCCGGCCGAGCGCGGGGACCGGCCCCAACGCCATGCGCAGCGCGATCTGGCGAGCCGACTCCGTAACCTGATCGTCGGGGCAGACGCCGGTGACCAGCCCCCAGTCGGCGGCCTCCTGCGCGGTCAGGCGGCGGTCGGTCAGCGTGAGGGCGAGCGCCCGGCGCAGGCCCACAACCTGTGGCAGGAGCCAAGATGTTCCGCAGTCCGGTGTCAGCCCCGCCTGCGCGTACGCCGTCAGGAATCTCGCCGACTCGCCGGCGAGGACCACGTCGGCGACCAGGGTGAGCGCCAGCCCGGCGCCGGCGGCGGCGCCCTGGACGGCGGCGACCACGGGAACGTCCAGCTCGGTGAGGGCCAGCACGCTGCGGTGTGCCGTCGTGGCCAGATTCAGCACGTAGGCGTGCCGATCCGCGGCGCCGCTCATCGCCGCGACGTCACCGCCGGCGCAGAAGTTCCGGCCCCGGCCGAGCAGCAGCACGCAGCGGACGCCGGGGTCGCGCGATACCGCTTGCACGGCGTCGTGGAGTGCCGCCGCCATGGGAAGATCCAGCGCATTGGCGGACTCCGGCCGGTTGAGCTCGATCGTCGCCACCCCCTCCGCGATGTCACTTCGCACCGCGGCCGCCGATGTATCGATGGCCTCGCGCATCAGACCGTCCTCTCCGTTCGCTCCGTCAGGCCGCTGATGACCAGGTCGGCAAGATGACGGTAGGCCTCCGCCGCGTCGAGCCCGGTCGCCGCCTGTATCGCGCCGCGCTGAATGGAGCTCATCACCTCGGCCACCGCGGCGCCCACGAACGAGGCGTGGATCGGCCGCAGCACCCCGAGCTTGACGCCCTCGGTCACGAGATCCTGGACCCGTCGTGCCGCGTACTGCGTGTTCTCCTGGTACACCTCATTGGCCGGACCGAACTCGGCCACGTCCGCGAAGAACACGGCCGAGGCCGGCTGGAGCTCCGACGCCACGGCGTCCATGTAGATCGCCAGTTGCCGTGCGGGATCGTCCGAGGCGGCGACCCTGGCCTCGATGCGCTCGGCCGCCGTCTTGAAGAACGAGCGAACGGCCGCTACCACGATCTGCTCCTTGCTGGGTGCCACGGCGTACAACGTGGTCCTCGAGCAGTGCAGCCGCTCCGCCAGGTCGCCGACGTTGAACGACGCGAACCCTTCGGCCAGGAACAGCTCGCGGAGCTGGACCAACATCTCCTCGCGGCGGATGCGAGGTTTCGCAGACGACGGCATGGCACAGACCCTACGGCAGGGCATCATGTCGAGTACTGTAGCTGATACTCTAGTACTCAATATCGTACTCCCGAGGATTTTCGATGCCCGCATCACGTGTCATGCCCAGCAGCGAGAGCGCTGACCTGATCAAGGTCGCCCGCGACCTGGCCGACAAGGAACTGGCGCCAAGGGCCGCGAAGGCCGAGGCGGACGAGGTATTCCCGCGCGACGTGTTCCGCACGCTCGGCGCGATCGGCGTCCTCGGCCTGCCGTACCCGGAGCAGTACGGCGGCGGGGGCCAGCCCTACGAGGTCTACCTGCAGGTGCTCGAGGAGGTCGCCAGGGTCTGGTCCAGCGTCGGCGTGGGCACGAGCGTGCACGCGCTGTCCTGCTTCGGGCTCGTCAACTTCGGTACCCCGGAGCAACGGCAGCAATGGCTGCCGGACATGCTCGGCGGGGGCCTGCTCGGGGCCTACTGCCTCAGCGAGCCGAACGCGGGCTCCGATCCGGCCGCCATGACGACGCGCGCCGTCCGCGACGGCGACGACTACGTGCTCAATGGCGCGAAGGCGTGGACCACCCACGGTGGGCACGCCGACTTCTACCAGGTGATGGCCCGCACCTCGGACGAGCGCAAAGGCATCTCGTGCTTCCTGGTCCCCGCCGACGCCGCGGGCCTGAGCGCCGACCCGCCCGAACGCAAGATGGGCCTCACCGGGTCGCCGACGGCCACGGTGCGCCTGGACCACGTGCGGATCCCCGCCAGCCGCAGGATCGGCGCCGAGGGTGATGGCCTCAAGATCGCATTCGCCGCCCTCGACTCCGGCCGGCTCGGCATCGCGGCCGTCGCCACGGGCCTCGCCCAAGGCGCCCTGGACCTGGCCGTGGCGTACGCGAAGGAGCGCACCACCTTCGGCCGGCCGATCATCGAGCATCAGGGCCTCGCGTTCCTGCTCGCCGACATGGAGACGGCCGTCCAGACCGCCCGCGCGATGACCCTTCACGCGGCACGCTTGAAGGACCACGGCCTGCCGTTCAGCCGCGAGGCATCGATCGCCAAGCTGGTCGCCACCGACAACGCCATGAAGGTCACGACCGACGCCGTGCAGGTCTTCGGCGGCTACGGCTACACCCGGGACTTCCCGGTCGAGCGCTACATGCGCGAAGCGAAGGTCATGCAGATCTTCGAGGGAACCAACCAGATCCAGCGGATGGTCGTCGGCCGCGCACTCGCGAAGAACGGCACCGCGACAATCACCATTGCCCCAAAGGAGAAGGACTGATGCAGGTCGCTGACACGGCAGCCATCGTCACCGGCGGAGCCTCCGGCTTGGGCGCCGCGACCGCCGCCGGGCTGGCGGGCGAGGGCGCCCGAGTCTTCGCGCTCGACCTCCAGCAGAGCATCGACACGGCGGCTCGACTGCCCGGTGTCGAGTACCTCGCCACCGACGTCACCAACCACGAGGAGGTCCGCGCCGCCGTCGCAACCGCCGGCGCCGGCCTGCCGCTGCGCACGGTCGTCAACTGCGCCGGTATCGGCCCATCCATGCGGATCCTCGGCCGCGGCGGCGTGCACGACCTCGACCTCTACGCACGCGTCGTGCAGATCAACCTCATCGGGTCCTTCAACGTCCTCGCCCTGGCCGCCGAGACGATCGCCGCGACCGAGCCGGACGAGCACGGGCAGCGCGGCGTCATCATCAACACCGCCTCCGTCGCCGCCTACGAGGGGCAGGTCGGCCAGGCCGCGTACTCGTCGTCCAAGGGCGGCATCGTCGGCCTGACCCTGCCCGCGGCGCGCGACCTCGCCCAGTACGGCATCCGGGTCAACACCATCGCGCCGGGCATCGTCGAGACCCCAATGCTGGCCACTGTCTCCGAGGAGTTCCGCCAGGGCCTCGCCGCCGGCGTGCCGTTCCCGCGGCGCCTCGCCCGGCCCGACGAGTACGCCCAGCTCGCGCTGGCCATCATCCACCACGACTACCTCAACGGTGAGGTCATCCGCATGGACGGCGCCCTGCGGATGGCGCCGCGCTGATCCGCCGACCTAGGAGAAGACGTACGTCATGAGAGACGCAGTCATCGTCGAAGCAGTCCGTACGCCGATCGGCAAGCGCGGCGGCGGCCTCAGCGGCGTCCACCCCGCCGACCTCTCCGCCCTGGTACTGCAGGCGCTAAGCGATCGGGCCGGTATCGACCCGGCCGTCGTCGACGACGTGATCTGGGGATGCGTCGGCCAGGTCGGGGAGCAGTCCTTCGACATCGCGCGCACCTCGGTGCTGTCCGCGGGATGGCCGGAGCACATCCCCGGCGTCACCATCGACCGGCAGTGCGGATCGTCCCAGCAGGCCGTCTCGTTCGCCGCCGCCGGCGTGATCGCGGGCCACTACGATGTGGCCGTGGCCGGCGGCGTGGAGGTCATGTCGCGGGTACCGATGGGCTCCTCCCAGGCCGGAGGCTCCCCGCTCGGGCGCCGCTACGTCGAACGGTACGGCGCCGAGTTCCCCAACCAGGGCGTCGGCGCGGAGACGATCGCTCAGGAGTGGGGACTGTCCCGCACCCGGCTGGACGAGTTCAGCCTCGAGTCGCACGCCAGGGCCGCGGCCGCCACCGACGAGGGCCGGTTCTCCGCCCAGATCGTGCCGGTGACGCTCGAGGACGGCACCGTGCTCGGCCGGGACGAGGGCATCCGGCGCGGCGGGAGCATCGAGGTGATGAGCCAGCTGCGCCCAGCCTTCCGGGAGGACGGCGTCGTCACCGCCGGCAACGCGTCGCAGATCAGCGACGGGGCGGCCGCCCTGCTCATCACCACGTCGGACAGGGCCACCGAGCTGGGCCTGCGGCCGGTAGCCCGGATCCGCACCTCCGTCGTGGTCGGGTCGGCACCCATGCCCATGCTGACCGGGCCCATCCCGGCGACGCAGCGGCTGCTGAAGCGCTCAGGCCTGTCACTGGAGGACATCGGTGTCGTCGAGATCAACGAGGCGTTCGCGTCGGTTGTCCTGGCCTGGATGGCCGAGTTCGGCGCCCGGCCAGAGCGGGTGAACCCGCTCGGGGGCGCGATCGCACTGGGCCATCCGCTCGGTGGCAGCGGTGCCCGCCTGATGACGACGATGCTTCACCACATGCGCGACAACGACATCAGGTACGGGCTGCAAACGATGTGCGAGGGCGGAGGACAGGCCAACGCGACCCTGCTGGAGCTGCTCTGAGACTGAGCAATTCCATCCTTGTGATCGACGGCCTGCGCGGCTCACCGTGTAGGCCGGCGCAGCCCGAGGTGTGGATTCGCGAGCAATGCGCCGAGAGTCGCGGGCGCTGGCACCTCCGCCGGCTTCCGTGACTTCGCCGTGCTGGACGCCTCTTGTACTGACCGGCGAACGGCCAGTCTCGGTGCGTGTCAGCGCGCCTCCGCCGGGGTGGCTTCGTGGATCGCGGCGGAGGCGAGCAGGGCGTCAGCGTCCTCGACGCCCCAGTCGACAAGGATCTGGCGGCTGTGCTCGCCCGGCAGCGGCGGCGGGGTAGTCAGCTCGGCCGGGGTGGCAGAGAATCGCGGCGCCGGCGCCGGTTGGACCGTGCCGTGCCGCTCGATGAATGTGCCCCGGGCACTGAGGTGCGGGTCGCGGGCGGCCTCGCCGGGGGCGAGGACCGGCGTGACGCAGGCGTCGCCACCGGCGAAGTGCGCCGTCCACTCGTCGCGGGTGCGGGTGGCGAACCGCTCGGCGAATCGACGGCGCATCTCCGGCCAGCGGTCGCGATCGAACTGGCCGGGCAGGTCCGGGTCGCCGTCCAGGCCGAGGCGGCGCACCAGCTCGGCGAAGAACTGCGGCTCGAGCGCGCCGACGGCCATGTGCAGGGCGTCCGCGGTCTCGTACACGGCGTAGAACGGGGCGCCCCCGTCGAGCAGGTTCGCGCCCCGCCGGTCCTGCCACAGCCCGCTCGCACGCATGGCGTGCATCATCGTGGTGAGGTGCGCGGTGCCGTCGACGATCGCGGCGTCCACGATCTGTCCGCGGCCGGTCCGCTCGGCCTCGCGCAGCGCGGCCAGGAGCCCGACGACCAGGTAGAGCGAGCCGCCGCCGAAGTCGCCGACAAGGTTGACCGGAATCTGCGGCGGGCCACCGGCCGTGCCGATCGGGTCGAGCGCCCCGGCGAGGGCGATGTAGTCAACATCGTGACCGGCGGTGGTGCTCAGCGGGCCATGCTGACCCCAACCGGTCATCCGGCCGTAGACGAGTGCGGGGTTGCGGGCCAGGACCGCGTCCGGGCCGACGCCGAGCCGCTCGGCGACGCCGGGCCGCCAGCCCTCGATGAGCGCGTGGGCGCAGGCGGCGAGGCCGAGCACGGTCCGGACGCCGGCGGGCTGCTTGAGGTCGACTGCGATCGAGCGCTTGCCCCGGTTGAGCAGGTCACCGGCGGGGTCGGCGCCGATCGGCGAGACGGCGCCGACCCGGTCGACCCGGACCACGTCCGCGCCGAGGTCGGCGAGCAGCATCGCGGCGAACGGACCTGGCCCGATGCCGGCCAGTTCAACGACGCGCAACCCCTGCAGCGGGCCAGCCATGGCGAACTCCTCTCGCGCGGGACGCCCGCACCTGGTGTGAGCTGATTGTCGGCCATGATGCGGTGCGGGCGTCAGTCACGCAGGGGGATGCGGCTGTTGTCCCAGCTGAGGATTCGGTCGTCGGACGTGAAGCGCAGCGTGACCCGGTCGCTGTAGGCGCGTTGCGCGGCCTGGGGCATGCGGTCGGACGCCACCCGCGAGGGAGCGTACTTGGCCTCAAACAGCTGCCGCACGGCCGACTCGGTCGGCTCGTCGGCGACGACGGCGATGGATCCGGTCAGGTGTACGGCGGCCAGCTCGGTCCAGGCGTGGCCGGACTCGACGAGGAAGGCGGCGCGGGGATCGCGCCGGACGCGGGCGACCTTCTTCGTGCCGGTCGGCGTGGTGCAACAGATCGTCCGGTCCAGTACCACGAACCAGACCGGGAGCGTGACCGGCCACCCGTCCGCGCGCAGCGTGGTCAGGATGCCGGTGTGCGCGCGTTCGACGAAGGCCCAGGCCTCGTCCGGCGTGAAGCGGATGCTCACGACCGGCGCGCCACATCGCGGCCGGCGGCGGCGAACGCCTCGGCGTCGAAAGGACGGTCCAGCATGGCGATCCACTCCATCTCCAGTGGCGCCGCGACGGCGGCCGCCTCGGCCCGGTCGTAGAGGCGCAGGACGTCATGGACGGCGGTCGTCGCCGGCACCTGACAGGCCAGCGCCTGTGTGAAGGCGAGCAACTGCTCATGCGGTACCACATCATTGGCCAGGCCGATCGCCACCGCCTCGGCGGCGGGGACGGTGCGCCCGGTCACCGACAGCTCCCGGGCCCGGCGCACGCCGACAGCCCGTGGCAGCAGGGCGGTCAGGCCCCATGTGGGCACCACGCCGAGGCGGGCGTGCGTGTCGGCGAACGAGGCCCGGTCGGAGGCGACGATGAACGACGCGCTGAGCGCGACCTCCAGCCCACCGGAGACGCACGCCCCGTTGACGGCGCAGATGGTCGGCTTGCGCATGGCCCGCAGGGCGCGGGCCGGGTGGTGCCGGAACTGGTTGCCGTACCGGTCGGCGAACTGGTCCCGGTCGGTGAAGTCGAGCCCGGCGCAGAACGCCGGATCGGTGCCGGTGAGCACCACCGCGCGGACCGCGGCGTCCTGGTCGGCCGCGGCGAGGACGTCACAGAGGTCGACCTGCATGGCGCGGGACAACGCGTTGCGCTTCCCGGGACGATGGAGTGTCACCGTGCGTACTCCGTCGTCGTCTGACGTCCGGACGAGGCCGCTGGGCATGCGCCGATGCTAACCAAGTTCAGTCAAATCAGCTAGATGATTAAGACGATTATGTTTGACCCGGCGGGGGTGTCTTCGAGGAGCTGCTGCGTGCCGGCCCGCCGCGGCTCGTGTTCTCGTGGTGCTGCACCACGCTGTGGCGAGGTCTACGTCGTCAACGGCCGTAAGGTCTGCACCGGCGGCGCGGCATCGCCGATCTGCTCACGGCGGCGCGTCGGCGACGCAATGCCGTCACTCTCCCGCCGCAGCGGTGACGATCCAGCGCTCTGGATCGCGTCCGCGGTCGGGTGCCTCTATCATCGTCATCCGAACCTGGCGAAGGAAACCGCAGCGAAGGGAACAGGGTGCCTCGGCCATCGCGACGCGCTGAAGTCCGAACCACCGCAGCCCGCCTCATTCGCGAGCACGGTTACGACGCGGCCACCATGGATCTGCTGGCCGACACGGTCGGGCTCAACAAGGGGACGCTGTATCACTACTACCCCTCCAAGAGCGCCATCCTCTACGAGCTGATGTCCGACCAGGTCGACGCGACCCTCGAGCTCGTCGGCCGGGTGCCGCGCACCGGCGACGCCGCCGACCGGATGCGGGCGCTGATCCGGCTGCAGGTCGAGCACGTCGCGACCAAGCAGGACGAGCTGGTGGTCTTCTTCCAGGAGCTGCCCTGGGTGGAGCAGCACCTTGACGAGGAGCAGGCGGTCGACCTGCGCCGGCGCATCGAGCGCTATGAGCGGTTCACCCGGCAGCTGCTGTCCGCCGGCGTGCGGGCGGGGGAGTTCCGCGAGCTGAACCTGAACATGGTCATGTACTCGATCATCGGCATCCTCGCCTACGTGCCGAACTGGTTCCGGGCCGGCGGGCGCAAGGCACAGGAGACGCTGGTCGACGAGCTCACCGACTTCGTGATGAACGGGATCCTGCGGCGCTGACACACCCGACCGACCGGCCGGTCGGCGCGCCGATCAGTGGATCGTCTCCGGGATGACGGCCGGCCGGCGCCCGAGCACGTCGGGTATGGTGCGCAGGTCGGCCGCGGGGTAGGCGAAGCCGGGCGCGAGCAGGATGCCGGGCGGCGCGGCCACGACCGCCGGGATCGTCTGCACCAGCTGCACGGCGGTCGCCAGGTTGGCCGCGGACTGCCGGTCGTCGACGCCGAAGACGTCGCGGGCGTCCGAGGTGCGCAGGTCGGCGCGGGTGCGCACGTCGACGGGCAGGCCCCGCACGTCGACCTCGTACATGTCGCCGGAGACCAGCTCGACGCCGTCGTCGACGAGCGCGGGGTCCAGGTACCACAGCTCGCGGATGGTGATGACGGGTTCGCCGCCGACGAGCCCGCTCCACACGCCGTCGAGCGCGCCGACGGTACCCCGCTCGACCGTCACCCCGGCGCACTGCAGCGTCCGCGTGCTCGGCAGGTACCGGACCTCGGCCGTCAGCTCCTCGACCGGCAGGCCGAGATGGTGGGCGAGCCCGGCGATGCACTCGAAGTAGTACCGGCTCAGCAGCGTCTTGCGGGTCTTCGCGCCCAGCTGTTCCGGCGGCCGGCCGAAGCCGATGGCGGCGATCGTGTCGCCGGCGTGGTGGCTCAGGTCGCAGATCTCGCGCAGGTGCACCGCGTGCACGGTGGTGCACAGGCTGGTCGCGGTGAGCGCGAACCGCTCGGCGAACCAGCCGGGGTGGATGCCGGTACCGTGCAGGGTCGTGCCACCCTCCGCGCAGGCGGCCTCGAGTGGCGCGACGTACTCCTCGCCGCGCTGCCACGGGAAGAAGTACGCGGTCGACGTGACGACGTTCTTGCCGCCGCGCAGCAGCGCGGTGATCTCCGCGTGCCGCGACGTCTCGTCGGGCAGCGCGATGCCCGCGTAGAGGACGACGTCGGCGTCCAGGTCGTGGATCGCCTGCGGGTCGGCGACGACCTCGACGCCGATCGGCGGCTCGCCGATGAGCTCCATCGCGTCACGGCCGACCTTCGCCGGGCTGTAGGCGAGGCAGCCGACGAGCTGGAGCTCGGGGCGCCGGGCGATCTCGCGCAGGGCCTGGGCGCCGGTGTATCCGGGGCCCCAGACCACGACGCGGTACGGCGTTTCGCGGATCGTCATCGGACTACCCTTCCGTGTGCCACCAACGCGCCGCCGTCGACCGCGACCACCTGACCGGTCATCCAGCCGGCGCGGTCGGACAGCAGGAACGAGGTGATCGTGGCGATGTCCTCGGGTGCGCCGAAGCGGCCCATCGGGATGCCGCTGAGCAGCTGGGCCCGTTCCGGCTCGGGGATGCCCGCGGCCATGTCGGTGTCGATCAGCCCGGGTGCGACCGCGTTGACCCGTACGGCCGGTGCCAGCTCGGCGGCCAGTTGCCGGGTGAGGTGGTCCAGCGCCGCCTTCGTCGCGTTGTAGAAGCCCATCCTGGGCGTCGGGATGCGGGCGCCGCAGCGCACGAGCTCGCCGGCGATCGCCCGACCGATGCCGCGGGATCCGCCGGTGACGATCGCGGTCCTGCCGTCGTGATCGCGTGGCACGGTCACCTCATCCCGGGCCGGAGTCCGTCGACCGGCAACATAACAAACCAACCAGTGGGTTGGCTACGGCGTGCGGCCGGCCATATGCTGCACCCATGGGAGGCCCTGCCGAGCCGGAAATTTCCGTTGCCGTACGCAACTTCGCCGCCGCGCCGCCGGGCGACTGGCGGCACATCCTCGACCAGGCGCGCGCCGCCGACGCGGCCGGCATCGACCGGATCTTCGTCGTCGACCACCTCGTCTTCGGCCGCGACCTGTCCGGGTACGGCCACCCGGCCACCGGCGGCGTCACCGGCGGCGTGCAGCCCACCGGCCCCGACGGGGACTGGCTGGAGCCGCTGACCGCGCTGGCGGCGATGGCCGCCGTCACGACGCGGGTCAAGCTCGCCACCAACGTCCTCGTCGCGCCGCTGCGCCCGGCCGTCTTCCTGGCGAAGATCGCCGCCACCATCGACGTGCTGTCCCACGGGCGGCTCGAACTCGGCGTCGGCGTCGGCTGGCAGGAGGCCGAGTACCGCGCGGTCGGCGTGCCGTTCGCCGAGCGGGGCCGGGTGCTCGACGAGACCCTCGCGGTGTGCCGGGCGCTGTGGACCACTGACGAGGTTTCGATGTCGGGGCGCGGGTTCGAGCTCGACGCCGTCCACATGCGACCCAAGCCCACCGATCCCGCCGGGGTGCCGGTATGGCTGGGCGGCCGGGCGATCCCGGCCGTGGCGCGGCGCCTGGCGACCTACGGCGCCGGCTGGATCCCGTGGGGCGTCAAGACCGAGGACCTCGCCGCGGCGCTGGACGCGATGCGCCCGCTCGTCGAGCGGCACGGCCGCGACTTCGCCACCGTGCGGATCTCGGCCGCGCTGCCGACCGTCGTTGCCGGCGGTACCCTCGACCTCCCGAGCGTGCTGGCCGACGTGCCACGGCTGCGGGCACTCGGCGTCTGCGACTTCCGCACCCTGGCGCGGCTGCCGCGCGCCGAGGCCGCCGCCCGCGACCTGCTCGACGAGCTCAACGGGCGGTTCCGGGAAGCCGTGGCGGCGTGAAGGCCGGCCTGGCGCTCGGAGCCGCCGGGTCCGTGCCCGCCGACGCCCGGCGGGCCGAGGCGCTCGGCTTCGACTACCTGGCCTGCGGCGAGCACCTGTTCTTCCAGGTCGCGCCGAACCCGTTCGTCGAGCTCGCCGCGGCGGCCGCGGTGACCACGCGGATCCGGCTGGTCAGCACGGTGAGCCTGCTGCCGCTCTACCCGGCCGCCCTCGCCGCCAAGCTGGCCGCGACGCTCGACCAGGTCGCGCAGGGGCGCTTCGAGTTCGGCGTCGGTGCCGGCGGGGAGGCGCCGGCCGAGTTCGCGGCCGTCGGCGTCGACCCGGCGGAGCGGTTCCGGCGGCTCGACGAGGGGCTCGAGGTGCTGCGCCTGCTGTTCCGCGGAGGACCCGTGTCGTACGAGGGAACGTACACGCGCCTTCAGGACGTTGCGCTCGACCCGCCGCCGGTGCAGCCCGGCGGGCCGCCGATCTGGCTCGGCGGCCGCAAGGACGGCGCGATCCGCCGCGCCGGCCGGTTCGCCAGCACATGGCTGCCCTACATGGTGACGCCGGAGCAGTTGCGGGCCGGGCTGGACCGGGTCCGGGCCGCGGCCGCCGGGCACGGGCGCGATCCGTCCCGGGTCGGAGCGGCCGTGTTCGCCTTCGCCTGCGCCGATCCGGACGCCGGCTGGGCGCGGCGGGCCGGCGTCGAATACGTCAGCGCCGCTTACCGGCAGGACTTCGCGCCGCTCGCTGACCGCTATCTCCTGCTCGGCTCGCCGGGCGGGGTCGCCCGCCGGATCCGCGAGTTCGCCGCCGCCGGCGCGGACACGGTGATCCTGCAGGTCGCCGCCGCCCCGCAGGACCGCGACCGGGTCCTGGACACGATCGCCCACGACGTGCTGCCGGAGCTGCGGTGAGCGACCGGGTCCGGTTCGACGTGCACGACCGGGTCGGTGAGCTCGTGCTGAGCCGGCCGGAGAAGCTCAATGCGATCGACCGCGAGATGCTGCGCGAGATCGAGCGGGCGGTGCGGATCGCGGAGGGCGACCGGGCCGTCCGGGTGCTCATCGTGCGCGGCGAGGGCCGGGGGTTCTGCGCCGGCGCGGACCTCGGCGCGGTCGACGACAAGGTCGCAGACTCCGGGCTGCTGGCCGAGTTCATGGCGTACTGGCACCAGGTCTTCGGGCGCCTCGCCGCCTCGCCGCTGCCGTCGATCGCGGCCGTGCACGGCGTCGCCTGCGCGGGCGGGTTCGAGCTGATGCAGGCGTGCGACCTCGCCGTCGTCGCCGAGGACGCCCGCCTCGCCGACCAGCACGCCGTCTACGGGCTGATTCCCGGCGGCGGCGGCACCCAGCGGCTGCCCCGGCTGATCGGCGAGCGCCGGGCGAAGTGGCTGATGTTCAGCGGCCTGCCGGTCGAACCGCGCGAAGCCCTCGCCGTCGGGCTCGTCAACGCGGTGCGGCCGGCGGCGGAGGTGCTCGGCCACGCCCGGGCGATGGCCGCCGTGCTCGCCCGGCGCAGTCCGGTCGCGACCGCGCGGATGAAGGAGGCGATCCGCCTGGGCCTGGCCGCGCCGGACCTCGGCGCCGCGCTGGAGATCGAGCGGCGGCTGACCGTGGAGCACATGCGCGCCGCGGACCCGCGCATCGGGCTGGCCGCGTTCGCCGAGCGCGCCGAGCCCGACTTCATCGGGGAGTGAGGCTCAGCGCCCGAGCACCGGTGCGTTGGCGAGCCGGATCCAGGCGTCGCACGCGGCGACGAACTTCGACGTGTCGACGGCGTCGTTCATCACCCCGGACCGATACCGGTGCAGGGCCCGCAGCGCCGTGCCGGCCACCCGCCAGCACGCCATGCGGTAGTGGTACTCGAAGTCGTCGAGGCCGGCGCCGGTGATAGCGGCGTAGTGGGCCAGCGCCTCGCCGAGGCCGGCGGCGCCGGGTGCCGAGGTCGCCAGCCGGACGCCGAGCATCGCCTCGGCCGGCGGGTCCCAGAACGCGGCCAGCAGCCCAAGGTCGGCCAGCGGCTCGCCGAGGGTGACGAGCTCCCAGTCCAGCACGGCCCGGATGGCGCCGTCGTCCCCGACGATCGCGTTGCCGAGCCGGTAGTCGCCGTGCACGACGCGGCACCGGTCCTCGGGGGGCATCCTGCGCTCCAAGTCCTGCGCGATCCGTTCGAGCTCGGCAGCCTGCGTCGCGGCCCCATCGGCGGCGCCGGCGATGACCGAGCGCCAGCGGTGCAGCTGGCGGCTCAGGTAGGAGCGGCGCGGGCCGAGGTCGCCCAGCCCGACTTCGTCCGGCTCCACGGTGTGCAGGGCCGCGAGCGTGGCCACGACGTCGAGCGACGCCCGGCGCAGCGCGGGCGGGTCGAGGAGCTCGGCCGCCGCCTCCGCGTTGCCCAGCACGTGGCCGTCGACGAAGTCGGTGACGTGGCACGGCAGGCCGAGCGGGTCGTCGGCGGTCCCGGTGAGGCGGACTCGCGGCACCGGCACCGGCGTGGCGCTCAGCGCGGCCATCGCCCGAGCCTCGCGGCCCACGTCGTGCGCGCCGCCCTCGTGGCGTCCGGCCGGGGCGTGGCGCAGCACCCACCCGCGCCCCGAGCGGTCGGCCACGCGGTAGGTCAGCATGCTGTAACCGCCGGAGATGCGCTCGGCGGTGAACGGCGGGTCGGCCTCGGGCAGCCCGCGGGCCAGCCACTCGTGGACGGCCGGCGGCACCGCCTCGGCGAGCGGCGCGGTCACGACTGAGGCGGCGCCGTCGCGCCGGTCATGCCGACGGGCCGGCCGTCGACGAGCTGGTCGAGCATCTCGACGATGCCCAGGCCGCGCCGGCCGTCGCTGGACACGAACTCGTAGGCGGAGTAACCGATCCGCGTGACCAGCTCGGTGCCGTCCGCAGCGGTGCGCCGGTGCCGCAGCGGCACGAAGCGTTCCGGTGTCCGGGCGGTGCCGGTCAGGGTGACGGGACCGGCGGGGGTTGCGACCTCGGACACGGCCTTGCGGCAGAATCCGTCGGCGGTCCACTCCACCGTCTGGCCGGTCAGCTCGGCCGGCGACGTGACGCCGCCGTCGACCACGGCCGCGCGGCGGGTGCGCCCGCCGTCGCGCCGGGCGACGTCGAGGGTCATGACGGCCGAGCCGTCCTCGAAGGCGGCGACGATCCAGCGGTACGACAACGGGCCGGCCCAGTCGCGCGGCCCCCACGAGTGGTCCCGCAGGCCACCGCCGCGGACCGCGAGGCGCCGCCCGTCGAGCTCGAGGTCGCCCTCGACGTGGATGAACTGCTCGTAGTGGCCGATGGCCATGGTGTCCTCGAGGATGTTGGCCGGGTCGTCGCCGTTGGTGCCGAACGAGGCGCCGTGGCCGGTGACCGACAGCTGAATCCGCGCTGAGCGCTTCGGAGCGGCGCGGAACGCCTCGCCGGGCGATGCGAGCACCTTGGGTTCGCTGAAGGACGACAGCGGGCCGTCGTACCGCAGCCGCTGCCGCCGGTGCGGCTCGACGATGTCGAAGTCCAGGCCGCCGACGGCGAGCCGGTCGGCGGTCAGGTCCGTGGTGCGCTGGTGGGTGAACAGCGTCTCGCCGTCGGGAAGGAAGACCAGCACGCTGGCCTGACCCGCCGGCTGGTTGGCCTGCATCGCCACCCGAACCCAGCCGACGACGCCGGCTTCGGGGCACAGGAAGTTGTAGTAGGTGCTCTCGTTGTAGGCCGGCCGGTCGTCGGGAACGTGCCGATACTCGTGCGCGGGCGCGATCGTTTCGGCGAACATCGACATGACGTCTCCTCGTGGCGGTTTAACCAACCATCTGGTTGAGAACCTAGTTGTGTGCCCGGCCGCGCGTCAAGCACCGGCCGGTTGCGCCCCCGGGCGCGGTATGGCGACGGCCAGCGCGGTGGCGAGCGCCATCGCGACGGCGAGGAGCACGAACCCCGCCGTGTAGCCGGACCCGACCGGCGCGCCCGAGGCGTCCAGCCGCGCCGTGACGACGGTGGCCATGACGGCGGTCCCCACCGAGCCGCCGATGTTGCGGGCGTTGAGGTTGACCGCGCCGGCCACCGCGGACTGCGACGGCGGCGCCGAGACCACCACGAGCGTGGCGAGCGAGGCCAGCGCCACGCCGAGCGCGACGCCGTAGACCCCGAGCGTGGTCACCAACTGCCACGTGGCCGCGTACCCCCACGCGACGACGGCGAGGCAGCCGGCGATGACCACGCTCGAGGAGACCACGACCCGCCGCGAGCCGTTGCGCCGCACGAGCCGCGCGGTGACCAGGCCGCCGACGAAGACCGCGCTGGCCAGCGGCAGCATCAGCAGGCCGGACTCGGTGACGGTGGCGCCGACGCCGTATCCGGTCGACGCCGGCGCCTGCAGCAGCTGCGGCACGAACGCGTAGACGGCGAACATCGCGAAGCCGAGGAGGAACGAGACCGCGTTGCCCGACCGAATGGCCGGGATTCGCATCATCTTCAGGTCGATGAGCGGATGCCGGGCGCGGGACTCGAGCCGCAGCCAGCCGGCGGCGAGCACCGCCGCGACGGCGTAGAGCCCGAGCGTGCGCCCGCTGGCCCAGCCCCAGCGGGAGGCCTCGGTGGTGGCCAGCACGAACGTGGCCAGGGCGCCGGCCAGGAACGGCGCCGGCACCCAGGAGATCGGCTCGGCCCGCCCGGCCGAGGGGCGCACGACGAAGGCGGCCGCGGCGGCGGTGACCGCGATCATCAGCATCGGCAGGAGGAACAGCCACCGGTAGCCCAGCGCGTCGACGATCGGCCCGGCCAGCACGAGCCCGGCGCTCGCGCCGATCCCGGAGATCGCCGCCAGGACGCCGATCGCCGGGGGTACCCGCTCGGAGGGGAACTCGTCGCGCACGATGCCGAAGGCCAGCGGCATCACCGCGCCGCCGGCGCCCTGCAGCACCCGCGCCGCCGTCATGAGACCGATGCCGGGTGCGACCGCCGCGCCGAGCGATCCGGCGGCCAGCATGGCGAGCGCGGTCAACAGCATCGGCTTCTTGCCGACCGCGTCGCCGAGCCGGCCGAGGACCGGGGTGGCGATCGCGGCCGACAGGAGGTATCCGCTGACCACCCACGTGACGCTGCGCGCGTCGGTGTGCAGCGCGCGCCGGATCTCCGGCAGCACCGGGATCACCATCGCCTGCAGCAGCGCGAACGCGGTGGTGGCGGCGACGAGCACGCCGAACGTCGCGGCCTGGCGCGAGCGGAGGTACCACATGGGCGTCTCCTGTCGAGGCGGTGAAGCGGTCCGGGCACCCCAGGGGCGGGGCGCCCGGACCGGGACACGGTCCGATCGCGGCGCGATCAGCCGGCGGACGGGACGCTGAGCCCCTTCTCGACCGGGCCGTACTTGGTGAAGACGAAGTCGGCCGGGGCGAACGTCGGGAAGTGGTTGTCGGCGGAGAACGTCACCGGGCTGACGTAGAGCGGCATGTCCGCCGGCTTGGCGCCTTCCAGGGCCTTCGCCATCTTCTTGGCGTCGAGGCTGCCGGCGAGGTTGGCGGCCGCGGCGGCCAGGATGACGTCGTGGTAGGCGACGAGGTACGTGTTGATCGGGAACGGCAGCTTGCCGCCGGACTTGGCCAGCACCGCGTCGTAGAACTTCTTGAACGCCGCGCTCTCGGTCTGCGGGGTGCCCTTGACGCTCGTCGCCAGCTGCTGGAACAGGATGCCGTCGTAGGCGCTCACCGGGGCGAGGTCGGCGAGGTTGTTGGCGGAGTACGTCTGCGCGGCGATCGTCGGCAGGGTGACGGCGAGCTTGGCGCGGGCCTTGGCCATGGCGCCGGCGGCGGGGCTGTAGCCGGCGAAGATCAGCGCGTTCGGGTTCGGGGCGAGGACCTGCTGGAGCTGGGGTGTGGCGTCGATCGAGTCCGGCGGGACACGGGCGAAGGTGACGGCGATTCCGGCTGCCTTGAAGGCGGGTCCGGCAACCGCCTCGAACGCCTGGCCCGAGGCGTCGTCGATGTCGAGGATGCCGACGCTCTGGTACCCGCTCTCCTTCGCCTTGCTCACCAGGCTGCCGACGTAGTCGGGGATGGTGTGGGCGTTGCCGAACTCCAGCGGGTACTTCTTCGGGTCGTTGAAGGTCGCCCCCGTGAAGTGCTGTGAGGTGAAGACGCCGGCCTGGGCGAGGATCGGGATGCCGGCCGGGATCTCGGAGGCGACGCCGGGGATGACGGCGTGCGGCTTGCCGCCGCTCAGCAGCTCTTGCAGCTTCGCGGCCGACTGGTCGGCGCTGCCCGCGTTGTCGATGTAGTTGATTTTGAGCGGCTGGCCGAGCACGCCGCCGCTGTCGTTGATGACCTGGACGGCGGCGTCCATACCCTGCTGCATGGCCCCGCCGATGACGGCGAGCGGGCCGCTGAGCGCGACCAGCGCGTCGATCTTCATCGGGCCGCCGCCGGACCCGTTGCCCGGTCCGGAGCCGTCCCCGGTGTCGTCGCCACACGCGGCGACCAGCAGTAACGACACTGCAAGCGCTGCCGCGATCGCGGCTCGCCGAGTTCTCATGGCGCTCACTCCACTCCTTGTTGTCGAGTCCATGGCGATGAATTGCTCTACTGGAAGGTGAAAGATGGGGTGCGGCGCTCCCGGAACGCCGCACGTGCCTCGGCGCTGTCGGTCGTCCGGGCGCTGAGCACCTGTTGGCGGTTCTCGAGCTCGATCGCCGCGTCCAGGGACGGCAGCTCCAGGCCCAGCCACATGCCCTGCTTGGTCAGCTCCAGCGCCATCGGTGCCGCGCCGAGCAGGGCGTCGATCGTCGTGTCCACCGTGGAGCCGAGCGCGCCGGGCTCGACGACGCCGGCGAGCAGCCCGATCCGCAGCGCCTCGGCGGCGTCGAACCGCCGCCCTGTGAGCATCAGCTCGTGGGCCCGGCCGGCGCCGACCAGCCTCGGCAGCAGCCAGCTGATGCCGAGGTCGCAGCCGCTGGCGCCGATGCGGATGAACGCGGTCGTGAAGACCGCCGTCGACGCGGCGAAGCGGATGTCCGCCGCGCACACCAGCGCCAGGCCGAAGCCGGCGGCAGGCCCGTTGACGGCGGCGACGACCGGCTTCGGCAGCCGGTGCACCCGCTGGATCAGCGTCGCGACGAGGCGCTGGAACGCCAGGTCGCGGTAGACCTGGCCCATGTCCGCCGTGCCGGGAGCGTCGCCGTAGCCGTCGAGGTCCAGGCCGGCGCTGAAGCCCCGCCCGGCGCCGGTGACCACGACGACCCGGCAGTGCGGGTCGCGCTCCGCCGCGTCGAGCGCGTCGTGCAGGCCCTGGGCGAGCTCGGCGTTGACGGCGTTGAGCTTCTCCGGCCGGTGCAGCTCGATGCGGTACACGCCGGGCCGGGGCCACGACACCTCGACGGCGCTCACGGGCGCACCGCCGCGAACGGGAAGTTGCCGGCCTGGGTACCCCACTCGTGCACGACGTCGCCGGTCAGCCGGGTGGCCCGCCCCCAGTGGTACAGCTCGGCGTCGATCCGCCCCATCTGCCGGCAGTAGTAGGCACCCTCGTTGCCGTCGAGCTCGAACTGGTCGCTGACCCGGCCGTCGGTGAGCCGGGCGAAGAACTCCAGCTCGCCCTGCGCGGCCTTGAGCGTGACCACCTCCGGGCGGGGCAGCCCGGTGCCGGGCTCGATGCGGAAGCGCTCCACGGACGAGGCGAAGGCGAACGTGCTCAGGATCGGCTCGCCCTCCCGATACAGCACGAACGGCGTGAAGTGCCGGTAGCCGAGCTGTTCGGACGCCGCGGAGTCAGTCCACAGTCCCGTGTAGTCGCCGCACGTGAAGTGTCCCCAGGTCCAGACCGACTGGGCGGACCGCGCCTTCTCCCGGCCGGCCAGCGGCAGCGACGACAGCTGCTTCTCGGCGTGGACCCGGCCGCGCACCGGCACGCGGTCCCCGTCGAGGGCGATCCAGCCGGAGACGTCGGCCCGCGGCGCGACCGGCCACCAGCCGATCGCGGTGGCCGAATCGGGGCGGTGGTGGGTGAAGCCGGGGGAGGCGGTGGTGAACTTGACCCCGGCGCAGACGACCGTTGCCGCCAGTTCCAGCCGCAACCGGCCGACGTCCAGGGTGAGGTCGAACGCGGCCGGGTCGCCGCGTTCGGATAGTCCACCGACCAGTTGGTTGTTTTCACCCCAGCGGCCGCCGAACGGGTACGGCTCGAACTCGTCCGGCGCGAAGCTGTGGTGCAGCTCCAGGAACGGCTCTCCGGGGCGCAGCAGGTTGACGGTGATGGCCGGGCGGCCGCCGTCGAACGGGCGTGAGCGGTACAGGCCGATGCCGACCTGCCACCCGTTGTCCAGGGCGGCGTCGAGCCACCACAGCTCGACGTACTCGGGGTCGTCGGCGCCCAGCTCGGTGCGCCAGGCCAACTCGGCCGCCGTGATCGGTCGGAACGCTCGGACGGCACTCATCGCATCGCCTCGATTCGCATCGGCTTCGTCCGGGGTCGTCCGGCTTCGGTTCGTTCAAGCCGGTCGACGTCGGTGTGCGGTTGCTGTTGTCGTTGGAGCGTCACTCTGTTGTACTGGTCCCCATGTAGTCAACCCACCGGTCGGTTAAGAGAGGGTCGAGTGAACTTCAGCGAGTCGAGTGAGCACCTTGCCCTTCGCGGTGCGGTGAGCGAGATCGGGGCCAAGTTCGGCCACGAGTACTTCGCCCGGTGTGCGGCGGAGGGGCGGTTCACCCACGAGCTCTGGTCGACGATCTTCGACAACGGGTTCGGCGGCGTGAACCTGCCGGAGGAGTACGGCGGCGGCGGTGGCGGCATCCAGGAGACGGCGATCGTCATCGAGGAGCTCGCCGCGCAGGGCTGCCCGCTGCTGTTCCTGATCGTCGCCGGCATGTGCGGACCGATCATCGACGAGTTCGGCTCCGCGGCGCAGAAGGAGCGGTGGTTGCCGGGGCTGGCCGCCGGCCGGACGAAGATGGCCTTCGCGATCACCGAGTCCGGCGCCGGGTCCAACGCCCCGAACCTCGCCACCACCGCCACCCGCGCCGGTGACGGCTGGGTCATCAAGGGCGCCAAGCAGTACATCACCGGCATGGACGTGGCCGACGCCGTGCTCGTCGTGACGCGCACCGGCACCGATCCGCGGGGCCGGGGCCTGCTGACCCTGTTCGTCGTGGACACCGGCACCCCCGGGCTGGAGTTCCGGCCGATCCCGATGGAGATCAAGGCGCCGGACCGCCAGTTCGCGGTGTTCTTCGACGACGTCGTGGTCCCGGCCGACCGGTTGGTGGGTAGCACGGCGGACCAGGGGTTGCGGCAGATCTTCTCCGGCCTCAACCCGGAGCGGATCAACGTCGCGGCCCAGGCGACCGGTCTCGGGCGGTACTTCCTGAACAAGGCCGTCGCCTACGCCAAGGACCGGGCGGTGTGGGGCGTGCCGATCGGCTCCCACCAGGGCGTCGCCCATCCGCTGGCCGAGGTGAAGATCGAGCTGGAACTGGCCCGGCTGATGACCGCCCGGGCGGCGTGGCAGTTCGACAACGGCGACGCCGGCGTGGGTGAGGCGGCGGCGGTGGCGAAACTGGCCGCGGCCGACGCGGTGCTGCACGCCTTCGACCAGACCGTTCAGGTGCACGGCGGCAACGCGTTCGCCACCGAGTACGGCATCGGCGACCTGTGGGGGCTGACGCGGCTCATGCGGTCGGCGCCGGTGAGCCGGGAAATGGTGCTCAACTACGTCGCGCAGCACTCGCTCGGCCTGCCTCGCTCGTACTGAACCGCCCCGCACTGCCGGCGGGAGTCACTGTGGCGGTGCTGTCTCTTCTGTCATGTAAATCATCTGGTTCATAGGTTCGTAGAACATCACGGCCCGGGGCCGTGCAGGACTGCGTAGGGGCTGTCGTGACGATTGTCTGGGCTGGGCTGTCGGTCGGTGCTGTCTATGCGCTCACCGCCATCGGCTACAACATCACGATGACGTTCGGCGGCGTGTTCAACTTCGCCCACGGCGCGTTCGTCATCCTCAGTGCGTTCTTCTCCTGGTACGTCATGGTCGACCTCGGCTGGCCGTGGTGGTCGGCGGCGCTGCTCGGCGCGGTCCTCGGTGCGCTGCTCGGCGGCCTCGAGGAGCTCGTCGCAGTACGCCCGGTGCTGCGCCGCAGCGACACCCGCGCGCTGCTGGTGACCACCGTCGGCGCGTTCGTCGTCATCGAGGGCGTGCTCGCCGCGACGTGGGGCGCCACGCCCAAGTCGGTCGGCTTCTTCGGCGGGGAGGACGCCTTCACCTTCCTCGGCGGGCGGATGGCGCCGGTCGACGTGTGGCTGGTCGTGCTCGCCGTCCTGGCCGGCGCCGGCATGCACGTGTTCTCCCGGCGCAGCCTGTGGGGCCTCGCTGCCCGCGGCGCCACCAGCGACCCGGACGCTGCCAAGGCCAGGGGCATCAACGTCGGCGCGCTGCGGGCCGGCGGGTTCGCGCTCGCCGGCGCGCTCGCCGGGCTGCTCGGCCCGCTCGTCACCCCGAAGACCGGCGCCAGCGTCGGCATCGCGGTCAGCATGACCATCTTCGGCTTCGTCGCCCTCGCCGTCGGCGGCTTCGGCAGCTTCATCGGGTGCGTCGTCGGCGGCCTGCTCATCGGGCTGATCCAGGCCTACGGCAGCCGGTACCTCGGCGTCGAGTACCCGCCGCTGCTGCTGTTCGTCGTGCTGCTCGTGGTGCTGCTGCTGAAACCCACCGGCCTGTTCGGCAAGCACGGCATGCGGGCGGTGTGACGATGACCGCCCGGCTGCGCACCCTCCTCACCGACACCCCGCTGCTCGTCATCGCCGGCTTCGTCATCGTGGCGGCCCTGCCGTCGCTCGGGCTGGGCTTCTACTGGCAGCGGCAGGTCATGCTCATCGCCGTCTACACGCTGCTGTGCAGCGGGCTCAACCTCAGCTTCGGCTACGCCGGCGAGCTGGCGCTGGGCCAGGTGGCGGTGTTCGCCTCCGGCGCCTACGTCGCCGCGATCCTGTTCAACCACGGGCATACCGACATCCTCCTGGCGTTGCTCGTCGCGACCGCGCTCGCCGGCGTCGCCGGGCTGATCTCGGGGATACCCGGGCTGCGGCTGAGCCACTGGTCACTGGCCCTGGTGTCGTTCTTCTTCGTGCTGCTCATCCCGAGCCTGGTGTCCATTCTGGACGAATACACCGGTGGCAGCGCCGGCCTGCCCGGCGTGCTCGGCCCGACGCTGTTCGGCCGGCCCCTGTTCGGCCGGGACTTCTACTACGTCGCGATCGCCGCCACCCTGCTGTGGATGCTGGTCCTGCGCAACATGGTGGTCTCCCGCTTCGGCACCTTCCTGCGGGTGCTGGCGCAGAGCCCGACGCTGGCGGAGTCGCTGGGCGGCTCGGTGCACCTGCTGCAGATCCAGGCGTACGTCATCGGGGCGCTGCCCGCCGGTATCGCGGGTGTGCTGTTCACCTACATGACGGGATTCATCAGCCCGACGACGTTCACCCTGAGCCTGCTCATCGCGGTGCTCGCCGCCACCGTGCTCGGCGGCGCGGACAGCGTCTGGGGCGCGCCGGTCGGTGCGGCGATCCTGGTGCTGGGACCGCTGCAGGCGGCGTCCTTCCAGAAGTACTCCAGCGCGGTGTACGGCATCTTCCTCGTCTTCGTCGGTGTCGTCTTCTCGATGGGGCTGGCCGGCCTCGCCCGCATCGTCCGGCGCCGGCTGCTCCTGCGCCGCCTGGCGCGCGCCGGGGCCGCCGGTGGGACCAGGACGGCCGGCGAGCTCGGCGAGCTCTCGATCCCGGGCGAGCGGCTGGAGGTCGCCGGGGTCGCGAAGGCCTTCGCCGGCCTCAAGGCGCTCAACGGCGTCGACCTGACGGTGGAACCGGGCACCATCACGGCCATCATCGGGGCCAACGGGGCGGGCAAGACCACACTGCTGAACCTCATCTCGGGCGTGCTGCGCGCCGACGCAGGGACGGTAACCCTCGCCGGCCGGCCGATCACCGGGCTGCGCGCGCATCAGGTCAGCCGCCTCGGCGTCGGGCGGACGTTCCAGACGCCGCTGATCCCGCCGCGGATGACCGTGTTCGAAGTGGTCGAGTCGGGCCGCCTGCGCTCCGGCGCCGTCGGTCTGCTGCCGGCCATTCTCCGGTTGCCACGGTACTACCGGGTGCGCCGGGAGGACCGCGCGGCGGCGCTCGTCGCGCTGTCGTTCGCGGGGCTGGAACACCTGGCCCACCAGCCGGCGGGATCGTTGCCGCTGGGCACCCGGCGGCTGCTGGAGGTCGTGCGCGCGGTCGCGGGCAAGCCGCACGTGCTGCTGCTGGACGAGCCGGCCGCCGGGCTGGACGACGAAGGACTGCGGGAGCTGGAGATGCTGATGCGCCGTACCAGGGAGGCCGGCGGCACCGTGGTGCTGGTCGAGCACAACGTGCCGTTCGTCATGAGCGTCGCCGACCGGGTGCACGCGATGGAGCTCGGCCGGGTCATCGCATCCGGGCCGCCGGACGTGGTCCGCCGGGACCAGCGGGTCATCGACAGCTACCTCGGCCGGCGTGGCCGAACGGAAGCCGGCGCCGGACCACGCACTGACGTCCCTTCCGAGTCGGGGGTGGCCTGATGGCGGACCTCACGGAAACCGGCCCGCTGCTGGACGCCACCGGCGTCCGCGTGGCCTACGGTGACCTCGTCGCCGTCTGGGAGGTCTCGCTGCGGCTGCACGCCGGCAGCATCACCGCCCTGGTCGGGCGCAACGGCGCCGGCAAGACGACGCTCATCAACGGCCTGTGCGGACTGCTGCCGGTGAAGGCCGGCACGGTCATGCTGGACGGGCGGGACGTCACCGCGCTGCCGGCGTGGTCGCGGGTGACGCGCGGGCTGACGGTCGTGCAGGAGGGCAAGCGGGTCTTCCGCGAACTCACCGTCCGGGAGAACCTGGTGCTCGGCCTGCGTGGCGGCGGGGTGAAGCGCGCCGACCGCGAGGACGAGCTGGCGAGGCTCTACGAGCGCTTCCCGATTCTCGGCGAGTGCCGCCGGCAGCGGGCCGCGGACCTGTCCGGGGGCCAGCAGCAGATGCTGGCCATCGCCACCGCGCTCGCCACGAAGCCGCGGGTGCTGCTGGTCGACGAGCCGTCGTCCGGCCTCGCGCCGGTCTTCGTGGACCTGGTGTTCGAGGTGCTGAGCGCGCTGCGCGACGAGGGACTGGCGATCCTGCTCGTCGAGCAGCTGGTCGACGAGGTGCTCGGCGGCATCGCCGAAGAGGTGATCGTGCTGGAGCGCGGGCGGGTCGCGCTGCGGGACCGGGCCGCCAACCTGGCGGTCGAGGACGTCGCGGCGAGCATCTACTCGTCGCTGTAGCCCTTCGCGGCAGGTTGGGGGAGGCAATGCTGCAGGAGCGTGGGGGACCGCCGGCGCCGCTCCGGCTCACCCCGCCGAGTGTGGCGGAGGCCGTCGCCGCACAGCTGCGGACCCGGATCCTCGACGGCGACCTGTTCGACGGATCCGAGCTGCCGCCGGAGGCGGCGCTGCTGGCCCAGTTCCCGGTCGGCCGGTCGAGCCTGCGGGAGGCGTTCCGCATCCTGGAGACCGAGGGCCTGCTCACCGTCCGGCGCGGCAAGCGCGGCGGGACGATCATCCGGCACCCGACGCCGGACTCGGCCGCGTACCACGTCGGACTGCTGCTGCACGCCTGGCACATCTCGATCGAGGACCTGGCGGTCGCCCGCAACCTCGTCGAGCCGCTCTCCGCGGGGCAGGCCGCCCGCCGCGGCGACCACCGCGCGATCGGCCGGCGGCTCGCCGCGCTCACCGCGGAGGCGGAGTCGCGTGCGGACGACGCGCTGGCCTTCACCCGGCTGGCCGGCCGGTTCCATCACGAGCTGGTGCAGGCGGCCGGGATACAGACGCTGCAGCTGCTCGCCGGGGTCATCGAGAGCATCTGGGACACCCAGGAGCTCACGTGGGCCCGGTCGGCGGTGGCGGACGGCCAGTACCCGGACGAGAGCCGGCGGCGCGAGGTCCTGCGCGCGCACCTGCGCATCGCCGCGGCGATCGGTGCGGGCGACGACGGCGAGGCGACCCGGCTGACCCGCGAGCACCTGCGGGTCACGTCGCGCTACGTCTCGGACGCCGGCGGCTCCGTCCGGGTGCTCGACGAGTACGGCAGCCGCCGTCCGCCGCCAGTTGCTTCGGAACCGACGAACTAGTTGCGGGGCGACGCGAGTCGCCTCTGCGCCCCTGGGAGATGAGGCTATGGAGGACGATATCCGCGCCCTGCGCCGGGAACTGCGCGAG
This sequence comes from Dactylosporangium sp. NPDC000244, assembly GCF_040300725.1. NCBI lineage: Bacteria > Bacillati > Actinomycetota > Actinomycetes > Micromonosporales > Micromonosporaceae > Dactylosporangium > Dactylosporangium sp. NPDC000244. The sequence continues at coordinate 303,523 of NZ_JBEPEH010000005.1, forward strand.
CTGCGCGACCACGAGGAGATCCGTCAGCTCCTTTACCGGTACGCCCGCGGAGTGGACCGCGCCGACCTGGAGCTGATCCAGTCGGTGTACGCCGAGGGCGGCACCGACCGGCACGGGCCCTTCGACGGCCCGGGCGTCGAGTTCGCGAACGTCGTCGTCGACGGTGCCAGGAAGGTGTGGGACCACGTCGGCAACCACCACATCACCAACGTGCTCATCGAGCTCGACGGCGACCGGGCCCGGGCCGAGGTGTACTTCCTGGCGTTCCATCCGCACTCCGACAACGGCCGGCCCGAGCTCGGCATCATCTCCGGCCGGTACCTCGACGTGCTGGAGCGCCGCGACGGGCGGTGGGGCATCGTGCGGCGGGTCGTGGTGTCGGACTGGACCCGCAACGATCTCGCCGGACCGGAGTGGGAGCGCACGACCGAGCGGGCCGGCTACGTCGGCGGCCGGCGCGGCGACACGGACCAGTCGTACGAATTCTTCGCATAGGCGCGAGAGGTACATCATGAGTGCAACAGCAGAGTTCGACTGGAACCTGGCGACCGTCTGGGAGACCATCGCGGAGGAGCTGCCGGATGCCCCGGCACAGATCCAGGGCGAGCGCACCTTCACGTGGGCCGACTTCGAGCGGCGGGCCAACGGCGTCGCGCGCACGCTGCTGGACGGCCCGGCGAGCCGCGACGACCGGGTCGCGCAGTACCTGCGCAACAGCCCGGAGTACCTCGAGGTCTCGCACGCCGCGTTCAAGATCGGCATCCCGGCGATCAACTCGAACTACCGGTACCGCGACGAGGAACTGCGCTACCTGTGGGAGGACGCCGACGTCACCACGGTCGTCTTCCACGGCTCCTTCACCGCGACCGTGGGCGCCCTGCGCGACCGGGTGCCCCGGGTGCGGCAGTGGATCCACGTCGACGACGGTACTGAGCCGTGCCCCGAGTGGGCGATCCCCTACGAGCAGGCCGCCGCGGCGTCGCCCGAGCGGGTCCGTGCGCCGTGGGGCCGCGGCGGTGACGACCTGTTCCTGCTCTACACCGGCGGCACGACCGGCATGCCCAAGGGCGTGATGTGGCGCGCCGTCGACATGCTGCGGCAGGTCAACGACGTGTCCACCGCCCACTACACGCTCGAGGACGGTGCCGAGGGCATCCGTCGCGACCTGCGGGGACCCGGGCAGGCGCACATCTCCGGCAGCCCGTACATGCACGGCACCGGGTACTTCGGCGCGACGATGGCGATGCACGGCGGCGGATGCGTCGTGTCGCTGACCGCGCCCGGGTTCGACGCGGCCGAGTTGCTCGACAGCATCGACCGCTACCGCGTCGCCAGCCTCGCGATCAGCGGCGAGGTCTTCGCCAAGCGCGTCGTCGACACCCTCGCCGCGGAACCGGGGCGCTGGGACAGCTCCACGATCCGCAACGTCCTGACGTCCGGCGGCATGCTGGGCGAGCAGAGCAAGCGGGCCCTGCTGGAGCACTGGCCGGCCGCGGCGATTCTCGACGGCTTCTCGTCGTCGGAGGGCTTCGGCATGGGCTGGTCGCTGGCGACGAAGGACAACGTCCCCGAGACCGGCCGCTTCGCTCCCGGCCCGAACGTCTGGGTGCTCGACGAGCACGGGCAACCGGTCGAGCCCGGCTCCGGCGTGATCGGCAAGCTCGTCGTGCGCAACCGCCTGCCGATGGGCTACTACAAGGACCCCGACAAGACGGCGCAAACCTTCCGCGAGATCAACGGCGTGCGGACGTCGGTGCCCGGCGACCACGGCGTCGTCCACCCCGACGGCACGATCCAGCTCATGGGCCGCGACTCGCTGTGCATCACCTCCGGCGGCGAGAAGATCTTCACCGAGGAGGTCGAGGGCGTCATGCTCGACCACGAGGCGGTGACGGACGTCCTCGTCGTCGGCGTGCCCGACCCGCAGTGGGGCCAGTCGGTGGCCGCCGTCGTCAGTGTCGAGGCGGGCTCCGCGCCCACGGCGGCCGAGCTGATCGGCCACGTCAAGGCGCGGCTCGCCGGCTACAAGGCGCCCAAGCACGTCGTGTTCGTGGACAGCGTGCCGCGTTCCCCGAACGGCAAGGCCGACTACCCGGCCGCCCGCGCATTGGCGGAGGCGCAGCGGCAGCCGGTTGCCTGAGCCGGGGGTCATGGCCGGTCGTGCGGTGCGCGACCGGCCATGGGGGCGTCCGGATGCGTGCGACGGGTCAGGGCAGCAGCACGATCCGGCCGCGGGCGGTCCGGTGCTCCAGCATGGTGAGCGCCTCGGCGGCGCTGCGCAGCGGCAGCAGGCGGCCGATCGGCGGCCGGGCCAGGCCGCGCTCGACCAGCGGCAGCAGCCGGCGCCACTCGGCTTGCAACCGCTCGGGCCGGGCGGTCAGGAACGCGCCCCAGCCGACCCCGACGATGTCGGCGTTGCGTGTAGCCAACCGGTCGGTCGCCAGCACCGGGATCGTGCCGCCGGCGAAGCCGAGGACGAGTGCCCGTCCGAGCGGCGCGAGGCAGTCCAGCGACTGCTCCAGCCGGTCGTTGCCCACCGGGTCGACGACGAGGTCGACGCCCCGCCCGCCGGTCAGGTCCAGGACCGCGGCGGCGAAGCCGTCGACGGGCACGACGTGGTCCGGCGCGTACCCGACCGGGGCCAGCAGTTCGGCCAGCGGTGTCGACGTGACCGCGATGACGGTCGCGCCGAACGCGGAGGCCAGCTGCATCGCGGCCACGCCCAGCCCACCCGACGCGCCGTGCACCAGCACCGTCTCGCCGGGGCGCAGCCGGCCCCGGTGCAGCAGGCCGAACGTCATGGTGAGGTAGTTGGCCGGCAGGCACGCCGCCGCCGGGAAGCCGATGCGGCCGGGCAGCGGCAGCACGTGGCCCACCGGCACCGCGGCGAGCTCGGCGAAGCCCCGCTGGGCGCTGGCACACGCCACCCGGTCGCCCGGCGCGAACGGCGATCCCACCGGTGCCTGACGTACCACACCCGCGAACTCGCCGCCCAGCACGAAGGGCAGCGGTGGGCGCTCCTGATAGCGGCCGTAGGACAGCAGCAGTTCGGGGAACGTGACGCCCGCCGCCCGGACCTCCACGAGGACCTCGCCGTCCGCGGCCGTCGGCGCCGGGATCCGCTGTACCTCGATGCCGGACGGGCCGGTGCGTCGGACTACCCGGGCGGCGCGCATCATCGACTGGTCTCGAATCGGGTCAGACGCGCTCGATGATGGTGGCGGTGGCCATGCCGCCGCCGGTGCACATCGTCACCAGACCGGTGCTGAGGTCGCGGCGCTCCAGCTCGTCGAGCAGCGTTGCGAGCAGGATCGGGCCGCTCGCTCCGATCGGGTGGCCCAGCGCGATGGCCCCGCCGTTGACGTTGACCCGATCGAGGCTCACGCCGGTGTCCTGGGCGAAGCGCAGCACGACGGCCGCGAACGCCTCGTTGACCTCGAACAGGTCGATGTCGCCCATCGTCATGCCGGCCCGGCGGACGCACTGCTCGGCGGCCGGCCCCGGCGCGGTGAGCATGATGACCGGGTCGGCGCCGGCCGTCGCCGTGGCGACCACCCGGGCCCGCGCTCGCCAGCCGCGCTCGCGGGCCACGCCGGCCCGGGCGACGAGGACGGCCGCGGCGCCGTCGGCCAGGCCGGAGGAGTTGCCGGCGTGGTGGACGTGCGCGACGGCGTCGATGTGGGGGTACACCTGACGCGCCATCGCGTCGAAGCTGCGCTCGTAGCCGTCGAGAACCAGGGTGCCCAGCGCCTCGAACGAAGGCTTCAGCGCCGACAGCGCCTCGACGGTCGTGGCCCGCGGCAGCTCCTCACGGTCGAGCAGCGTGGCACCGTCGGGGCCGGTGACCGGGACCATCGAGCCGGTGAACCGGCCCTCGCCGATGGCCTCGGCCGCGCGGCGCTGCGACTCGGCGGCGTAGGCGTCCACGTCGGCCCGGCTGAACCCGCCGAGCGTGGCGATGAGGTCGGCCGAGATACCCTGCGGGATCAGCGGATAGCGCTCCCGCAGCCGCACGTTGCCGGCGTCGAGCGTCGGGCGGGTGGCGGCCGGGTAGCGCGACATCAGCTCCACCCCGGAGGCGACGACGACGTCGGCCTGGCCCGAGGCGACCATCATCGCGGCCGAGTTGACCGCCTGCTGGCCCGAGCCGCAGGCGCGGTTCATCGTCAGGCCGGGCACCGTCAGCGGCCATCCGGCGGCCAGCGCCGACAGGCGGGCCACGTTGTCGCCGTGGTCGCCGATCGCGTTGGCGCAACCGGTCAGCACGTCGGCGACCTCGCCGGGTGAGAACCCAACCCGTTTCTGTAGCTCGACCAGCACTCCGGCGAGCAGTTCCTGCGGATGGACCCCGGACAGCGCGCCACCGGGCTTGCCCTTGCCGCGCGGGGTCCGGACGATGTCGACGATCGTTGCGTCTCGCACGCGCCGACGATACCAAGCCAACCAGATGGTTGGCTATAGCGCCGGTTGCGCACCCCGGGTATTGCGCCGCCCCCGCCCGCTGGGTGACGATGCCCAATACCCAACCATGCGGTTGGTGAATGGAGGCGGAGCAATGGCGGGTGCGCCGGGGCGCCGGATCGGTCCCCTGTCGGAGTGGACGGCCGAACCGGCGGGCGAGGTCATCGAGGAGTCGGTGCCGCAGGTGCTGGCGCGGCAGGTCGCCACGCACGGTGATCGCCCGGCGGTGTACTGGCCGGACGGCGACGGCCTGGCCGGCCTGACCTACGCCGAGCTGGGCGCGGCGGCCGATCGGCTGGCGCGGGCGCTGGCCGGCGCGGCGAAGCCCGGCGACCGGGTCGCGGTGTGGTCGTGCAACGTGCTGCCGTTCGTGATCCTGGAGCACGCCACGGCCATGGCGGGCCTGGTGCTGGTGCCGTTCAACACCGCCTGGACCGATGCGGAGGCCCGGCACGCGGTGGAGCTGACCCGGCCGGTGATGCTGTTCGCGGGCACGACGCACGCCGGCGCGCCGCTGTTGGCGCGGGCGTCCGCACTCGGCGCCGGCGCGGCGGCGGTGACGGTCGCCGACCTCGGGGACCTCGACGGATGGGCGGCCACCAGGGCGCTCGGCGCGCTGCCGGACGTGTCCGGCGATGACCCGTTCCTCATCCAGTTCACCTCGGGCACGACCGGCCGGTCGAAGGGCTCGGTGCTCACCCACCGCGCCGCGCTCAACGGCGCGCTCCAGCGCAACCGGCACGACGTGCGCCCCGAGCCCGACCTCTACCTCAACCCCGTGCCGTACCACCACATCGGCGGATCCTGTTTCGTGATCCTCGGCGGCCTCATCGATGCCGGCGCCTTCGTCGTGATGGAGCGCTGGGACCCGGCGGTCGTGTTGCGCCTGCTCGGCCTCGGCGTCATCAAGCGGATCGGCGGCGTGCCGACCATGCTCGTGGACATCCTGGCCAAGCTCGGCGACGCCGCGCGTGACGTGGGGCTGGAGTCCGTCTCGCTCGGCGGCGCCACCGTCACCCAGCACCTGGTGAACCTCGTGCAGGAGGTCCTCGGCGTTGCGGTGCTCATCGGCTACGGACAGTCCGAGTGCCCGCTGATCACCTCGACGCACATCGCCGACGACCCCGCCACCATCGGCGGCACCCTCGGCCGTCCGCTCCCGGCCGCCGACGTGCGCATCGCCGACCCGGAGACCGGCGCGGTGGTGCCGATCGGCACGCCCGGCGAGATCCTCGTGCGCGCGCCGTACATGATGGCCGGCTACTGGGGCATGCCGGAGCAGACCGCCGCCACGATGACCGCGGACGGCTTCCTGCGCACCGGCGACCTCGGCGAGATGGACGAGTCCGGCTACCTGACGTTCCGCGGCCGCTCCCGGGACGTGATCATCCGCGGCGGCGAGAACGTGTACCCGGCCGAGGTCGAGGAGATCCTCCTGGACCACCCCGGCGTCGCCGCGGCGGTCCTGGTCGGCCTCGACGACGAGCGGCTGGGCGAGCGGGTCGCCGGGGTGGTCGTGCGCGCGCCGGGCAGCACGGTCGGCGGGGAGGAGCTGACCGCGTTCCTCGCCGGCCGGTTGGCCCGGTTCAAGATCCCGGTCGCGTGGCGGTTCGTGCCGTCCCTGCCGATGACGGCCTCGGGGAAGGTCCGCCGGTTCGTCGTACGGGACGAGACCAACACCGAGATCGCCGCCGCGGCGCCGGCGTGAGGGCCCTCGTCGTCGCATCGCTCGACGGGCCGGGCGCGGTGGCACTGCGCGACGTACCGCGGCCGGTGCCCGTCCCCGGCGAGGTGAGCATCCGGGTGCACGCCGCGGGGGTGGGGCGGGTGGCCTGCGGGCCGGTGCCGCCCGCACCCCCGTTCGTGCTCGGGGCGGCGGTGGCCGGGACCGTGCTCGCCGCGCCGCCCGGGAGCGGCCGCGCGCCCGGGGACCGGGTGCTGGCGTTCTGCTCGACCGGGGGTGCCGCGGAGGTCGCGGTCGCACGCGCCGACCATACCGTGGCGCTGCCGGCGCGATGGACCTTCGAGCAGGGGGCGGCCTCGCTGGTGCCGTACCTGTCGGCATACTTCGCCGTGGTGGAGCGCGGCCGCCTCGCGGCCGGCGAGTCCCTCCTCGTCCGGGGCGTCGGCGGCTTCTGTTCCGCCGCGCTGCGGGTCGCGCGGGCGGTGGGAGCCGGCCGGCTCGTGGGTGCCGGTGAGCCTTCCGGGGACGCCGGCGTCGAATGGGTGCCGGTCGACGGATTCCGGGACGCGGTGCGCTCGGCCGGTCCGGTGGACCTGGTCGTGGACGCCGCCGGTGGCGAGGGGTTCGTCGACGCGCTGCGCTGCCTGGCCGCCGAGGGCCGGGCCGTGCTCGCCGGCGGCTCGCCCGCCGAGGTCCGGGTGAACCGGCTGCTGCTGAACAACATCGAGGTCGTCGGCGCCGCCTGGGAGGACTGGGTGCGCGGCGACGACGGGCGCCTGGCCGGCGCGTGGTCGGCCATCGCCGGGGAACTGGCCCGCGGGGCCCTCGCGCCGATCGCCGGCCGCGTGCTGCCGTTCGGCGACGAGACCCCGGCCGCCCTGGACCGGGGGCGGCCCGAGCCGGATGCCGTGATCCGGATCCGCACTTAAACCAACCCACCAGTTGGTTGATATCCCGTTTCGGCGGCGTTACGGTGGGAGACCTTCCAGGCCGACGATGTGAGGTGGGCGACACATGGGCATCGCTGAAGAAGACGAATCGGTGTGCGTCGGCGTGGACGTCGGCGGCACCTTCACGGACGTGGTGCTCAGCGCCGGGGCCCAGGTCTGGAGCGCCAAGGCGCCGACGACCCCGGGCGCGCTCGGCCGCGGCGTGCTCGACGCCTGCCGCCTCGTCGCCGGGCGGGCCGGCACGACGCTGGAGGAGCTACTGCCGAAGGTCACGCGCTTCGGGCTCGGCACGACCGCGGTCACGAACACGATCGCCGCCCGCACCGGGCTGGACGTCGGGCTCATCACGACCCGCGGCTTCGAGGACCTCGTCCCGATCGCCCGCGGCAAGCGGGTGTCGAGCGACGGCTGGTTGCTGCCGCCCGTGGCGTTGGTCGACCGGGAGCGCATCCTCGGCGTTCCCGAGCGGGTGGACCGGAACGGCACGATGCTGGTCGAGCTCGACCGCGAGCGCGTGCGCGAGGCCGGCCGGGAGCTCGTGGAGCATCGAGGCGCCCGGTCGCTGGCGGTGTCGTTCCTGTGGTCCTTCCTCAACGACGCGAACGAGCGCGCGGCTGTGGCGGAGCTCGCGGGGCTCTTTCCCGGCGTGCCCGTCATGTCGGGAGCGGACCTGCTGCCCGTCATCCGCGAGTACGAGCGCACGCAGTTCGCGTTGCTCAACGCCTACACAGCGGGCTCGCTCGACGGCGTGGTCGAACTCGCCGACGAGCTCGAGAAGCTCGGCCTGCGCCGGCCTCCGCTACTCGTGCACTCGGGCGCGGGATCGATCTCGGTCGCCGAGGGACGCCGGATGCCGGCGCTGCTGGCGGAGTCGGGGCCGGCGGCCGGGGTGGTCGCCGCCCTGGAGGTCTGCCGCTCGGCCGGCATCACCGACGCCGTCACCGGTGACGTCGGCGGCACGTCGTTCGACCTCTCCTTCATCTCCGGCGGCGAGGCCGGTCGCCGCAGCAACGGCGAGCTGATGGGCATCTGGACGGCCATGCCGATGGTCGACATCGACTCGGTCGGGGCCGGCGGCGGCTCGATCGCCTGGGTCGACAGCCTCGGGATTCTCCGGGTCGGCCCGCGCTCGGCCGGTGCGCAGCCGGGGCCGGCGTGCTACGGCCGCGGCGGTACCGAGGCGACGGTGACCGACGCGCTGGTCGTGCTCGGCTACATCGACCCAGACAACTTCCTCGGCGGCGCGATGGTGCTCGACGCCGAGGCCGCCCGGGCCGCCTGCACCCGCGTCGGCGAACAGCTCGGGCTGGATCGCACCGACGCGGCCTGGGGCATCTGGGAGGTGGCACTGGCCAGCATGGCGCGCGCCCTGCGCGCCCGCTTCGCCGAGCGCGGCGTCGACCCCCGGACGTTCGCGATGCTCAGCATGGGCGGGTGCGGTGCGCTGTTCGGCGCCGCGCTGGCGCGGGATCTGGGCATCCGCCGGGTGCTGGTCCCCGATCTCGCGTCGGTGCTGTCCGCCTTCGGCGCCGCGGCCTCGCAGGTGCGCCGCGAACGCAGCCGTTCGGTCGGCGCGCTGTTCCCGGTCGACCCGGGGTTGCTCGGCGGCATCGTCGAGGAGCTGACCCGCGCCGTCCGCGACGACCTCGCGGCCGACGGCGTGGCGCCCGGCGACATCACCGTCGAGCTCGCCGCCGACGTACGGTTCCACCGCCAGACCTTCGAGCTGCCGATCATCTGGGACGACGGGCTCGACGAGGCGGCCCAGCTCCGTCAGCGTGACCGGTTTCTCGACGACTACACCGCGCGGTACGGCAAGGGCGCGATCGTCGCCGGCGCTCCGGTGGAGCTCGTGACCGTGCGGGCGGTCGGACTCGGCCGGACGGCCCGGGCCGGGCTGACCCGGGTGACGCCGGCACCCGCCACCGGCGAGCCGCGCATCCTGGGCAGCCGGCCGGTGTATCTCGGCCGGTCGTCCGAGCCGGTGAAGGTGCCGGTGTACGACCGCGCGGACCTTCGGCCCGGCCAGCAGATCACCGGCCCCGCACTGATCGACGCCGCGGACACGACGAGCTGGGTCCCGCCGGGCGCCGGTGCGCGCCTGGACGAGTTCCTCACCCTCGAGATGGAGCTGTCATGACGAACACCGGCCTCGACCCTATCGAACTGCAGGTCCTGCGCTCCCGCCTGCAGGCCGTCGCCGAAGAGGGCGCCATCACCATCGAGCGCACCGCCATCAGCCCGATCATCTCCGAGTCGCGCGACTACTCCTGCACGCTGCTGGAGGCGAACGGGGACCTGATCGTCGCCGGCGGCGCGATCAGCCACCACTTCGGCATCTGCGGCCACGCGGTGCGGGCGACGCTGGCGACGCACGGCGAATCGGTGGCGCCCGGCGACGTCTTCTTCTGCAACGACCCGCACAACGGAGGTGGCCTGCACGCCCAGGACGTCGTCGTCCAGCTTCCGGTGTTCGTCGACGGCGAGCTGGTGGCGTGGGTGGCCAACTCCGGGCACATGCTCGACATGGGCGGCATGGTCTTCGGGTCCTGGTCGCCCGACGCCACCGACTGCTACCAGGAGGCGCTGCGCCTGCCGCCCGTGCGGCTGTTCCGGCAGGGCGAGGAGCAGACCGACGTCTGGCAGATCATCCGCACCAACGTCCGCACGCCGGACGTGGTCGAGATGGACCTGCGCGGCCTGGTGGCGGGGTGCGAGGTCGCGCGGGACAAGCTGGTCGGGATCGCGCGGCTCACGGGCCGGGAGCACCTGCTCGACGGCATCGGTGAACTGCGCCGCCGTGCCGAGCGCGAGATGCGCCGGCGCATCACGCAGCTCGCCGACGGCGTATACCGCTACACCGGCTGGACCGAGTGGTACGACGAGCGCTACGAGATCCCGTGCACGATGACGGTTGCCGGCGACACGCTGCACTTCGACTTCTCCGGAGCGCCCGGGCAGACCAACCACTTCTTCAACACCAAGCCGCACATCATCACCGCGCAGATCGTCGGCGACGGCTCGGACGTGCTGACCCACGACATCCCGCTCAGCCAGGGCATGTTCAACCCGGTCACGGTGCACTGCCCGGCCAACTCGATCGTCAACAGCAATCCGCCGGCGCCGGTCGCATCCGCGCACATCGACGTCTCGCTGACCGCGAGCATGGCGGCCCACCAGTGCATCATGCTGGCGGTCGCCGCCGGGTCCAGCGACGTGGCGCGGCTGCTGACCGGTCCGGTGGCGCCCAGCGCGATGGCGATCCAGACCTGGGCCTACACCACGCCGCAGGGGTACCCAGACGGGTGGATGATGCTCGACGGGGCGATGGCCGGCACCGCGGCCGCCTACGACCGCGACGGCACGGACCTGTGCAACTTCATCGTGGCCCGCAAGCCGATCCTCGAGGCCATCGACGTCGAGATGCTCGAGGCGTGGTACCCGGTCCTGGTCGACTTCAAGCGGATCCGTCCGGGGGCCTTCGGCGCCGGCCGCTTCCGCGGGGGGTCGGGCTGCAACATGCAGTTCGGCCCGTACGGCGTCGACGCCGTGGTCGGTCAGCTCCTCGCCGTCCGGGAGCACCTGCCGCCGAACGGCTCCGGTGGGGGCCGGCCCGGCTCGGTGAGCGAGTTCGTGCTGCGGTCGGGCGCCGGTGAGGAGCGCGCCCTGCCGGGCAAGAGCGGTGCGGTGGTGGTGTCGGCGGGGGAGTCCATCGAGTTCCGGATCGGCTCGGCCGGTGGGCACGGCGACCCGCTCGATCGCGACCCGGACGCGGTGGCCCGCGACGTCCGGCTGACCCGGCTGACCGAGGCCGAAGCGCTGGCGGTGTACGGCGTTGCGATCGTCGACGGCGCGATCGACGCCGAGCGCACCGCCCGGACCCGTGCGACCCTGCTGCGGGAGCGCCTGGACGCGGCGCGCCCGCCGTCCCGGCCCCGGTCGGCGCCGGCGAACGAGGGCGACCGGGAGCGGCCGGCGCAGACCATCTACCCGGGCGTCGACCAGCGTGGCGGCACGGCGTTCGCGCGGGCGAGCGGGGTGGTGCTCGCCCACGCGCCCGACGTGTGGACCGACGGCTGCCCGGTGCTGGAGCAGCCGCTGGGCGGCGCGGTCGTCGAGCGCAGCTACCTGGACCCCGTCACCGGGCGCCTGCTGCTCGTGGAGGCGGTGCCGGCCGGCGCGGCGTGCTCGGTGGTGAGCAGCCCGCGCCGGTGGACCGAGGCGGCGTCGGTCTGACCGCCACCGTGGGGCTGGTCCGGCGCACGGATGCCCCGGACGAATGTTCGGCCTGTCGTTACCAACCAATCGATGAAGAAGGAGGTGCAACATGTCCACAGGCGACCCGGCAACGGTCTTCGGGCACCTGACGGCTCGGCTCGAGGACGACCCGGACCGCCACCTCGCCGCGTGCGGCGGGGACTGGCGCACCGTCGGTGCGGTGCACGAGCGGGCGCTGCGCCTCGCCGCGGGCCTGCACCGGCTCGGCGTGCGCCGGGGCGACCGGGTCGCGTCGATGATGCCGAACCGCGACGAGGCGGTCGAGCTGTTCTTCGCCTGCGCCGCACTCGGTGCGATCCAGGTGCCGCTCAACGTCTACCTCAAGGGCGAGTTCCTGCGGTACCAACTCGGCGACGCCGACCCGAAGGTGGTCGTCGCCGACGGGGCGGCCCTGCCGCTGCTCGCCGACCTGCTCGGCGCACCGGAGCGGGCGGGCGCGACGCTGGTCGCGATCGACGAGCCCGCCGCAGGTGCGCTGGCGTTCCAGGACCTCTTCGCCGATCCGGTCCGCGCGTGGCCGGACCCGGCGCCCGACGACCTGGTCTGCGTGCTGTACACCTCGGGGACCACCGGCATGCCCAAAGGCTGCATGATCAACAATGGCTACCTGATGCACATGCCGAAGGCGCACATGATGCACGGCTGGTTCACCGCCGGCGACACGTCGCTGTGCCCGCTGCCGCTGTACCACGGGTTCGCGATCAGCGCCCTCATGGACGCGGTCGTAGCCGGCTGCCGGGTCGCCTTCGACCCCGTCTACAGTGCCTCGACGCTCATCAGCCGGGCCCGTGAGATCGGCGCCACCCAGTTCTTCGGCGTCGGCGCGATGGCCGCCGCGCTGCTGGCCACCCAGGAGCAGCCCGGCGACACCGACCATGGCATCGAGCGGGCCATCTTCATCCCGCTCGCCCCACCGGTCCGTCGCCGGCTGCGGGAGCGCTTCGGCATCCAGGCGATCGGCGAGGGGTACGGCCAGACCGAGGTGCTGCCCGCGACGATGGGCGACGGCCGGTCGGCCGGCGACGGCGACCGCACCAGCGCCGGGCGCGCGCTGCCGTGGCTCGACGTGCGGGTGGTCGACGACGCCGACCGGGTGCTGCCGCAGGGGGCGACCGGCGAGGTCGTGGTGCGGCCGATGGAGCCGTACTCCATGTACGCCGGGTACTGGCGCAAGGAGCAGGCCACCCTGGAGGCGTGGAAGAACCTGTGGCACCACACCGGCGACCTCGGGTTCTTCGACACCGACGGCGCGCTGTACTTCGTCGATCGCAAGAAGGACGCACTGCGGCGCCGGGGCGAGAACGTCTCGTCGGTCGAGCTCGAGCTGGCCATCCTCAAGCACCCGGCGATCGCCGAGGTCGCCGTGCACGCGGTGCCCGCCGGGGTGCGCGAGGACGAGATCAAGGCATGCGTCGTGCTCAACGCCGGCGCGGAGCTCGGCCCGGCGGAGCTGTTCGAGTACCTCCGCCAGCACCTGCCCTACTACGCGGTGCCGCGGTACGTGGAGTTCCTCGGTGAGCTGCCGAAGAACGCGGTCGCCCGGGTGCTCAAGCACCGGCTGCGCGACGATTGGAACTCCCCGCAGACCGTGGACTTCCAGGCGCTCGGCCTCGTCATCGAGCGGAGTGCCCGCCGATGACCGGACCTCTGGCTGGGATCAAGGTCGTCGAGCTGCAGGGCATGGGGCCGGGGCCGTTCTGCGCCATGCTGCTCAGCGACTACGGCGCCGACGTGGTCCGGGTGGAGCGCACCGCGTCCGTCCGGGCCGCGGCCGGCCCTCCGCCGCCCGACGTACTCGCCCGCGGCCGCCGTTCGGTGGGCGTCGACCTGAAGACGCCCGGGGGCATCGACGCGCTGCTGCGCCTCGTCGAGCGCGCCGACGTGCTCATCGAGGGCTTCCGTCCCGGCGTCACCGAACGGCTCGGGATCGGCCCGGACGTGTGCCTGGCCCGCAACCCGCGCCTGGTCTACGGCCGGATCACCGGCTGGGGACAGGCCGGCCCCTACGCGCCGTACGCCGGGCACGACATCAACTACCTCGCGTTGTCGGGGGCCCTGTGGTCGATCGGCCGGGACGGCGAGGCGCCGGTGGCCCCGCTCACCTATGTCGGCGACTTCGGCGGCGGCGGCATGCTGCTGACGGTCGGCATCTGCGCGGCGCTGGCCGAGCGGGCGTCGTCCGGCCGCGGGCAGGTCGTGGACGCCGCGATGGTCGACGGCGCGGCCCTGCTCAACAGTTTCCTGTACGGCATGCGGGCGATGGGCCTGTGGGGCGAGGAACGCGGCCGGAACATGCTCGACACCGGCGCGCCGTACTACGACACCTACGAGACGGCCGACGGCAAGTGGATCGCGGTCGGCGCGCTCGAACCGCACTTCTACCGCAACCTGCTCGATGCCCTCGGCCTCGACGACCTGCCCCGCACGCAGCCCGGGCCGGACGGTTGGCCGGCGCTGCGGGCCCGGTTCGCCGCGGTGTTCCGCACGCGACCCCGCGACGAGTGGTCGGCCGCGCTGGAGGCGGCGGAGGCGTGCTTCGCGCCGGTGCTGTCGCCGTGGGAGGCACCGGAGCACCCGCACAACGCGGTCCGCGAGACCTTCGTGGCCCACAACGGGTTGGTCCAGCCGGCCCCGGCGCCTCGGTTCGGCCGGACCCCGGCCCGGATCGCGGGCCCTGTGCCCACGCCCGGCCAGCACACCGGCGAGGTTCTGGCCGAATGGGGCTTCGCCGCCGAGGACATCGAGAAGCTGCGCGCCGCGGGCGACATCGCATGACGGCGGCGCCGAGGAAGGAAGCACCGTGACGAGCCCGAGCACTACCGCGACCACTGTTGACGGTGTCTTCCGCGAGCGGCTGGCCGCCGAACCCGACCGGCCGTTCGTCGCCTGCGGCGGCGGCTGGCTCACCTTCGCCGAGCTTGACGAACGTACCGACCGGTTGGCCACCGGTCTGGCCCGGCTCGGCGTGCGGCGCGGCGACCACATTGCCACGCTGTTGCCCAACCGCATCGAGACCGTGGAACTGCTGCTGGCCGTGGCCAAGCTGGGCGCCGTGCAGGTTCCGCTGAACTACTTCCTCAAAGGCGACTTCCTGGAGTACCAGCTGATCGACTGCGGCGCGAAGGTCTTCGTCGCCGACGGCCCCGGCTATGCGGCGGCCGGCCCGCTGCTCGACCGCACGGACGTCGCCGAGCGCGTGTACGTCGACGCCGTCGAACCGGGCGGTGTTGCCTATTCGGACCTGCTGACCGAGCGCTCGACGTTCGAGCCGTCGGCGCGCCCGGCGGACCTGTTCACCATCATGTACACCTCGGGCACGACGGCGGCGGCGAAGGGCTGCATGCTCAGCACCGGCTACTTCGTCGCGGTCGGCCGGGCGTACGGGCTGCGCAACTGGGTCGTGCCCGGCGACCGGATGTACACCGGCTTCCCGATGTTCCACACCAGCGGCCAGATGGTGGCGTTCATGAGCGCGCTGGTCAACGGCGCGTCGATCGGCATCGCGCCGGAGTTTCACGCGTCGAGCTTCATGCGGGAGGCCGCGGAGATGGACGCCACGATGCTCGTCGGTGTCGGTGTCATGGCCAACATGATCCTGGAGCAGCCGCCCGCGGCGGACGACGGCGCTCACCCGTTCCGGCTGGCCTCCTGGGTACCGCTGCCCGAGGAGCGCCAGCGGGAGTTCGAGACGCGGTTCGCCACCCCGGTCATGTCCGAGGGTTACGGGCAGACCGAGTGTGTGCCGGTGACCAACAGCGACCCCTACGGCGTCCGCAAGCGCTCGTCGTCGGGCCAGGTCTCGCCGCTGCTGGCGGCCAGCATCGTCGACGACGACGGCAATGAGGTGCCGACGGGCGAGTCCGGCGAGATCGTCGTGCGCCCGACGGTGCCCAACGCGATGTACAGCGGGTACTGGAACAAGCCGGAGAGCACCGTCGAGGCGTGGAAGGACCTGTGGCACCACACCGGCGACTTCGGCCGGATGGACGCCGACGGCATCATCACGTTCGTCGACCGCAAGAAGGACGTGCTGCGCCGGCGCGGCGAGAACGTCTCGTCGCTGGCGCTGGAGAACGTGATCCGCGAGCATCCGGCGGTCGCCGACGTCGCGGTGTGCGGTCTGCCGTCGAAGCTCGGCGACGAGGACATCAAGGCGTGCGTCGTGCTGAGTGCCGGCGCGTCGCTGACCGCGGCGGAGTTCTTCGCGTTCGTCGAGGAGCGGGTGCCGTACTTCGCCGTCCCGCGCTACGTCGACCTCCGCGCCGGGTTGCCCACCAACGCGCTGGGCCGGGTGATGAAGCACGTGCTGCGGGACGAAGGGGTACCGCCGGGCACGTGGGACCTGCCGAGCCAGGGCCTCGTCGCCCGTCGCACCGGCCGCCCGACCACGGCGGCCGCTCAGTGACCGGCGGCGATGTGCTGGTCGAACGGCACGACGGGGTCCTGCTCGTGCGGCTGAACCGGCCGCAGCGGCACAACGCCATCGGCGGCACCATGCTGCGCGACCTCGCCGCCGCGTTCGAGGAGGCCGGCCGCGACGACACCGTCCGGGTCGTCGTCACGATCGGCGTCGGCGCCGCGTTCTGCGTCGGCGCCGACGTGGCGGACTTCGACCGGGTCCGGCATCTACCGGCCCGGGAGCTGCTGGTCAGCGATCTCATCGGCGGCGAGAAGGGCCTGCCGGCGCGGTCACCGGCCGACGTACCGGCCGAGGAACTGGGCAATGCCGGCCGCTGGGCGCTGCGGATGTGGGCGCTGGAGAAGCCCACGATCGCCGCGGTGAACGGCGCGGCGGTCGGCGGCGGGTTCGGCATCGCGTTGCTGCACGACATCCGGCTGGCCGCGTCGACCGCGCGGCTGGGCACCGGCTTCGCGGCCGCCGGCCTCGCGCCGGAGCTCGGCATCAGCCACCTGCTGCCGCGCGTGGCCGGCTTCGCCGCCGCGGCCGAGCTGATGCTGACCGGCCGGCTGGTTGACGCCGCTGAGGCACGCGAACTCCAGCTCGTGTCCGGCGTGGTCCCGGACGAGGAACTGCTGGAGCGGGCAATGGAGCTGGCCGGGCGGATCGCGTCCGGTCCGCCGCTCGGCGCCCGGCTGACCAAGCGCCTGCTGCGTCGGTCCGCCGCGCCCGAACTCGAGGCGCAGCTGCGTGCGGAGTACACCGCCCAGGTCACGCTCTTCGACCACCCGGAGACCCGCGCCGCGATGGACCGCCTGGCGCAGCGCGTCCAGCGTCGCCGTGGCTGACGCGGGCTTCCGGGTTTCCCCACCAACCGGTTGACTACGACTCGCGGCCCGCATACTGTCGGTTCGTGAAGACCGTTTTGGGCGATGAGCAGTTGACGTTCCTGACCGAGCTGCGGACGTATCTCGACGGTCTGGATCCGCAGCTCGTAGAGGCGACCCGGATCGAGAACATCGAGGACCCGATGCAGCCGCGCGGGCACGGGCGGCGGTTCCTGCGCCGGCTCGGCGCCGACGGCTGGCTCGGCGTGTCGTGGCCCCGGGAGTACGGCGGGCAGGGCCGTACCGCGATCGAGAGCTGGCTGCTGGCCGAGGAGCTCTACAGCCGCCGCCTGCCCAACGGCCTGCTGACGCTCAACGCCATCGGGCCGACGCTCATGATCGTGGGCACCGACGAGCAGAAGGCCGAGTTCTTGCCGCGGATCCGGGCCGGCGAGCTGGAGGTCGCCATCGGCTACAGCGAACCGGACGCTGGCAGCGACCTCGCGTCGCTGCGCACCCGGGCCGTGCGCGACGGCGACGAGTACGTCGTCAACGGGCAGAAGATCTGGACCACCGGCGCCTCGGTGGCGACCCATTTCTGGCTCGCCGTCCGCACGGGCGCGCCGGAGGACCGCCATCGGGGGGTGAGCATCTTCATCACCCCGATGGACACGCCCGGCATCACGATCACGCCGATCATCACCCAGGGCGGCGAGCGGACCAACGCCGTCTTCCTCGACAACGTCCGGATCCCGGTCAGCTCGCGCATCGGCGCCGAGAACGACGGCTGGTCGGCGCTCGTGACCGCGCTGAACTTCGAACGGATGTTCTACCACAACGAGCCGCGCTGGGAGCTGCGTCAGCTGACCGACTGGGCCGCCGCGGCGGGCCTGCTGGAGGGCGACAGCGCCGAGGCGCACGAGCTGCAGGCGGTCGTCGGCGAGCACGCGGTGGACGTGGAGATCTGCCGGCTGTTCGCCCAGCGGGGGGCCCGGATGCTCGCCGAGGGCCGGGTCCCGCACGCCGAGGCTTCGGTGAACAAGATCTGGTGGGGCGAGCTGCGGCAACGCATCTGCGACACCGGGCTGGACCTGATCGGCGAGGACGGCACGATCGCCACCGGCTCGCCGCACGCCCCGGCGCACGGACACCTGGAGCACGGCCTGCGCTCGTCGCCGGTGTGGCGGTTCGGCGGCGGCACCAACGAGATCCAGCTGGACATTATCGCGACGCGCGGTCTGGGGATGCCACGATGATCGACACAGATCTGACCGACGACGAGGCGATGCTGGCCAAGACGGCCCGCGCCTACTTCGCCGACTTCGTCGACAACACCTACCTCAACGCCCAGCAGGCGTCGCCCGACGGCTACGAGACCCGGCGCTGGCAACAGATGTGCGAGCTCGGCTGGACCGGCATCAACCTGCCCGAACGGGTCGGCGGGGCCGGCGGCACGCTGGCGGAGGCCGGCGTCGTCGCGCGCGAAGCCGGGCGGGCGGCCATCGCCTCGCCGTTGCTGTCGACGATGCGCGCGGGCACCGTGCTCGACACCCTCGGCCGCGGCGTCTTCGACGACCTCCTCGCCCGAATCGCCGCCGGATCGTCCGCCGCCCTCGTGGCGCCCGCCGACAGTCCGCTGCGCGCCGAGGCGACCGGCGACGGTGCGTACCGGCTCGCCGGCCCCGCCGTCACGGTCGAGTGGCTGGAGCGCAGCGACGACGTCGTGCTGCTGCTGCCGGTGGCGGGCGGCGACGATCGGTCGCCGGCCGGCGGCGACACTTGGCTGTGCGCACTGCTGCCCGGCGCCGACCTGCGCGCGCGGGCCGAGGCGGTGCCCAGCATCGACAACGAGCGCGTCGCCCGGGTCGACCTCGACGGCCTTACCCTCGCGGCGGCCGACGTGGCCCTCGATGGCATCGACGCCGGCACGGCTCGCTATGCACTCGCCCGGGCGAACCTGCTGCGGGCCAGTGCGATGGTCGGCGGGTGCGAGGCGGTGCTGGAGCGCACGGTGCAGTACGCCACCGAGCGGGTGCAGTTCGGACAGCCGATCGGCGGCTTCCAGGCGGTACGTCATCATCTGGGGAGAATGCTGATCGCGCTGGACGCGGCCCGGCTGGCCTGCAACGAGGCCCTGACGCGGGCCCAGCCCGGCGCCGAGGAGTCCGCGATCGCCGCGGTGGCGCTGTTCGCCGCCGGCCGGTCCTACGTCGAGATCGTCCTCACCGCGGCCCAGATCCACGGCGGCGTCGGCACCACCACCGAGCACGTCCTGCATCACCACTTCCTGCGAGCCAAGGCGATGCAGCTGCGCGGCGGCAAGCGCGCCAACCGGCTCCGCGAGATCCATCACGCGCTGGTCGTCCGGCGGGAGGGCAGCCTGTGGTGACCGGCCGGACGGTCGGCCGGCGCCTCGATGCGGCACCGCGGTGATCGCGCGCGGACGCGTCGCGGTCGTCACCGGGGGAGGCCGCGGCCTGGGTCGCGCCGCCGCACTGCGCCTGGCCGCCGAGGGCGCCGACGTCGCGGTCCTGGCCCGCTCGGCCGGTGAGATCGACGCGGTCGCCGGCGAGCTGCGGGCCGCCGGCGTGCAGGCGCTGAGCCTGCCCGTGGACGTCACGTCCACGGCGGACGTCGACCGGGCCCGGGAGGCTGTCCTGGACCGCTTCGGCCGGGTCGACATCGTCGTCAACAACGCCGGGACGCTGCTGTACCGGCCGTTCGTCCCGCTGCCGGGCAAGGAACACGCCTATCCGGGGTTCGATCGGCCGGTGAGCGACGACGAGTGGGACGCGGTCATGGCGGTCCACGTCGGGGGCGCCGTGCGGATGCTGCGCGCGTTCGGCCCCGACCTACTGGCCCGCGGCTACGGCCGGGTCGTCAACGTGGTGTCCAACGTGGTCCGGCGCAGCATGGCGTACTGCAGCGTGTATGACACAGCCAAGGGCGCCCTGGTCCAGCTGACCCGGTCACTGGCGCGTGAATGGGCACCGTACGGGATCACCGTCAACGCCGTGGCCGCCGGACATTTCCGGACCGCGATGACCCGGGCGCAGTTCGAGAACGAGGCGGCCCGGCAACACCTGCTGCGCCGGGTGCCGGCCCGCCGCGCCGGCGAGGTCGGCGAGTTCGCGGCGCTGGTGGCCCACCTGTGCGGTGAGGACTCCGGGTTCGTCACGGGCGAGACCGTAGGAATTGACGGGGGTGAGTCATTGTGACCGGCAGTGAGCTGGTGTTCATGTGCGCCGACACCGGCGCCGTGGTCTGCGTGAGCGGCGGGGGAGCGGCGGCGCGGGTGCTGGTGTTCCTGCCGACCGGCGAGACGTTCTGGGCCAGTGGTGCCCAGATGCGCCCGGACGCGGTGCGGGTGTCGGCGATGGCCGCGCTGTTCACCGCGCCGGCCCGCATCGTGGCGGGCGAGCCGGTCGCCGCGCGGCAGGTACCGCTGAGCATCGCCGTGGCGCTGGAGCCGGCCGCCGTCGACCTGGCGCTGGCCGACGACCGGCCGGAGCGGGTCACCGTCGTGCACGCCACCGGATCGATCGCCGTCGGCAGCGTGATCTACCGCGTCGAGGGGACCGGCTGGCTGAGCACGGCGCCGGCCGGTCCCGTGGTGCAGCGGGCGCGGGCCGTCTTCCAGGACCGCTCGGCGACGTTCGCCGTGCGGCACACCGCCGGCACCGCCGGCGCCGTCATGGTCAACACCGAGGTCCGCCGGGTGCCCGTGGAGCAGTTCGCGGTGCGGGGTCAGGCCGGGGTTGCGGTGCACCGCCTGAGCTGTGCCCTGGGTGGCCGCACGCCCCGGCTGGTGACCGGCGAGATCCGCGACACGCTGCAGCACCTTACGTTCGCCGAGCCGGCACCGGACGGCACCGGCTGGGTGTGGTGGAGCGCCGCCCCGTTCGTCTTCGTCCGGTCCGGCACGACGGGCCTGGGGCTCGTCGAGCACGCGACCCGCAAGGACGCACACAGCGAGCCGTCGGCGCCCGTCGACGACCTGCCCGATCCGTACTGACCCAGATCGAGACACAAGAACGGCCAGGCCCATCCGGGCCTGGCCGTTCTTCGTGGGCGCCGCTCAGCTCGCGGCGGCGATCTCGGTGCTCGCGTTGTAGGGCTTGTCGGAGTAGAACTGGCGCGACCACCGGCGGAACCGCGCGTAGTGCTCCTCCTCGCCGCCGGCGAACGGCGGGTGCTCCACGTAGCGCTGGTTCTCCCAGATCGCGAAGTCGCGCCGGATCTGGCCCTTCTGGAACTCGATCATCCGCGCCGCGCGGCCGGTGGGCTCGGGCCCGCCGTCGGGCTGACGGTTGACGGTGATGGTCTCGAACAGCTGGGAGTGCTCGGTGTCGACCGGGGTGGCGGCCGTGAGCTGGTTGGTGATGAAGCTGTCGAGCACGAAGCGTGCGTTGGACAGGCCCAGCCCCCACGCCTCGGTTTCGATCTCGCCGAAGACCGGTCCGTTCGGCGTCATCCAGGTCGCCTTCTTGCCGTGGCCGTACCAGAAGCCGACCCGGGTGTGCAGGTAGTGCTGGTCTTCCTTCCACAGCAACGGTTTGCCCGGCTGGCCGGCGCCGTGCACCCACATGAAGTGGTAGTAGTCGGGGGTGTTCTCCACCGGAGACTGCGGGATGATCTTCCGGATGCCGACGTGGTCGTGGACGATCGGGTAGTTGTGCTCGACGTCGGCGAACTCGGGGATCCCCGGCCACTCCCAGAACGGCTCGCGGCCGAAAGCGTCGTACCAGACCAGGATCAGGCCGTCGACCTCGCGGGTGACCCACCGTGCGATCTTCACCCGCCGGCGCTCACCAGGCGCGTACGGGATCTCGGCGAGCTCGCCGTCGGCCTGCCACAGCCAGCCGTGGAACGGGCATTCGAGGCACTCGCCCTTGACTGTGCCGCCGTAGCCGAGGTGCGCGCCGAGGTGCTGGCAGTACGCGTCGAGCAGGGACACCTCGCCGTTCTCGGTGCGGAACATCACGAGATGCTGGTCGAAGTACTTCGCGGGCCGAACATCCCCGGGCTGCAACTCGGAGGAGTACCCGACCTGGTACCAGCCCGTCGGGAACACCGTGTAGGGCCAGTCCTTCATGTCGTTCTCCCATTCACTGAAGGATAACCAACCATCTGGTTGGTATAAAACCACCCGCGCTGTGGTTCGTCAACCGGCGCGGGGCTTAGCGCTGGCCCGGCCGGAGGGCCAGGAACAGGCCGTCGGCCTCGGCGCACAGCCGATCGCCGTCGTGCAGAAGCCCGGTCAGCCGCCGCTTGCGGCCGTCCTGTCCGAGCAGCCGCGCACGGACCGTCAGCGGCCGCCCGATCGGCGTCAGGCTGCGGAACTCCACCCGCAGCGAGACGGTCCGCGACGGTGGCCGGTCGTCGAGGTCGGACAGGCGGCCGAGCGCCTCGTCGAAGACCAGGGCGACCGCGCCGCCGTGGACGGCGTCGTTGCTGCCGGAGTGGAACCGCCCGAAGACGACCTCACCGACAATCTCGGTGGCCGTCCAGGAGACCAGCCGCAGCGGCGGGCTGAGCGTCTGCCCGCGGCCTGGCAGGCGCAGGAGCTTGCCGTAGAGCTGCTCGTCGTCGGCGACGGTGTGCGCGGCAAGCAGTCGGCGGGCATCGGCCAGCAGTGCGCTGACCCGCGCCACCGCCTCCGCCGGCGGCGCGCTTGCGGCGGCCGCGTCCTGCAGCTCGCGCAGCTCGTCGATCAGTCCCGTCCAGCCGGTCGGGGCGCGGGCCGCCGCGCGGTCGCTCCACTGCTGCCAGAACGGCGCGAGCGGTACCCGGTTGTGCGCCGACTCCGGCGAGGGCGTCACAGCAGCTCGAGGATGGTGGCGTTGGCCTGCCCGCCGCCCTCGCACATCGTCTGCAGCCCGTACCGGATGCCGTGCTCGCGCATGTGGTGCACCAGCGTCGTCATCAGGCGCGCGCCGGAGCCGCCGAGCGGGTGCCCGAGCGCGATCGC
The DNA here is from genome assembly GCF_040300725.1 of Dactylosporangium sp. NPDC000244. NCBI lineage: Bacteria > Bacillati > Actinomycetota > Actinomycetes > Micromonosporales > Micromonosporaceae > Dactylosporangium > Dactylosporangium sp. NPDC000244. The sequence continues at coordinate 326,093 of NZ_JBEPEH010000005.1, forward strand.
GCCGCCATTGGGGTTGAGGGCGTTGGCGTCGGCCCCGATGTCGGCCAGCCACGCCAGGGGCACCGGCGCGAACGCCTCGTTGACCTCGAACGCGCCGATGTCCTGCGGCCGCAGCCCGGAGCGCTCCAGCGCCTTTCGGGTGGCCGGGATCGGCGCGGTCAGCATGATGACCGGATCGCTGCCGGCCAGCACCGCCGTGTGTACCCGGGCGATCGGCGTCAGTCCGAGCTCGCGTGCTCGCTCGCTGGTGGTCAGCAGCAGCGCGGCCGAGCCGTCGGAGATCTGCGACGAGTTGCCGGCGGTGATGACACCGCCGGGCCGGAACGCGGTGCGCAGCTGAGCCAGCCCCTCGACGGTGCCGCCGCGGCGGATGCCCTCGTCGCGGGCGACGACAGTGCCATCGGGAAGTGTGACCGGCGCGATCTGCGCGTCGAAGCGCCCCCCGTCCTGTGCCGCGGCGGCGCGCTCGTGACTGGCGAGCGCGAACTCGTCGCACCGGGTGCGGGAGAACCCCCACCGCTCGGCGATCATCTCGGCGCCGACGCCCTGGTTCGGGGCGACCCCGCCGTAGCGCGCGGCGAAGCGCGAGCCGTTCGGGTCGGCGTCGCCGGAGGCGCTGCCCATCGGGACCCGTGACATCGACTCCACACCGCCGGCGACCACGACGTCGTAGTGCCCGGCGATCAGCCCGGCCGCCGCGAAGTGCACCGACTGCTGGCTGGAGCCGCACTGGCGGTCGATCGTCACACCGGTCACCGTGTCCGGCCAGCCGGCCGCCAGCACGGCGGTGCGGGCGATGTCGAACGCCTGCTCGCCGACCTGGTCGACGCAGCCCCAGACGACGTCGTCCACGAGCGCGGGGTCGATCCCGCTGCGCTCGGTCAACGCCTGGAGCACATGGGCCGAGAGATCGACCGGGTGTACTCCGGAAAGGCCACCGTTGCGCTTGCCCACCGGTGTCCGCACTGCCTCGACGATCACGGCATCCCGCACGTCCTGCCCCCTTGCCTCGACGACGCTGGCCGGCGACCATATAATCAACCAACCAGATGGTTGGTGAAACGTATGGGCGCCGTCCGGCGTGCGTCAAGCGGCGTCAGGGGCGGCTCATCCCTTGACGCGCTGGCGGCGCGGGGCTTTCGGGGTGGCCGCGGCGGTGGTAGCGGTGACTTTGCCGGAACCGGCCGGCGCCGCGCTCGTGGCGGCGGGTGGCTCGACGGCGCGGATGCCGCTGATGACGAACTCGGTCACCTCGTCGATGAGCCGGGCGTCGGTGCTGGCGTTCGCCGGGCGGCGGTACCAGTTCGGCAGGTAGGCCAGCAGTCCGATGATGGAGTAGAGGATCGTCGAAGGGGAGAGGGGCCGGAACTCCCCGGTGCGGGTGCCCTCCGCCAGCAGCGACTTCACGAACTCCTCGTAGCGGTAGATCCGCTGGCGGATCGACCGGGCCTGCTCCTCGGGCAGCCGCTGGTCGATCCACGGCACCTCCTGGAAGAATACGACGAGCTCGTCGTGTTTGGTCGCCACCAGGGCGACCTGCTCCCGGACGAAGAACCGCATCCGGTCCAGCCCGCTGCCGGTCAGCGGCACCCGGGCGAGCAGCTCCAGCGTCGCGTCGACCTGTTCGGAGAGCAGCTCGTTGAGGATCGCGCTCTTGGCCGGGTAGTAGTGGTACAGGGTGCCCTTGTTGAGCCCGACCTCGTCGGCGATCAGGTCCATCGTCGCGGCGAGGTAGCCCTGCTCGCGGAATATCCGGGCCGCTGTCGCGCGGACCTCATCCCGGCGGGACGGCCTAGGCATGCCGCACTCGTGTCCGCACTCGTGACCTCCGACTGTGTTGTGTCAACCCTTTGCACTCCGGGCTGATCCGAGTTTAACCGGCCGGTGGGTCGGTTTCGTTCCGGGACGGTAAACAGCGGCGCTTGCTTGCCAACCAACCGGCTAGTTGGTTATAACGGAGTCCCCGAAGGAGGACCAATGGACCTGGAGCTGACGCCCGACGAGCGTGACGTCGCCGAGGCATTCGCGCGCGTCTTCGCCCGGGACTCGTCGAGCGAGCGCGTCCGCGCCGCGCAAGCCGCGGGGTTCGACCCCGCGCTGTGGAAGACGCTTGCCGGCATGGACGCGATCGGCATCGCCGTCCCGGCCACCGCGGGTGGCAGCGGCGGCGGCTTCGTGGAGCTGGCGCTGATCGCCGAGGCGGCCGGACGCCGGCTCGCCTGCGTGCCCCTGATCGAGGCCGCGGTCGCCGCCCGCCTGCTCGCCGACGCCGGCGCCCCGGCCGACCTCGTCGCCGAGGCCGTCAGCGGCGAACGGATCACCGTCTTCGCGCCGCGCCCGGCCGAGCAGGGCGTCGCCCGCCGGGTCCCGGCCGGCTCGGTGGCCGAAGGCGTCATCGCCCTCGAGGGCGACGAACTCGTCCTCGTGCACGGCCCGAGCGCCCCCGGCGACCACGGCGGCGGCCCGGGCGGGCGCACGGGCCCGGGCCGGGGGAACGACTCCGTCGGCCCCAGCGGTCCCGGCGTCGCGGCCGGTCGCGATCTCGGGTTCCAGGCCGTCGCCGACCGCCCACTGCGGGGGACCGGCCTCGACCGGCACGTCCTCGCCGCCGGGGTGCAGGCCCACGACCTGTGGCGCCGGGCCCGCGACCGCTGGCGGCTCGGCACCGCCGCCGCGTGCACCGGGCTGGCCGCCGAGGCGCTCGACATCGCCGTGCGGTACGCGACCGAGCGCCACCAGTTCGGCGCCCCCATCGGCTCGTTCCAGGCGCTCCAGCAACCCCTCGCCGACGTCGCGATGGCCGCCGACGGCGCCCGGCTCGTCGCGCGGGAAGCCGCCTGGCGCCACGACCACGGGCTGGAGTCGTGGGCCGGCGCGGCGGCGGTCGCGTTCGCGCACGCCGCCGAGACCGCCGTCCGCGCCGCCGAACTGTGCCTGCACGTGCACGGCGGATACGGGTTCACGCTGGAGTACGACGCGCAGCTGTACCTGCGCCGGGCCAAGGCGACCCGCCTGAGCGCCGGCGACCCGGATCTGCTCTGGGAAGAGATCGGGGCAGCGACGATGGCCGGGGGAGCACACTGATGGACTTCGCACTGGACGAGCGGGCCGAGACATTCCGCGCCGAGGTGCAGGCGTTCCTGCGTGAGCACCTGACCGACGCCGTCCGCGCCCGGGTGGCCGCATCCGGCACGTACCATGACTGGGAGTTCCACCGCGCGGTCGCCCGGCAGGGCTGGATCGGCGCGGGGTGGCCGGTCGAGGACGGCGGGCAGGGCCGCGACCGGGCGGACCTCGACATCCTATACGAGGAGCTGGCCGCGGCCGGCGCACCCGTCGAGGGCATGGCGGTGACGCTCATCATCGCCGAGACCGTCCGCCGGGTCGGCACGCCCGAGCAGAGGGAACGGATCCTCGGCCCGGTGCGGGAAGGCCGGCTGCTGTTGAGCCTCGGCTACACCGAGCCCGACGCCGGATCCGACCTCGCCTCGGCGCGCACCCGCGCCGTACGCGACGGCGATGGCTGGCGCATCGACGGGCAGAAGAACTTCACCACCCATGCCCACGAGGCCGACTACGTCTTCCTGCTGGCGCGCACCGATCCGCAGGCGCCCAAGCACGCCGGTTTGACCATGTTCTTGGTGCCGACGTCGGCGGAAGGCTTCTCCTTGACGCCCGTGCACACGCTGAGCGGCGAACGCACGAACCTCACCTTCTACTCCGGCGTGCAGGTCGGTGACGACGCCCGCATCGGCGGTGTCGGCCAGGGCTGGCCGATCGTCAGCCTGGCCCTCGCGTTCGAACGCGGCGGCGAGTTCGCCGCCCAACTGCGCCGCCTGGTGCATGCGACGGTCACGTGGGCGCACGCGGCGCGGCGCACCGGCGACGCCCGGCTGCTGCGGCGGCTGGGGCGGGTCGCCGCCGCCACCGAGGTCGCCCGCCTGCTCGGCTCGCAGGCCACCTGGCTGCGCTCCGCGGCCCAGGCCGGCGCCGTGGAGGGCGCGATGGCCAAGGTGTACGGCACCGAGGCACTGCTGGCCGGCGCGGGCGCGCTGCTGGACGCGGCCGGACCCGACGGGCTCGCGGCCGGGCCGGGCGAACCCGCGGCCGAACTGCAGCACCTGTACCGCGAAGCCCAGATCTCGACGCTCTACGGCGGTACCAGCGAGGTCCTGCGCGGCGTCATCGCCGAACGCCGGCTGGGGCTGCCCCGCAGCCGCCGAGGCTGAACCGATTCCACACCACGATTGCGCGAGGGAGAGCGTCTTGACCAATCAGCCGTTGCATCAGCTGCGCTTCGACGACCGGGTGGCGATCGTCACCGGAGCGGGAGGCGGACTCGGGCGGGCCTACGCGCTGCTGCTGGCGTCCCGCGGCGCGCACGTGGTCGTCAACGACATCGACCGCAAGGACGACACCGGCAGCACCCCGGCCGCCTCCGTCGCCGCGGAGATCGCCGAGCTGGGCGGGTCGGCGCTCGCCCACGACGGGTCCATCGCCGAACCGTCGGCCGGGCCGGCGGTCGTGGACACCGCGATGCAGGCCTTCGGCCGAGTCGACATCGTCGTCAACAACGCCGGGATCGTCCGGGACCGCTCGTTCGGCAAGATGTCGGACCAGGAGATCAAGGACGTTCTGGACGTCCACCTGCACGGCACCATCGGCCTGACCCGCGCGGCGTGGCAGGTGCTGCGGGAACGCCAGTACGGCCGGGTCGTCATGACCACGTCGGTCGCCGGGCTGTGGGGCAACCTGGGCCAGGCCAACTACTCCGCGGCCAAGGCCGGGCTGGTCGGGCTCGGGCGCACCCTCGCCGTCGAGGGCGCCCGGCACGGCATCCGGGTCAACCTCATCTCCCCGGGCGCCGCGACGGCCATGACGTCCGCGATGCTGCCCGAGCACCTGCACGAGCGGATGTCGCCGGACCGCGTCGCGCCGATGGTCGCCTACCTCTGCCACGAGTCGTGCAGCCTCACCGGCGAGATCCTGTTCGCCGCCGCGGGACGATACGCCCGCAACCTCATCATCGAGACGGCCGGGTATGAAAACCCCGATGCGACCGTGGAGGACATCGCCGCGCATCTGCCGGACATTCTGGACACCACGTCGTGGACCGTGCCGGCGCAGGCGGTGCAGCTCCCGCCGGGCTGACCGCCGAACGAGCACGCGAAGGCGTTGCGCAACCGGGACCGGTTGGGCGACGATGCAGGAATTATCAACCAGCCGGTTGGTAACAGCGCTCACCGTGGAGCAGGCCATGTCGACAGGAACCACGATCGGGTCAGGGCGGCGGATCGGGCCGCGGTCGGAGTGGACCGCCCAGGGCGGTGACGAGTTGCTGACCGACTCGGTGCCGGGGCTGCTGGCCCGGCAGGTCGACCGGTACGGCGACCGTCCGGCACTGTGGTGGCCCGAGCACGGCGGCCTGGCCAAACTCACCTACGCCGAGCTCGCCGCCGCGGCCGGCCCGGTCGCCCGGGCGCTGGCCGGCCGGGCCGCGCCGGGCGAGCGGGTGGCCGTCTGGTCGCGCAACAGCGTCGAGTGGGTCGTGCTCGAGTACGGCTGCGCGATGGCCGGGCTGATCCTCACCCCGTTCAACACGGCCTGGACCGACGCCGAGGTCGACCACGCAAACCGGCTGACCACACCGGTGCTGGTGTTCGCCGGGACCGGCCCGACCGGCGACAGCCTGGTGCCCCGGGCGGCCGGCGTGTGCGGCGCCGGCATCGTCCTCGACCTCGCCGGCGTGCGCGACTGGGCGGCCGGCGCCGAGCCCGGCGAACTGCCCGACGTCGCCACCGGCGACCCGTTCCTCATCCAGTTCACCTCCGGCACCACCGGCCGCTCCAAGGGCGCCGTCCTCACCCACCAGGCCGTGCTCAACGCCGCCCGCGAACGCAACCGCCGCGACGTCATCGGCCCGGCCGACACCTGGCTCAATCCCGTGCCGTACCACCACATCGGTGGCTCCTGCTTCGTCATCCTCGGCGGCCTGGTCGACGCCGGCGCGTTCGTCGTCGTCGAGAAGTACGTGCCGGCCGAGACGATGCGACTGCTCGACCACGGCGTGGTCAACCGGATCGGCGGCGTCCCGACGATGGTGATCGACGCCCTCGACCACCTCGGCGCCCGGGCCGCCACGGCCGGCCTGCGCTCGGTCGCGGTCGGCGGGGCCACGGTGACCCAGCACCTGGTCGAGCGGATCCGCCGGACGCTCGGCGCGCCGGTCATCAACACCTACGCGCAATCCGAGTGCCCGGCCATCACCTCGACCGAGATCGACGACGACGCGGCGACGATCGCGGGCACCGTCGGGCGGCCCGTCGCCGGCGTCGAGGTCCGCATCGTCGATCCGGCCACCGGCGAGGCCGTGCCGATCGGGTCCGTCGGCGAGATCCGGACCCGCTCGCCGTACGTGATGCGCGGGTACTGGGGCATGCCCGAGCAGACCGCCGAGGTCCTGCCGGCCGACGGCTACCTGCGCACCGGCGACCTGGCGTCGATGGACGAGTTCGGCAACGTCACGTTCCAGGGCCGGGTCCGCGACGTCATCATTCGCGGCGGCGAGAACGTGTACCCCGCCGAGGTGGAGGAGTGCCTCGCCGCGCACCCGGGGATCGCCTCGGCGGTCCTGGTCGGCATCGACGACGAGCGGCTCGGCGAACGCGTCGCCGGCGTCGTGGTCCGCGCCCCCGGCAGCGCTGTGACCGGGCCGGAACTCACCGAATACCTGCGGGACAAGGTGGCCCGCTTCAAACTCCCGGAGGTCTGGCGGTTCGTCGACGCGCTGCCGATGACGGCGTCGGGCAAGGTCCGCCGCTTCGTGGTCCGCGACGACACCAACGCCGAGCTGGCCGCCGCGCGCCCGGCCGTACAGTAAGCCAACGAGAAGGAGAACCGGATGCCGATCGATCCCGGCGTAGCCCTGGCGGCGCCCCCGACGGTCGAGGAGATCGGGTGGGACACGTCCGACGTGCTGCTCTACCACCTGGCGCTCGGCGCCGGCGCCGAGCCGGTGGACCCGGCCGAGCTGCGCTACGCGACCGAGTCCGGCTCCGTCGTGGTGCCGACGTTCGCCGTCGTCGCGCCGATGCTGCGGGCGACCCGGCCGCCGCGGGTGGCGTACCCCGGCGTCGAGGTCGACCTGCGCAAGATCCTGCACGGCAGCCAGCGGGTCGAGCTGCACAACCCGATCCCGCGCGACGGCAAGGCCGCGGTCCGCACCAGGGTCGCGGACCTCTATGACAAGGGATCGGCGGCGGTGATCGTCGTCGACACCGAGGCGACTGGCATCGACGGTGTACCACTGTGGACCTCCAGCATGCGGATGTTCGCCCGCGGAGAGGGCGGCTTCGGCGGCGACCGCGGCCCGGCCGGCCCGCCGGATCCGCCGCAGCGCGCGCCCGACCACACAATCATCACCCCGACGTTGCCGCAGCAGGCGCTGTGGTACCGCCTGCTGGGCGACCGCAACCCGCTGCACGCCGATCCCGCGGTCGCCGAGGCCGCCGGATTCCCGCGGCCGATCCTGCACGGGCTCTGCACGTACGGCATCGCCTGCCGGGCGATCGTCGACGCTGTGCTCGACGGCCGCGCCGAGCGGGTCCGGGCGATCGAGGCGCGCTTCGCGGGCGTCGTGTACCCCGGTGAGACGCTGCGCACGTCGGTCTGGCGCGAGGACGGCCGGCTGCTCTTCGTGTCAACCGTCGACGAGCGCGACAACGCCCCCGCCCTGGCCGGCGGCGAGCTGACCGTCGAGGAAGGGCAGAGCGCGTGAGCATCGCCGTGGAACGCGACAGCGGCGTGGTCCGGCTGACCCTCGACCGTCCCGAGCGGCGCAACGCCCTCACCGTCGACGGGTTCGCCGAACTCGGCCGGGTACTCGGCGAGATCGCCCGGACGCCGGCCGACCGCGCCGTGCTCATCACCGGCGCCGGCGGTGCGTTCTGCGCCGGCGCGGACCTCTCGGCCGGCGTGCCCGAGGAGTCCGTGGTGCGCCTCATGGATCGGATCAACGACGCGGCCCGCGCCCTGCACCGGCTGCCGCAACCGACCGTCGCCGCCGTCGGCGGGCCGGCGGTCGGCGCCGGGATGAGCCTCGCGCTCGGCTGCGATCTCGTCGTCGCCTCGCCGGCCGCGAACTTCTGCCAGGTCTTCGTCAAGCGCGGCCTGTCGCCCGACTTCGGCAGCAGCTGGCTGCTGCCCCGCCTGGTCGGCCTGCAGACCGCCAAGCGGCTCGCGCTGCTCGGCGACACGATCACCGCCGAGCAGGCCCGCGACCTCGGTCTGGTGTCGGAGGTGACGGCCCCCGACGACCTGCTCGACACGGCCAACACGCTCGCCCGTCGGCTCGCCGACGGACCGCCGATCGCACTCGCCCTCACCAAGCGGCTCCTCGACGCCTCCTTCACCTCGACGTTCGACGACGCCCTCGACGCCGAGGCGGCCGCGTCCGCGGTCAACACCGCGACCGACGACGTCGCCGAGGCGTTCGCGGCGTTCGCCGCCAAGCGACCGGCTGTGTTCCGTGGCCGCTGACCGCTTCGGGGCACCGCTGCCGGTCCGCCCCGACGATCCCGGGCGTGACTGGACCGAGCCCGGCGTGTACGAGGTCGGCGCCGGGCTGTACCGCATCCCGTTGCCGATGCCGCAGGACGGCCTGCGCGCGGTCAACGTCTACGCGGTCCGCGACGGCGACGCGATCGTCCTCGTCGACTCCGGCTGGGCGCTGCCGGAGGCGCAGGCCCGGCTGCGGCAGGCCCTGCGGGCCCTCGACGCCGACGAGGACCGGATCAGCCGGATCCTCGTCACCCACGCCCACCGCGACCACTACAACCTCGCCGTCCGGCTGCGGGAGCGCCACCCGCGGCTGCGGATCGGCCTCGGCCTGGCCGAGGAGGGCACGCTGTGCGCCGCGCAGGCACTGGTCACCGAACCCTGGGCCGCCCTGTGCGCGCAGTTGCGCCTCGGCGGCGCCCCCGCGCTGGCCAAGGAGCTCGTCGCCGACGTGCCCGTCGAGCACGACCCGGCCGACTGGGCGTTCCCCGACGAGTGGATCGACCCGCCGTCGGCCATCGCACTGGACACCGCCACGTGGCAGGCGTACCCCACCCCGGGGCACACCCGCGGCCACGTCGTGTTCGTCGACGCCGCCCGCGACGTGATGTTCTGCGGCGACCACGTCCTGCCGCACATCACCCCGTCGATCGGCTTCGAGCCGAGCCCGGCCGCGTCGCCGCTGCGCGACTACCTCGACTCGCTACGGCTGGTCCGCGACCTGCCCGACCGCACCATGCTGCCGGCGCACGGCCACCCGGGGCCCAGCGTGCACGCGCGCGTCGACGAGCTCGTCGCCCACCACGACACCCGGCTGGAGCAGACCGCCGCCGTGGTCGCCGCGGGTGCGGCCACCGCGCTGGAGGTCGCGCAGCGACTGCGGTGGACCCGCCGCGGCCGCGCCTTCGACGACCTCGACGTGCTCGGCCGCTGCCTGGCCGTCACCGAGACCGCCGCTCACCTCGACGTCCTGGTCGGCACCGGCCGGCTGCGCCGCACCGAGGACGACGGCGTCCGGCAGTACTGGACCGGGTAGGTGCGCGACAAGGTCGTCTCGGCCGAGCAGGCGGTCGAGCTCATCGCGGACGGCGACGTCGTCGGCCTGCAGGCCGGCCCGACCCAGTGCGCCCCGATGACGCTCGTGCGCGAGATCATCCGCGCCGGGCGCCGCGACCTGTCGCTGGTCTGCCTCAGCGGCGGGCTGCCCGTCGACTGGCTCGCCGCCGCCGGATCGCTGGCCCGGTGCACGTTCGCCGCCGTCACGATGGAGCACTTCGGGCTGTGCCAGCGGTTCCGGCGCGGTGTCGAGTCGGGCGCCATCGCCGTCGAGGAGCTGTCGGAGACCGCGCTGTACGCCCGGCTCGGCGCCGCCAGCCGCGGGCTGCCGTTCCTGCCGACGCGTGGGCTGATCGGCACCGACCTGCTCGATGTCGGCAACGACGCGCTGAAGGTCATCCCGGACCCGTTCGGCGGGCCGCCCGTCGTCGCCTGCCGCGCGCTGCGGCCGGACGTCGCCGTGCTGCATGCCCATCGCGCCGATCGCTCCGGCAACATCGGGATCGATCCGGGGGTACGCCTGCCCACGCTGACGACGCTGCCCCGGGCGTCGCGGCGGGTCATCGTGTCGGTCGAGCGGGTCGTCGGCTCGGCCGAGCTGCGGCGGGCGCCGGACCGTACGATCCTGCCCGGCTTCGCCGTCGATGCCGTGGTGGAGGCGCCGTTCGGCGCGCATCCGACGTCGCTGTTCCCGGCGTACGACTACGACGCCGGGTTCTTCACCGCGTGGGTCGAGGCCGCGGCCGACGACGACGCGTGCCGGGCGTTCCTGGACCGGTACGTGCGCGGCCCCGCGACCCAACCGGAGTACCTGGGACTGGTCGGCCAGCGGTGACCGACTATTCGATCGACGAGCTGATGATCGCGACGCTGGCCGCGTGCTTCGACAACGACGACCAGGTCTGCAACGGCCTGTCCTCCGTCCTGCCGGTGTGCGCGATCCAGCTGGCCCGCTTGACCCACGCGCCCGACCTCGTCTGGATCGCTGGATCGTCCGGTGTGGACCCGCTCGACCCGCAGCTCACCGCCTCCAGCTTCGAGGCCCCACTGTGGCGCGACGCCGTCATGTACCTTGAGCACTACGCCGAGTTCTGGGACTACGTGGCCAGCGACCGATTCCTGCGCAAGTTCTGCGTCGGCGCGGCCCAGCTCGACGCCTACGGCAACGCCAACAACTCCGTCATCGGCACGTTCGACCACCCGCGGGTGCGGCTGCCGGGCACCGCCGGACTGGGCGACATGGGCGCGCTCGACAAGCAGCTCATCTACTGGGTCACCGACCACAGCCCGCGGACGCTGGTGGAACGGGTCGACTTCCGCTCCGGCGCCGGCTACCTCGGCGGGCACGGTGAGCGGGCCCGACTCGGCCTGCGCGGCGGGCCGGCCCTCGTGGTGACGAACCTGGCGGTCTTCGACTTCGCGCCCGACTCGCAGCGCATGCGCCTGAAGTCGGTACATCCGGGCATCAGCGTCGACGACGTGCTGTCGGCCACCGGGTTCGCGCCGGTCCTCCCGCCCCGGGTCGCGAGCACCACACCGCCGACGGCCGAGCAGGTCGGCCTGATCCGCGAGAGGATCGACCCGCACGGCTACCGCAAGCGCGGCTTCCGCCCATCGACCGGCCAATCGATGCCGGTTTGATCGGCACGTGTCATTGCCGTGCAGCGGCATGGGCAAGCTCCCCGGCGCCGAGTGTCGTTCCGGAGCGGTCGTGTCGGGCGGATGGCCGATGCAGTCCGCGTGACCCGGAGCATCATCGGCGCAGCCGGTCGCGGGGGCGAGCCCGATCCTGCTGCGATCCAAGAGATCTGCACTGGTGACCCGCTGTTCGTCATCGCCGTGATGCGTAGTGCGTACTCCGCGGGCCGCTGGGGCCACGCGCTGGGGCGGCTTCCGGAGAAGACGCTGCCTGCGATCCCGCCTGTGTTCAGGCAGGAGGTCGGAAGCGGGGCATGCTCGATTGTCGAGCCCGGCCACAGCACTCGGTTGCCGGTCCCGAGAGAGGAATGCCTTGGCCTTGAGCGACAGGCGGTGTGGTCTGCCGAGCACATCGAATCACGTTTGTCGGACCACTACGAGGGACGGCCCAACGTCTTCGTCGAGTCGCTGAAGGTCAAGTTGTAGGCCGCCGCGCGCTCCTCGGCGGGCTCTCGGCGCCGCGATGGCCGCTCGCAGCAGCTGGTCGTTTGTGCCGTCGCAGCCGCGCCTTGCCGTGCGGAACCGGCGGAATCCAGCACCCCCGACGCAGCTCGGAGGACGGCGAAGCTGAGACGGCTTGCCGGGTGTTGACGCCAAATCGTATATGACCGAAACTCAGCAGGGATGCTCCTTCATCAATCAATCACGGGGTGAGAAGATGGGCAAACGGCGATTCCTTGCGGCCGTCATGGCCGGGTGTACCACTGCGGCGACACTCGTCAGCCCGGCGGCCGCCGATCCGATTCAACCGCCGCCGAGCGCCTCCTACAGCGCGCTGACGCTGCCCAACAGCGCCGGACCGGTGGTCACGGATGTTGCCGGCGGGCTCCAGCGCGACGGCGGTCCGGTACTCGTCCCGCCCGGCACGGGATCGCCCGAACTGGAGGCGCTTCGGCGCCTGGTCTCCAGCCCGACGTCCGCGTTCGGCACATCGCCTGACGACGTCATACCTCTGCCCCAGCCGTGCTGGTACAAGGTCCGCATCCGGTCGCTCGGCAACAACCTGTACGTCGCAGCAGACCACAACCTCCCTGACTCCCCGCTCCGTGCGCGTACAAGTTCTAGCGCCCTCGGTACCTGGGAGGAGTTCACGGTCTGCCGCAACGCGAACAACTGGCAAACTGCGATCCAGTCGGACAAGGGCAAGTGGGTGTGGACTAGCCTCGATCCAGCGGCCCCCGGCAAACTAGCAGCGTGGGACAGTGTGTGCCAATGCAGTTACCCCAACCTGTTCACCACGTACACGGCGCCCGGGAAGGGTACTAGTACTACGTGGTTCTACTCCCTGAGCCAACAGAAGTACGTGTCGAACCAGCTGGACTACACCGGAAACGACTACACGAGCCTCCGCGCCCGCCTCGGCGAAGTGGGGATTTGGGAATGGTTCGCGTGGTAGGAACCCGACCAGGCCGATAGCACCAGAGAACCTCCAGAAGCCGTCGGTGGCTTCGCGCTACTACGCGTGGAGCCACCCAGGCGATGCTGCGCCCGATGCGCCACGCCTACCTGCCGACATTGTGGACCGGCGATGCGTCGACTATTGCGCGAAGTCGCGCCACGGTCGCCGCCGCGGCCTGACCCCATGTCGCGACCGCCGCCGGGGTACCGGCGGATGCCAGTTGCGAGAACCAGCCTTCGAGGTCGTCTATATCCAAGACAACAGTTGGCTCATCGGGGACGGCCTGAACGGTCCGACCCTTCCGTAGGGCTGCGTGGAAGTCGGCATCAACGACATCGCTGATGCGTCGGTAGCTAACTTGCTACGCCGCCCGTCGGCCACATCGCCGAACGTGCCGATTCCGGCTTTGCCTCGGGACCGGTAGCGGCCATAAATGATTCGTACGAGACAATCAGCCTTCAAGGCTGGTTGCCCGCGCCGCTGGCTTCGTCAGTGAGAACCGGGCCCGGTTGTCGCTGAACGCGGTTCCCACCTGCCGGCGTCGGGATTGTGTGTGCGTCAGTTCGGGACCCGCCACAGTCGCTGCGGACTTTCGAGCGTTGCCATCAGCGCTTGGGTCATGAACGATGCGGGCGTGACGTCGCCGATGGATCTTCTCGCCGGTATCGACTGGGCCGCTCTGGAGCGCGCCTATGGACGCGCGGATGATCTGCCGGAGCGGCTCGCCGGGCTGCTCAGTGGCGATCCGCCGGCCGCGAAGGGCGCATTGGCGGACTTGGACATGTGTGTGTTGCATCAGGGCAGCATCTACTCGTGCACCGCGCCGGTGGCGTTATTCGTTGCCGCCACGCTCGGTGATGACCGGACCGGCATCGCTCTGGACGACGGGTGCGACGAGGTCCGGCCACTACGCGCGGCGTTGCTGGAGTGGCTCGGCCAGGTCGGTGAGAGCGCCGCCTACTGCGATGACATCGCCGCTCCTGAACAGGAGGAACGGGCTTGCCAGCAGGTCAGAGCGGAGTTGTATCGCGCTGTCGCGCCGCTTGTCGCAGATCCCATTATGTCGACCAGGATAGATGCAGTGAGGGCGGCGGGCCAGCTGCTGCGTGCGCCCGATCTCGTCGATGAACGTCAGGATTTGGCACGGCGGCTGGAGATCATGCCGGCGGCGGAGGCGGTGGAGCGGGCACACCAGGCGTTCGCCCTCGACTGGTGTGGTGTTGCGCCGCGGCCGCTGCTGTTCGATCCAGATCCGCGGGTGCGCGCGTACGCTGCGGTGGCGAGGACCCTCGACGGGGACAGCAGGGCGTTGACCGAGGTCCGTGCGGCGCTGCGCGAACCCGACGCCGTACATGAGTGGTTCGCGGACGAGGACGATCCCCAGCGGTCGGGGTGGTTCCTGCACACGCTCGTGCAGGCCCTGCTGCGACGGACCTCGACGTTTGGGGACGTCGAATCCGAAGCGATCACCATCGTCGAGGCGCCGACGACGTCCTACGCCCGTCTGCACTGCATCAACGCGTTGCTGCCGAGAGCTTGCCCTGGCGGTGTCCCGCATTCGCCTGCTGCCTTGCGCCTCAGCGAGGCCATCGACAGGCCGGCCAAGCGCTGATCGGTCGCAGCGCAGACGACGTCATCAGGTCGGGAGGAAGTCTGACCGATGCGGCGGATGGTTGGGCCCGGCTGACGTCGTGGCGGTAGCCGACGTGGCCGGTGAGTTCGGCGATGCCGTGCACCTCGCTGCGGGCGAGGATGAGCAGTAGATCGGGTCGTGGGCGCGACTTCATGCGCGAATCCCTTCATGGGCTGCGGAAACGGTGCAGACGAATCCCGCCCGGGGCCGCGGCGACGAGCGCCGGGCCCCGGGCGGGAAGGTGTCGCTGCCGATCTGGTCAGGTGAGGTCGAGGCCGCAGGAGACGCAGACCAGGGCCTGCTCGCACGGCCGGTCGGGTGGGCCGATCCACACGCCGCAGGCGCGGCGGTCGTCCTCGCACCGCTCGGGCGACGGGTAGCGCCAGGTGCCGGCCACTGGTGGCGTGCCGCGATTCGGGCCGGGAGCGCCAGTGCAGGTGTGGCGCGTTTCAGCGAAGCCGGACCTTGCCGGTCACGCGGGGCCGGGCGACGCCGTCAACAGCGGTGCAGATGCCGTAGACCCGGTGATGGCTGGTCGACCCGTTGACCTTGCCGCGATTGCGCGCGGACCCCACCCTCCCACGTTCTCATCCGGAACGTCGTCCAACGCGTTTACAGGTACTGGCCGCCGAGGACCGGCTCGCGCTCGACCGTCGTGTCGAAGCCGTCACGCAGTGCGTACAACTCGGCGAGGGTCGCGCCGTCG